>JAQVTR010000058.1 GCA_028699915.1 Fidelibacterota bacterium
CGGCCCTGCCGGGTTCGCGATGGAGGGCGAATTTCTACAAATGCGGAGATAAGACATCCCATCCCCACTGGGGGTCCTGGCAAGCGCTTGACATATTGATTTTTCACCAGCCGGAAAGTTTTGGCATACTTGAATTTGATGGGCAACAAACCTAAGAACATAAAACAAAAAAGGGATTGAAGAAATGAAAGGAGAAACATCCGACCGAGTGCTGAGTCCGGAAGAGATTCCGGAGATCGATACCTTCTATTTTGGCGAAATTGCAGGAACGGCAATGTTCCTTGATATTGAAAATTCGCTGGGGATATCGGCTAAGCTGCGTCCGCGGGGGACCTATGAGTTTATGAAGAAAGTTTTACTCCCGGTGATCAAGTGTGTTGAGGATCACAACGGTTTTATCTGCCAGATACAGGGGGATGCCGTTATGGCGGTTTTTGGGCACGATAAAGAAAGCAGCGCCGGCCATGCGGAACTGGCGGTGAATTGCGCGATTGAAGCGCAAAAACTGATCCGCGAAATGAATCCCGTAAGAATCGGAGCATCCGATATCCCGCTTTCGGCATGCGTCGGGATCTGTACGGGAAAAATGTACGCAACCATGATGGAATATTTTAAGAAGTTTGAGTACAATGTAATGGGTCTGTCTGTAAGTCTGGCCTCGCGCTTGCAGAAAAAATGCAAGTTTTATCATACGAATATCTTGATTGACAACGCTACGAATGCGTATATTCAGGAAAAGGTCCTGACCCGGGAGATGGATGCGATAAGTATTGAAGGCAATCCTAAGAAGCCGCTCGCCATTTACGAGGTTCTTGCGCGCTATGGCGAACACAGCAAAGAGGATCTGCACCGGAAGCGCCATTATGAAGAAGGACTCGCTTATTTTTCCCGGAAAGAGTGGCCGGAAGCCATTCGCTGTTTTTTGCAGGTTGGCGAAGACAGAGCCAGCTACGAAATGATCAAGCGCTGCAAAAAACGCCTTTCTGCATTAAGCAAACGTTAGGGACCGCAGAAAAAGAACGAATAGAGGTCAATATGGAATATATGTATTTGATTGCCGGTTGTTTGCTGGGCGCATTGATCTTGGGGATTGTTTTTTTATTCTTACGAAAAAAATATGTGACCAGAAACATGGAGCTGAACCGCGAACTTGCGGAAAAATCCGCACAGCTGATCCGCGTTGAAACGGAAAACGGACTTTTAAAACAAAACGCAGAACAGAGCGAACAGCTGCAGAAGGCCTTAAGCGAGCGCTTTGAAAACCTGGCTAACCGCATTTTTGACGAAAAAGACAGGAAAAGCACGGACAAGATCAAAATGGTGCTGGAGCCCATTGGCAAAGATCTGGAGCAATTCCGGAAAAAGGTCGAGGAACTGAACAGCGGAACCGCGGACCGGATGACGGTACTGAGCACAAAGATCGAAGATCTGCAGAAATTGAACCAGACAATTACCGAAGAAACCAGCAATCTTACCCGGGCGCTGAAAGGGGATGTGAAAAAACAGGGGAACTGGGGGGAGCTGATCTTATCCAGGCTTCTGGAAATGTCGGGACTGCGGAAAGGGATCGAATACGAAACGCAGTTCTCTGTCAGCGAGGAAGGCGGCCGCCTTCAGCCGGATGTTCTGATCAAACTTCCGGAAGGAAAGCACCTGATCATTGATTCCAAGGTCTCATTTATCGACTACAATAAATACCTTCATACGGACGATGAAACGGAAATGCAGCAATACCGCAAGGCGCTGATGCTCTCGATGAAACGGCATGTCGACGGACTGCATGAAAAACATTATCAGAATCTGAAGAATGTGTTCTCTCCGGATTATGTGTTCATGTTCATTCCGGTGGAAGGCGTCTTTGCCACGGTGATGGAAAACGATATGTCATTGTATCAGTATGCCATCAAAAAGAATGTTATCATCATCGGGCCATCCTCCCTGCTGGCTTCACTGCGCACGGTTTCCTTTATCTGGCAGCAGGAAAATCAGGCTAAAAATGCGCTGGATATTGCGTTGAAAAGCGGGGCGCTTTACGATAAGTTTGTCGCTTTCTACGAAGATATCGAAAAGATCGGAAAACAGTTGGATATTACGCGGCGGACCTACGATGCGGCCGTCAACAAACTCAGCAGCGGCCGCGGAAATCTTATCAGCCGCGCCAACGAGATCCGGGATATGGGCGCACGCGCCAGCAAAAAACTTCCTTCCTCCGAATAAAAATAGTAAAAAATCGTTAACGTTTTACAGTGTTCAGGGTCTTATAGGTGAGTAACAGGTCAGGACATGGTAAAAAAGAAAGAATTTGAAACTTGGATTAAAGATTACCATGACCGGATCTACACCGTGATCTTTCACATTGTCGGGAACGAGGACGATGCCCTGGACTGCACGCAGGAAGTGTTTCTGAAGGCTTACCGGAAACGCGGCACCTTTCGCGGTGAAGCGTCTCCCTACGGATGGCTGCACAGCATAGCAAACAATCATGCGCTCAATTTTGTCAGCCGTAACCGGATGAGACGCTGGGATGAATTCCGCGAGTATGAGCATGGAGCCGAAGAGGAAAGCGCCGAACCGAAAAGCCTTCAATCCGAATGGCTGGAACACCTTTCTCCGATGGAGCGCCGGGTGCTGGAAGCGCGGATCTATGAAAAACTTTCTTTCCGCGAAACGGCAGAACGGCTAAAAACAACGGAAAACAGTGCAAAAGTTCTCTACCATAAAGCCGTAAAAAAATTACAACAGGTCGTGAAAAATGAAATGTGAACATGTACAGGAATGTTTTCCGGAAATGCTGGAGAACCTTTCGGGTTATCCGCAGGCCGCCGAACACCTGAAACATTGCACGGAATGCAACAGGCTGTTTTTCGTTTTTAAAAAACTTGCCGAGACAAGAACTGCGCGAATTCCGGAAAGCTTGCGCCGGGAAAGTTACCGGCGTATCCGCAGCGGCATGCGCCGGCATGATCTTTTTGTCATCGGCAGACGGACTCTGGCTGCCGCCGCCGTTCTGCTGCTGGTCTTCTTTTCGCTTTTCCGGAATGGAACGGGATTTACTTCCTCGCCGCTGGCTGCCATTCCCGACAATGAACTGTTCCTGATCTCTAACGCCG
Source organism: Fidelibacterota bacterium (assembly GCA_028699915.1). Taxonomy (GTDB): domain Bacteria; phylum Fidelibacterota; class Fidelibacteria; order Fidelibacterales; family Fidelibacteraceae; genus M50B103. Next base: position 3,111 of record JAQVTR010000058.1, read on the forward strand.
AGATCATGCCGGAACCGGAGATCAGCAATGAGAATATCATCGAGTATCTTGCAAGCTACGAATATATCGAAGAACTGGGAAATCTGTTTTAAGGGATCCCACAGGAGAATGAAATGAAAAAGACAGCACTATTATTGTTGGGTATGCTTCTGGCAGTATCCGTATCCGCGAAAGGATGGATGCAGGACAATGATCATTCCCGGCCGGCATATTACCAGTTTATGGTCTTTCGCCTGACCGAAGACCTGTCGCTCAGCGAAGAACAGGCCGAGCGCTTTTTTCCGCTGCATCGAAGCTATCAGGACCAGAAACGGCAGATCCATTATAAAATGGCCATGTTGAGTAAAGAAGCGTACAAAGAAACGGGCATTAAGACGACGGATCTTAAGCGGTACAGAGACGAGGTTAAAAAGCTGTCTCTCGAAGAGATCGCGCTGGACACCGCTTTTTATTCGGACCTGGAACAATTTCTCAGCGCCGAGCAGATTGTACGCTTCATCTTTTTTGATCACCACTTCCGGGATGAATTGTCCCGGGAACTGAAGGACCGCTATGGCAATGGCGCTCCGGGCAAAAAACAGCGCAAAAAATAAAAAAAGGAGATAAACATGAAACACAAAAGCACCGTAGCCCTGATCTTTCTCTTGATTGCAGGGACCGCATTGGCCTGGAGCGGGAAGAATCGCCAGGACATACCGATGACAAGCCGGCCGGGTATGGGCATGTATACGGGAGCGATGCTGTTAAGTGCCGACGAGCAGAAACAGCTTTATCAGGCAAAACTCGATTTTGAAAAAACGGCAGCGCCCCTCCGCGCCGAAATCCGCGTGCTGAACATGGAGATCGATCAAATGATCGCCGCCGGAAAATCCGGGAAAGAACTGGATGCTGCCGTTGACAAGCTCAGTTCGCTTCGTACACGACTCAATCGGGAAAGCGTTGCACACCGTCTTGCAGTCAGGAATACCCTCGGAGAGGAAAAATATCTGCAAACGGGACGCCATCATCAATTCGGCGGCCGCGGAGACGGCCCGAATATGAGGAATGAACGCTCCTCGCGCAGCTACAGGGCGAAATGCTATTACGATAAACTGCCGCGCAATCAGCGTGACTACGGATATCGCCGGCGCTAAACCGCCATCCGCCGATACACATTAAGCCCCGTTATCAGAATGACGGGGCTTTTTTGATTTGCTCTGAAATTACGGGAGAAACCGCTAAACGGGAAAACAGGTGCGATAGAACGGAAAGCGCCCGGAATAAGAAAAAGGACACCGGGGAGCGGTTCCCTTTTATTTCATACAGACATTATAAAGAAATGATCAGCAATTTAAAACCCGTTCGGCCAGCTTTTCCGCAAGCGTACGGCATTTTTCAAGATCTTCCTGCCCGGCGGCATATTTGGCTTCATGCGGTTCGCCGACGATTTCCCACCCCAGTGTTTCTACCAGCTGGTTCAGTCCCTTTACTCCGCCGCCGCTCCAGGTGGAGATCCCCATCAGGGCAACGAAACGATGTGCCATTTTGCGCTCAATAAACTTCTCGATCACATTTTTCACAGAGGGGAACAGTTCGTTGTTATAGGCGGGGGACGCCAGCACAAGGCCGTTATACTCCCAAACCGAGCTCAGTATATATGAAGGATGCGTTTTTGATGCATCATAGACAAGAACGCGGGGAACGCCGGCCGCTTTGAGGCAGCGCGCCGTAAAGTCTGCCATTTCCTCCGTATGTCCGTACATGGAGCCATAGACCAGCACCACTCCCGCTTTAGTCTCCTCGCGGCTCCAGCGGGCATAGCGCGAAAGCACCCAGTCCGGATCCTTGCGGAAAACCGGTCCATGGGTAGATGCCACCATCTTGACAGGCAGATCCGCAAGCAGATTAAAAGCGCGCTGAACGTTTTTTCCGTATTTACCGACAATATTGGAGTAGTAGCGGCGCATTTCGTCTTCATAGTCCCGCACATCGATCTCATCGTCGAAGATCCCGCCGTCCAGGGTCTTGAAACTGCCAAAAGCATCGCCGGAAAAAAGGATGCCCCCACTTTCCTCAAAGCTCATCATTGTTTCCGGCCAGTGAATCATCGGCGTGGAATAAAAACGCAGCCGGTGTTTCCCCGTATCTAGAATATCGCCGTGTTCTACAGCCATTTTGCGGGGGGCCGTTCCGTAAAAACCGTCAAGAAAACGGAAAGTGACCTTATTCCCGACAACACAGAGTTCGGGCCATTCCTTCAATAGCGCATTAAGGGCGCCCGAGTGGTCGGGTTCGGTATGGTTGACGACCAAATAGTGCAGCGCTTCTTTTCCCAGAATGGCGCGCAGTTCCCGAATGAGATGATCGGTTTTGGCGATTTCGACGGTATCGATCAGCACGTTTTTTTGGTCTTTGATCAGATAGGCGTTATAACTGACACCATGCTCAAGCGGCCAGAGATTTTCAAACAGATGCGTGCGCCGGTCGTTGACGCCGACATAATAGATGTTTTCAGACAAACGGATATTCCGGTTCATATTACTTCCTCCATGAGCGTTACGGTATAATATACTACGAAAAATCACGGCGGAAAAGCACGCATTCGGACTGAACAGGGACTTTAATAATGTGACGGAAATCATAAATATGCCGCAGAAACCCCCGGAGAAGGCGAAATAAAAATAAAAAATAGTTAAATATTTTCTTGGAAATTATTACAAAATAACTTAAGTTAAAGCACGCCATAAATGTGGATAATATGTGGACAAGACTAACAGAAAGCAAGTGTATCAGAGTTAATATTTTCAGAAACGCAGAGGATATGCGATATAAGTATTTGATAATTAGCATTTAGTGTAGGTTCTGCTGTTGTGTATTGTATGTGGGTAAAATGTGGATAACTATGGAAAGTCGTGTGGATAACTATAGCCCGGGAAGGGATGGGACAAAGGGGGAAATGCAATGGAGCGCATGCTTGAGGGATTTAGAAGGGGAATTGAACCCGCAAAGTTTTTCTTCCTGGTTTATTCCCCTGCAATACTGTTCCGACGAGAATGATATTCTGACCCTGGCGGCACCGAACAAATTTCATATCGAGTTCATTGAATACAATTACTGGAAAACGCTTGCGCCGATCATTGAAAAGTATTTTCCCTCAAACCGGAAAGTACAGTTTGTCATCAACCGCAATCTGCAGCCGCAGACCGAGAAGATCGAGGCTAAAGCCGTTGAAAGCGCAGCAGCCCCTGTTACGGCGCCGCTAAGAAAGGCAATGACGGAGGATTACTATTCAACCTTCAACAGCCGTTATACTTTTGAGGAGTTTGTTGAAGGCCCGCACAACCAGTTTGCCAAAGTTGCGGCATCTTCGGTATCGGAAAATCCGGGCCGTTCCTACAATCCGCTTTTTATCTACGGCGGCACCGGGCTGGGAAAGACGCATTTGCTTCAGGCGATCGGGAACCGGGTTCGTGTCCGCGATCCCTACAGCCGGGTGATGTACGTTTCCATTGATACGTTTATGCGTGACTTTATCGATGCAATTAAAAACAACAGCAAGAATGACTTTAGTTTGTTGTACAAGCAGGCAGACATCCTTTTGGTGGACGATGTACAGTTCCTGCGATCAAGAGAAGGGACACAGGAGCAGTTCTTTCACATTTTTAATGACTTACTCCAGCGTGATAAACAAATTGTTATCACTTCGGACCGGCCCCCGAAGGAGTTAGAGGGTTTGGAAGAGCGTCTTGTGTCCCGTTTTCTTTCCGGATTAATGGTTGATGTTCAGGCACCCGACCTGGAATCGCGCATTGCCATCCTTCAGCATAAGGTGCTGATCGAAAATCTGGATATTCCTTACGAAGTCATCGAGTTTGTTGCGCAAAACATCAGTTCGAATATCCGCGAACTGGAGGGTGCGCTGACCACGATCCTGGCCCGCAGCTCACTGAGTCACACCGACATCAGCCTGGGGCTTGCAAAATCCGTGCTGATGGATATCAAGGGCGTCAAACGCAACCGGATCATTTCCATTGATACCGTACAAAATGTCGTGACCAAGTATTACAAGGTGACACCCAATGAGATCATCGGGAAAGGACGGCGTAAGGAAGTCGCACAGGCACGCCAGGTAATGATGTATCTATGCCGCAATCTCTGCGACGCCTCTCTGAAAACGATCGGACTGCGACTGGGAGGGAGAGATCACACCACCATTATTTACGGAGTCCGGGAAATCGGCAGGCGATGCCGTGAAGATAACGGTTTTAAAAAAGAGATCGATCTGATCACGCAGCAGATCGAATTTGAAGGCGATTAAGATAAGGCGATCTGCAGTCTGCAGAACGGGGATGCGAATCTCAAAAGAATACAGCCGGAATCAGGGCTGTTATTTTATACCGAAACTTTTCAGAATATCTTCCGAATGACCTTCAACCCGCACCTTGGGATAGATCTTCAGGATCCGTCCGTTCTTATCGATAAGAAAAGTTTTGCGGATTACGCCCATATACCTTTTCCCATACATGCTTTTTTCTCCCCAGGCGCCATAAGCTTCGAGCGTTTCTTTTTCCGGATCGGAAAGCAGAATAAAAGGCAGATCGTGTTTTTTTGCAAAACGCCGGTGGGACTCCGGGCTGTCTGCGCTGATGCCGACGATGGCAATGCCGTTTTCGGTATAGTCCCGGTAATCGTCACGGAAACTGCAGGCTTCTTTCGTGCAGCCGGGAGTGTCGTCTTTGGGATAAAAATACAGGACAAGGAATTTTCCCCGGAAATCCTCCAGGCGATGTTCTTGTCCTTCCGGACCTTTAAGCCGGAAATCCGGTGCGGGGTCATTGATCTGCAGTGTTTTCATAATGGCATCCCTGTCATTTTGCATGTGTTTGGCGCTGCCGGAGAAAGCGGTCGATCGTTTTCCGGACCTTACCGATCTCGTACGTAATACCGAGATGTCCGCGATTATTATCAAGAACGAGCAGTTTTGCGCCGCTGATCCCGGCAAAATCGATGGCCGGCCAGGGAGCGACGAGATGATCCTGCTTATTGACAATAAGCAGGAGCCGGCTACGGATACCGGCAGCTGTCTTTTTCAGATCGCCACCCTGATGACGGCTGATGTCGTGTCGGATAATGGCTCCGGACTGGCAGTAAAAATTATCGGCTGAAAAGTTCCCGGGCCGGTATTCCTCGTAACTAGTCAGGAAATCCGGGACTTCTTCCCGTGGCATTTCGCATGCAAAAAAGGCGGGAGATTTTCCGTTCAGCGCCTGCGTGATCTGTAGCGGCAGCATGTATTCGGATTCCGGAATGGCGTAGGTCCTTCCAAGTTCAATGGTCCTCCGGGCGGCTTCCCAGCGCAGGAGATCGTAAGCCGTTGTTTGCGGAGTGGCAACGTAAATAACCGCCTTTGCGGCCATATCGGGATAAGCTGTAATGAATTCAAAAGCCTGCATACCGCCCATGGAACCGCCGACAATGGCGTAAAGGCGGTCGATATGAAGTTTTTTCAGCAGCAGCCGGGCTGCGGCGGCCATGTCTGCAATGCTGATCCCGGGGAATGCGGCTCCGGGCTGAAAACGGCTGTTCGAAGGCGAGGTCGAGACTCCGTTCCCCGGAGCGTCAAAGGCAAGGACTGCAAACCGGGCCGTATCAATAAAGGCGTGGATGCGGATCAGCGCACCGATATGTTCCGATGTTCCTCCGAACCAACTGGGATAGAGTATGATGTTGGAACTATCGGGATCAATCGATCCGTAAATGCGATATCCGGCCCTGAAATCCAGAATCGATTGGCCGTTTTCCAGATGCAGATCGCCAAGTTCTGCGAACTGCAAGTCCGTTCCAGCAAATAAAACGGAAAGAAAAAACAAGAAAACCAGAGGAATAAACAAGCTGCGTTTCATAAAATTTTCCATTGTTCTAAAGATTATATTCGTCAACACAGGCACGGATCTCCGCAACGCCGCGCTGGATATTGGCTTCATCGGTAGCAAAGGAAATGCGGATATAGCCTTCAGCAGCTGCCCCAAAACGGCTACCGGGTGTGACAATGACCTCATGGCGATCCCGCAAGGTCTGAACAAATTCCGTATCCGGACAGGGTTTCCGGAGTTCTTTCTGAATGTTCAGAAGAACATGATAACCCGCATAAGGCTTGACATAGTTCTGAAATCCGTGCTGC
>JAQVTR010000059.1 GCA_028699915.1 Fidelibacterota bacterium
CTATCGGATGGATCCATTTTACAAAGTGATGAAGCATCACGAAGGCGTCGACTTTTTGTCCTGGTCCGAATGAACGGCCGCTTTGTCTTGCCGGAACTCGAAAAACTCAATCCGGAGAACCTGAAGTAAATGAATCGTTCCGAACCGGATATCTCCAACAAGGTCTCCGTCCGCCGGGTTGAGCGTTATCGGGACGATCAGCTCCTGCAGGCTGTATCGGAAATGTATACGGCTGCCGGCGGTCCCGATCCAAAGGGAAAAAAGATCCTGCTAAAACCGAATATTCTGGCGGATGTTCCTCCGGAACGGGCGGTAACCACCCATCCGTCGGTATTCCGTGCGGTGGCGTACTACCTGCTTGAACGGGGTGCCCTTGTCCTTGCAGGCGATTCTCCGGCTATCCATAATCCGCTCTTCGCTGCGAAAGGCTGCGGGATTCAACAGGTCTGCCGGGAACTGAAGATCCCCTGGATCGATTTTATAGAAGATTCCTTTTCCTGTAAAGGATTTCGTCTGGCCGGGATCCTGAAAGAAGTGGATTATGTTTTTTCCTTAGCAAAATGCAAAACGCACGAGTTTGCTTATTATACCGGCGCCGTCAAGAATCTATTTGGACTGATTCCCGGCTTCAGCAAAGCCATGATGCACGCAAAATACCCCAATCGCCAGGTCTTTGCGGCCATGGTGGTGGACCTCCTGAATATTGTCAAGCCCGATTTTGCCGTTATGGATGCCGTGATCGCGATGGAGGGGGCGGGGCCCCAGAACGGACAGCCCAGGCACCTGGGACTTTTGCTGGCTTCTACAAATAGTGTTGCGCTGGATGTCAGCATGGCACAGATCATCGGATATGATCCGTTGGATATTCCCATTCTGGCAAATGCGCTGCAACGCGGTATTCAGCTGAAGGATATCGGAGACATTATTCTGGAGGGGGGAGTTCTGAAGGATTTTCGGGTTAAAAATTTTAAACGTATTGCCATAGAACGCAAATACAATTTCGTTTACATGGGTGTACGCTTTGAACAACTGCGCCGCCGCTTCGACCGGCGGCCGGTATTTGACCACGACCGCTGCATTCTATGCCAGAAATGCGTGCAGATGTGCAAGGCGGAAGCCCTGAAAGTCCGGGACGGAAAGATCACGATTCATGATCCCAACTGCATACGCTGCTACTGTTGTCATGAAGTCTGTCCCGTATCGGCCATAGATATAAAAAGAAAGGTGTTCGGATGAAACGATTGATGATAATGTTCCTCTTATCCTTTACGACTTTGCTTGCCTGTACCTCCGCGGTGATCAGCGGGAAAGCCACTCCCGACGGCAGGCCGCTGCTCTGGAAACATCGCGATACCGGATCGCTGGAGAATAAGCTCGTCTACATTGCCGAAAAGGGCTACGCTTTTATGGGGGTCTCCAATGTCAGCGACACGCAGAACCGGGACATATGGATGGGCATGAATGAAAGCGGTTTTGCAATCATGAACACCGCATCCTATAATATCAACGAATCCATTCCCAAAGAACTGGAGGAAGACAGCGAGGGACGCTTTATGCGTCTGGCACTGGAGACATGCGCAAGCGTCAACGATTTTGAAGTATTGTTGCAGGTGTCTTCGGGGCAATGGGGACTGGCGGCGAATTTTGGCGTGATCGATGCCGATGGCAACGCCGCATTTTTTGAAACCGGTTATGACCAATATGTCAAATACGATGTCAATGATCCGGAAACCGCACCTGCGGGCTATCTGATCCGTACAAATTTTTCCGTGGCAGGGAAGACAGATAAGGGTCAGGGCTATATCCGCTATGATGCCACGACCGCGCTTTTTGAGGGCAGGGATGCGTTTACGCCGGAATTTATTCTTAAACATGGCACAAGAAACCTGAATCACGGAGTAATGAAAAACCATATCGGCAACATGCGCCTTCCAAAGAACCGCGAAGATCGGCATCTTTTAGCGTTTCAGGATTATATAACCCGCTACTGGAGTGCCTCCGTTTGCGTGATGCAGGGAGTGCGTCCGGACGAGGACCCGGAAAATTCCGTTCTCTGGACCGTGATGGGATTCCCTCTGACCGCTATGAGCGTTCCGGTTTTCTTTGCATCCCGGGAAGTTTTGCCGAAAGTCATCAGCGCTCCGCCGGGAGAGCTTCCATTTATGGCGGAAGCCGCCTTAAAACTGAAGCAGGATCTGTTCCCGCTGGAAAATGACGACCATGAAAACTATATTGATGCAGCGAAACTGCTGAACCGGAAAAAAGACGGCTATCTGCAGATCGTGGAAAAAAGGGAAACGGAGATCATCGGGCGTTTTCAGGAAGTGAAGGAGAAACCCGATCCCGCATCGATCCAAGCTTACTACGAATGGCTGGATACCTATGTGCGTGATGTGTATAAGGAACTATTGCCCTAGTAAAGCGGCGGCCAAGTAAAGAGGCGAAGAAAAGGCCGGAGATATCCTGAAGTCAGAAGGCGCATTCGGAAGCATCCGCAAAAATTTCAAACGCGAAGAATAAACGGCGACTTTAGCGATTCGCTGCCGGATCTAAACGCAGCGTTTTTTATACAGATAGATAAAGACCAGGATAATAATGCCGCTGCCCACAATGCTCAGGATATCCATGCTTTCACCGAGGAAAAGGAGTCCGATCAGCGCCGCAAACAGAACATGCAGATATTTGTAGGGTGCGATATCCGAAGCACGTGCATAGAAATAGGCCTGGGTCATAAAAAGCTGCCCGAAGGCGGCAAAAAAGCCGATGCCGAGAAGATAAAGCCATTGAAGGGCGGAAGGGGGCGTATAATTGATCAGGGCCAGGGGCAATACAATAATGAAAGAAACCAGGGAAAAGTAAAATACAATCGTTCCGGAAGATTCACCGCGCAGTTTCAGCAGACGAATGACGGTATAGGCAAAGCCCGCAAAAAAAGCGGATCCCAGTCCGAGAAGCGAGGGAAGCAGGGTCAGGTCAAAATGCGGTTTGATAATAAGCAGCGATGCTAAAAAGGCAACGCAGATCCCTGCGATCTGATAGCGGTTCATACGCTCTTTGAGAAAAAGGGATGCAAAAATAATGACAAAAAAAGGTGACATCTTGTTCAGCATGGTGGCATCGCTGAGATTCAGATGGCTGAGGCTGTAAAAATATAGCATTACACCGCCAAGTCCGCTTAATCCTCTTAATATCAAGTATTTGCGATTTTCTTTTTTTCCGGAAAAAGAGCCTTTTTCTTTTAGAATGATCAGAATTGCGATCAGCAGGCTGAAAAGGTTGCGGAACAGGACTTTTTCAAAGAGCGGCAGATCGCCGGCAAGGCGGACCATCAGCGACATAAGGGCAAAGGAGAGTGAGGATACGGTCATCAGGAGAATCGATTTGAGGTATTTCGGATCCATCAAAAAATGTAGGATAAAATAGCGAAGTTTCATATCAAAATCTTGACTAGACAGGATATTCTGATTACATTATCCGGCTTGCTTGTATATTTGGCTGAGGAGTGATAATATCGTTTCAAATTATTCGACATTTTTTAAACAGGTTCAGAAAACGCCCGATGAGATTTTTTTGTATCACGGCGTCAAAACATATACTTACCGCGAGGTTTTTGACGCATCGTTGCGGCTTGCAAATTATTTGTACCATTTAGGGATAAAAAAAGACACCCGCGTAGTGGTAATGCTTCCCAATATTCCCGAAATGATCTACACCTGGCTGGCGCTTTCCCGCTTGGAAGCCATGATGATCCCGGTCAATATCCATTATAAATCGCTGGCTTTACGTTATATTATCGACGACAGCAGTGCCAGCGCGGTTATTTATGAGGCCGAATGTGAAAACGACGTGATCAGTGCAACCAACATTCTGAACAGTTGCGAGATCTTTGTGGGTGTCGGTCCCTGTACCTACGAAAAATCCGCCGGTTTTGATCGATTTAGGGAAAAACCGCTTTTCGGCGGTCCTTACCGTCCGGATGATGACGATACCGCGGTCATGTTTTACAGCGGTGCGGCTACCGGACCTGCAAAATACGCCAAATATTCGAATGCCCTGATAAACCGGAATACCAATGACTTTCTTCATGCCACAATGTACCGGGCAAGGGAGGTCATTTATTCGCAGTATCCCCTAACACATTTTCTCGCTTATGTCGCTGTCATGAACGCCGCGCTGAATGCGGGCTGTGCCATTGCAATCGGCGATAGCCCTGATCCGGAAAAATTTGGGGCAATGCTCCAGGCAACACAAGCTTCCTATCTTTTAATCGAACCGGGTTTTTTCCCTGAGATGAATCATCTGGATAAGGGCGTCTTGCCGGATTCCCTGCGTATTGTCCTGACCGGAGGAGGACGTTTGAAAAGCAATATTCAGCAGGAATTTACGATGAAACACGGGATCCCTGTCTTTAAAGCTTACGGAATGGTAGAGGCCGGCCCCTTATTGTCCGTCAATACCAATACGGATAAACCTTACTCGATCGGCATCCCGCTCGGGAACGTATCACTCAGTGTTATGAAAGGCAACGAAGCGGTAGCCGATAACATCATTGGCGAGATTTGCCTGATGGCAAATATGCTGACAGCGGATCTTCAGGAATTGCTTAAAAAGGATATTCAGAAAGGCTGGTACCATACCGGAGATCTTGGATATCTGGATCTGGATGGATATTTATATTTTATAGACCGGAAAGCCTACATTATCCATGTCCGGGGCTTTGAGGTTTATCCGGAACAGGTTGAAGCGGCCCTGATCAAGCATCCGCAGGTACAGGATGTTGTCGTTGTCGGCGTAGCGCTGGACGAAAATTTGGAAAGCATCCATGCCCATATTATACCGAAAGGCGGTAAACGACCGGAAGAAAACGCGTTGACGGAATTTCTGCAGAATGAACTTCCCCGTTATCAAATTCCGGACAAATACATATTTACCAACCATTTTCCGAAATCGGCTACGGGAAAAGTCGTGCGGCAGGCACTGAAATAGATCAAACAACCCATTATGGAGGAAATAGAATGGCAACTTTGACCAAAAATATTCGCAACATTGCATTGGCGGGGCATTCGGCGACCGGGAAGACCATCCTGGCGGATGCCTTTTTATTAAATACCGGTGCGATCAATCGACTGGGATCCATTCAGGAAGGGACCACGGCATCCGACTATACTCCGGAAGAGATCGAACGCCAGATATCGCTGCGTACCTCACTGGTCCATGTGTATTACAAGGATATTAAACTGAATCTCTTGGATACGCCGGGTTATTTGGATTTTTCCGGTGAACTGAAAGCCGTTGCGCACGTTGCAGATGCGGGAGTCTTAACCGTGGATGCCACTTCAGGTATTGGTATCGGCACTGAGCTGGCCTGGGATGCGATGGCGGAACGCGGCATTCCGCCTTTTATTGCCGTAACTATGCTGGATAAAGAACATACCCATTTTAATGAGATCGTCGAAGTGCTTCAGAATCGCTGGGGCGACCGTATTTTCCCAACACAATTTCCTGTTAATGAGGGTCCCGCATTCAGTACTATTATTGACATTCTCAAGAAAAAACTTTTAATTTTCAACGATAAAGGCGCCTATCAGGAAGAGGAGATCCCGGCAGAGCACCAATCCCATGCAAATGAACTGTATCAAAAGCTGGTGGAGCTGGTTGCGGAATCCGACGATGCCCTGCTTGAAAAATATTTTGAAGCCGGGGAACTGAGCGAGGAGGAGATCAACAAGGGACTTAAGGATGCTATTGCAAACCGGGTCTTATTTCCGCTTTTCTGCATTTCCTCGCAACGGAATGTCGGCGTTACCCGTCTTATGGAAGTCCTTGCGGAACTGGCACCGGCTCCGGACATCAAAACAGAGATCGAAGGCGTCAAGCCGGGTACAAAAGAAAAATTGATCCGCAAGATCAGCGACTCCGAACCCGTTAGCATCTATGTGTATAAAAGTGTCTATGAACAGCACATCGGTGAGATGTCCTTTTATAAGGTTATTTCGGGAACCCTTAAACCGGGCGCGGATCTCAAGAATGTGCAGACGAATGTCCACGAACGTTTTGGCGGAGTTTACAGCATGATCGGCAAACAGCGCGTCGAACTGGACGAGATCCATGCCGGTGATATCGGCACTGCCGTAAAACTCAAAGAAACCCATACCTGCAATACGCTTTGCGACTCGCGTTCGCCTATAGAATATCCCGCCATTACTTTTCCGGAGCCGGTTATCCGGGTTGCCGTTGAGGCATCAGCAAAAGGCGATGACGAAAAGATCGGCGTTGGCCTTGCCCAGGTTTGTGCGGAGGATCCCAGCTTCCGTTATGCTGTTGATCCGGAGCTGAAACAGACCATTGTCTCCGGTCAGGGTGAAACCCATTTGGATGTCAACTTAAAGAAGATCGAACAGCGTTATAACATACAAATCAAGCAGATCGAACCGAAGATCCCCTACCGTGAAACCATCCGGAAAACCGCTGAAGGGCATTATCGTCATAAAAAACAGAGCGGGGGAGCGGGACAGTTCGGCGAAGTCTATTTACGGATTGAACCCAAAGAACGCGGAGAAGGCATTGAATTCGTCAGCGAGCTTGTCGGTATGAATGTGGACCGTTCCTTTGTGCCCTCCGTGGAAAAAGGCGTTAATCAGGCAACAGTCGAAGGTCCGCTCAGCGGCAGCAAGGTAATCGATTTGAGAGTGGCCTTTTACGACGGTAAGCAGCATCCGGTAGATTCAAAGGACATCGCTTTTCAAATCGCCGGTCGCGGCGCCTTCAAAGACGCCTTTGAAAAGGCGGATCCGATCCTTTTGGAGCCGATCTATGAAATTGAGGTTAAAATTCCGGAAGAATATATGGGAGATGTCATGGGTGATATTTCCTCGCGGCGCGGAAAAGTGCTTGGCATGGACAGCGACGGACACAGTCAGATCATCCGGGCCTCGGTTCCCCTGGCAAATCTTTACAAATATTCCAATACGCTGCGTTCCATTTCTCAGGGACGCGGATTCTTCCGTCAGAAATTCTCGCATTACGAATACGTTCCGCGTGATATTCAGGAGAAGATCGTTGCGGAATATCATCATGAAAAAGAGGAATCCTGATCCCCTTATACGGATATGCGATCAATAAAAAACGGGCGCTTTTGCGCCCGTTTTGGTTTTTTGCAGAAATCATTTTGCCCGCAAGGTTTTTCTTAAAACGATCATTGCGGCATGATATCCCTCCAGGATCAGGTCGGGGGCCTGCTTGATCTCGACCATATTGTACTCGGACAGATCGGGCTCGATCCGGATATCTGCCTTTTCTTTTTGCACAATGCTTATCGACTGAATGAGGAAGTCAAAGGTGCGCAACAACACTTCCACGATGTTGCCGGGCTTGCGGGGTTTATTTGCAGCATTCAGATCAACGGCAATAATGACATCGGCTCCCATTTCCTTCAACGGTGAAATTGGAACGTTTTCCACGATCCCGCCGTCCACCAGCATTCTTCCGTTGATTTCAACCGGTGTAAAAACTCCGGGAATGCAGGTGCTGGCCATAACGGCATCGGCGACGCTGCCCGTTTTCATAACGACCTTTTCACCACTGCAAATATCGGTTGCAATCAGTGCAATCGGAATATTTCCTTCTTCCAGGTTACGTTTGCCCAATTGTTCTTCAATAAGCTTTCCCATTTTTTCATTTGAAAGCAAACCGAGTCCCGACAAAGAGATGCCGGAAAGATCCAGCCATTTAATATCTTCGGCGATTTTCCCGATTTCTTCCCAATCCATACCGTTGGCATAGAAAGCGGCAACAAAGGCGCCGATGCTGGTCCCGCTGATACAAGCGATATCTATCTGCATCTCTTTAAAGGCTTTCAATACGCCGATATGTGCAGCACCCAAGGCTGCTCCGCCGCCAAGCGCAAGACCGATCTTTTTGTTTCTTCTGAACTTTTTCATCGCTTAACTCTCCTTAATGGCATAGCTATTTTATAATACGCCAAAGAAGTGAAAAAGCAAAGTTGAAACAACGCGACGCCGCTTACAACAATACGCCAATTCAAAATAAAATCAAAAAATCCCGTTCAAGGAACGGGATTGCCGGTTTGTTGTAATGATTAAAATTGTTTACCTGGCCGTATGGAATTGCTCGTTTATTCGATTTCGAGAAACGCTTTGAGCATGTCGACAAGGCCCTCACTGTCTTTGATCGAATAATAGATGAAGGTCCCTTTGCGTTTTTTACCGATAACGCCGGCATAACGGATTTTAGTCAGGTGCTGGGAAATGGTTGCCATCGGGACTTCCACGCCGGTTTCCAGACTGTTGACGTTCGTGGCGCCGTTCTTGATCAATCCGCGAAGAATTGACAAACGAATGGGGTGGGCGATGGCCTTGAGGATTTCCGCTTTTCGCGTGAGTTCTGCATAGTCATTTTTATTCATAATTTACTCCTTTTGCATAGCATTAAATCAGGACAATATAAGATATACTATTATATAATCATAATTAATATTCAGTTAAGGTTCGTTTAAGATATCTAAAGTATGGAATAATTTGCTAATTTTATTCTGTCTTTTTCAGGGGTCTTTACATATAAAAAGGGCAGCATAGTTGTTTGTTTATTAAAATAAGCAGATATGATTCTCCGTTCTCTTTCGCGGAAATAAGGATCCCGAGACCGTAAGAAAAAAATGCTTCATGATGCATTGCTCAATACACGAAAAAAACAGCGGTATTGCCAATTAAAAACAAGCGGAGGAGGCGAGTATGTAAATATGGGTCAGAGGATCTTTTTCCTTTAAATAAATATTGGAAATCCGGGTTTAGCGTCTTAAATTTTTTGGCTTTTTCAAAAGCAACGGAGAGGTGGCAGAGCGGCTGAATGCAACGGTTTGCTAAATCGTCGTAGTGCAATAGCGCTACCGGGGGTTCGAATCCCCCCC
>JAQVTR010000060.1 GCA_028699915.1 Fidelibacterota bacterium
AGTTCCACGGCCTCTGTCTTGAACTCCCGCGGAAAATATCTTTTTGTCTCACGCATCTTTACTCCTTTTTGTTTCTCATATTAATATAAGGCTTATCTGCGTGTCCACAAAAATATAGGAAGTCCAGCCATCTGAGGGCGTTATAAGCCGGAATCTTGTTTTACGGTTTGGAAATTCCGCGATACTGCCTGCGGCTTTGTGCTTCGACATCCCGGTACAAAGAATTTCCCTGTGCGTCCATGCTGACCATTACCGGGAAATCCCGAATATGCATAAGCCAAAGAGCTTCAGGCATACCAAAATCTTCCAGGCGGAAAACCTTTTCGACGGATTCCACGGCATTGGCGTACAGCACTGCCGCGCCGCCCACGGCGGAACAGTATACGGCGCCGTATTGACGCAGCGCTTCAGCACTTGCCTCGCCCATTCCCCCTTTGCCGATAATACATCGTATGCCGTATTCGCAGATGATAGTCGCCATAAAGGCTTCCTGCCGCAGTGAACTGGTGGGACCGGCAGCTTTGCATATCCAGCGATTATCCTGCCGCAGCATGATGGGCCCGCAATGATAAAGCGCGCCTTCGCTCAGCAAAGCATGCATGTTTTCCGGTTTTTCTTCCGCCAGCCATTGGTGCGCACGGTCCCGGGCAGTCAGTATGCTGCCGGACAGCAGCAGGGTGTCCCCCGCCCGGAGCTCCCGGACCGCGGAAGCGCCGGTTGGTAGAATTAATTTTAATTTTCGCGTCATTCCGGGTTCCCTATACGGATCTCCGCCCGCCGGCAGGCCCAGCACATATAGGCGATCGAAACAAAATAACAGGCGGGCAGCCGGTGCAGGGCAACGGCCTTTACACCCAGAACCGTGGTCTTGCCGCCCAGCCCCATCGGTCCGATACCCAATTGATTGAGTTTTTTATACAATTCTTCTTCCAGGGCCATCAGCTGCGAGTCGGGATTTGTGTCCTCAAGATTCCGGAATAATTGCTCCTTCGCTGCTTTCATGCCGCTGACACGGTCACCGCCGATACCGATGCCGATGATGCCCGGCGCACAGCCTTTTCCCTGCGCGCGGAACACCGTGTCGCTCACACAGGCGGCAACACCGGAAAAATCGCGGCCGGCATGCAGGTCCGCATCCGGAAGGCTGTACTGTGCCGAAACGTTTTCGCTGCCGCCACCTTTCAGCAGACAGCGGATCCGGAGAAAGGGATGATCATGTTCTTCAAAATTAAATTGCGGGAATGCGCGTCCGAGGTTATCCCCGGAATTTTTTTCCGTCAGCGGATCGACTGCGTTCGGACGCAGAAATCCGCGCTTTGTCGCTTTCGCAACGGATTTTTCAAGCGCATGCTGAATTTCCAGGACCGACAGCTGTTGCGGATGTTCGATATAAAAATGCGGAACCCCGGTATCCTGGCAGAGCGGCTGTTGCTGCCGCATTGCCAGTCCGGCGTTGTGAAGAATGGCTTCTAACTGCATTGCAGCGGGACTGTCCGGAATTTCCCGTGCCCCTGCATTTTGCAAAGCCCCGAGAACATCCGGCGGCAGTTCGCAGGAACAACGGATGATCAGTTCCAGAGCCGCCTTTTCAATATCCGCAATGGAAATGGTTTGATTCATGTTCAAGGCTGGAATTGTTCCAGCAGTTTATCGATCTTTGCAACCCCGTTGGATGCCGCTTTTGCCTTGCTGATGACGTTCTGCTGTATAATCTCGTCGTAAGTGGGCCGTATTTTTTTATAGATAACACCCAGGGCCAGCATGTTCTCATCATTGGCAATATCAAAGGCTTCCACCTCGTTTTCGGGATTGTAGCTTTCATCCAGGTAGCGGACACGTTCCCGCAGGATCTTGTACTGGTCTTGTCCGCGGAATGTCACGCAAGGCGACAGCACTTCAATAAAGGCAAAACCGGGATGCCGTACGGCTTCCACCAGGATCTTCTGAATATGCTTGGGATCGCCCGAAAAGGTCCGTGCCACAAAAGAAGCCTTGTAGGCAATAAGCATTCGCACCGGATTAAAGGTGGTTCCCATATTTCCGTAATACGTCGTCTTGGTCCTTACACCCAGGGGCGTGGTGGGAGAAGCCTGACCTTTGGTCAATCCGTAAATATTGTTATCCAGCACCACATAAGTGATATTGATATTCTTCCGGGCGGCATGGCCGATATGGCCGGCGCCGATGGAAAAACCGTCCCCATCCCCGCCCACGGCGATGACCGTGGTTTCGGGGCGGCTCATCTTTACGCCGCTGGCAAAGGGAAGAACGCGCCCGTGGATGCCGTTGAAGGAATAGGCTTTTACATAGCCGGATATGCGGCTGGAACATCCGATACCGGAGCAGACAACGGTGTTGGCGGGATCAAGCTGCAGTTCTTCCAATGCTTTATACATGGCGTTCAGAAATCCGAAATCACCGCAACCGGGACACCAGATCGGTTTAAGTTCACTGCGGTAATCGGCTGCTTTTTTTGCCTCGTTCATCGTCTGGCCTCCATATCTTTCCATACTTCAATGATTTTGTTTAGTATCTCTTCGACGGTAAAAGGCGATCCGCCCGCTTTGGCATAGGCCACATCCTTGACACCGTAATCGCCAAAGCGGATAAAGCCCCGAAGGTAGCGTTTGAACTGACCGGAGAAGGACATTTCGGGAATGATAACCCGTTTTTTGTTTTTCATGAATTCATTGAAAGGATCCAGCAAAAAGGGATAGATCAGCTGCGGTACCAGGGCTCCGACGGCAATTCCCATCGCGTTGGCCTTGTTCACGGCTTCCTTGACGGCTCCCTTTGTTGAGCCCCAGGCGATCACGCCCAAGGGGGCATCCAAAGGACCGTAAAAGCGCTCAAAGCGGAATTCCTGTTTAATGTATTCGAATTTTTTCCAGCGTTTTTCCGTCATTTTCTGATGCGAAACCGCATCGCCACGCGGATAACCCCTTTCGTCGTGTTCCAGTCCGGAGCCAAGGTATTCCCCGCCCGGAATGCCCGGGTAGCTCATGGGAGAAACACCGGATTCGGTGAATTTATAGCGGCGGTATTCCTTTAATTCTTCCTCATTCGGGATGTCGCGGGTATAGGTCTTTCTAAATCCCTCTTTGGTACCGCGTATGGCATCCGGACTCACGGATTCGGTGCGGTGCGCAATGAACTGGTCCGAAAGCACGATCACCGGCATCTGGTATTTTTCGGAAATGTAAAACGCCATGACGGTACAGTCGAAACAATCTTCCACATCGCAGGGCGCGATCACAACGCGCGGGGAATCACCCGTAGAGCCCCAAATAGCCTGCATCAGGTCCGCCTGTTCCGTCTTGGTCGGCAATCCGGTGGAGGGACCGCCGCGCTGAACATTGATAATAACGATGGGGATCTCCGCCATGGTCGCCAGTCCGATGCCCTCCGTCATCAGGGAAATTCCGGGACCCGATGTTGCGGTCATTGCTTTTCTTCCTGCAAAAGAAGCGCCGATGATCGCATTGATCGAAGCCAGTTCATCCTCCATCTGCATGGTAATACCGTCGCGTTGCGGCAAATACCGGGATATCCACTCCATGATCTCCGTCGATGGCGTTATGGGATACCCGGCATAAAATTCAAGCCCCGCATAAATGGCCCCCATGGCAACCGCCTCGTTGCCCTGCATTACCAGCCGCGGCGAACGGGCTTCGTATTCGAAGCGCAAGGGGTCTTTTTTCTCGACATGTTCGCAAACATAATCGGTCCCTGCCTGCATGGCTTTAATGTTGCTTTCAATAATATCATCGGGTTTGTTTCTGAATTTTTTATGCACGGACTTGTTCAGCGCTTCCTTAGGGAGTGAGAACAGCTCGCTGATGGCACCCAGCATCACAATGTTCTTTGCAAGACTGGAGCCCGTCTTTTCGTTCGCCAGCTTTGAAAAAGGGATCTTGTACCAGAGCTCGCGCTGCT
Source organism: Fidelibacterota bacterium (assembly GCA_028699915.1). Taxonomy (GTDB): domain Bacteria; phylum Fidelibacterota; class Fidelibacteria; order Fidelibacterales; family Fidelibacteraceae; genus M50B103. The sequence continues at coordinate 3,937 of JAQVTR010000060.1, forward strand.
GATCGTTCAACGGGACATCTTTATCCGGCATGGGATCATCGGTGTCGCTAAGAATAACGGCATTATCCTTAAGTAATAATTCTGTGCGAAAACGTAAAAAATTACTCCAGCTGAGAACGACCATCACATCGATCCGATCCCCCTGCGACTGTACCGGCAGGTCGCTGATCCGCACCCGCACCGAACATTCACCGCCGCGGATCTGCGCTCCGAAGCTTTTTAGCATGAATACAAAAAGACCATCACTGGATGCCGCATTGACCAGGATCTCCCCCGCCGATACAACACCGTCACCGCCGGAACCGGCAATACCGATCACGATATTCCTGTTGTTCAACATACTCTCCTTAATATTTTTAATATTTCAGAAATAATTATCCAATAAAGACGAAAACGCCGTTCAGCGTCGCTGTCTCCCTCCCGTATTTTTTTTAGTTTCAAACACTTATGTCAACGCGTTTTGATTTTTTTGCCTTCCTGTGCAAACAACAATTAAACTTAGCCATAATTCAAGTTGAATGTCAACCTGATTTGCATATTTTTCTCATTAATTTTGGTTTTTGCCGCACGATATTTTAATTTTGTCCATGAATGCAAAGATGATCCGGACAAATATCATGCTGTTCACAGCGGCATTGCTTTGGGGGCTTGGCTTTGTTGCCCAGCGGGATGGGATGGCCTACCTGGGCCCTTTCAGCTACTCCGCCATCCGTTTCGGGATTGGCGTGCTTGCTCTGCTGCCCGTTTATTTTCTGGCCCAAAAGCGGGAAAGGAGAAGTCCGGCCGCCCGGAAAACGGTTTTGAAGGCCGGATTGCTTGTCGGAATGTTCTTATTTCTTGCCGTTTCGGCACAGCAAATCGGACTCATGACCAGCACTGCGGCAAAGGCCGGATTTATAACCAGTCTGTACATGATCCTGGTCCCGGTTTTCGGTCTTTTCCTCGGGCAGAAGACAAAACCCGGCATCTGGATCAGTATTCTGCTGGCCTTGAGCGGTGTTTACCTTATGGCGGTCAAGGGAGATCTTCTGATTCTGCGCGGTGATCTTTGGGTTCTGCTCTGTGCGGTGCTATGGGCGGTGCATTTTCTTTTTATAGCGCATTACTCCTTCCGGGTCGGCGCTATCCGCCTTTCTCTGATGCAGTTTTTGCTCTGCGCCGTGTTGAGCGGAATAACGGCGCTTTTTTCCGAAACACTGAGTATGGCGGCACTTGCCGACGCAGTTCCTTCCCTTCTTTACGGCGGGATCGGAGCGGTGGGGATCGCCTATACCCTGCATGTAGTCGCGTTAAGGGATGCCAATCCGGCCTATGCATCCCTCATCCTCAGTACCGAAAGTGTCTTTGCGGCGATCGGCGGATGGTTGATCCTGGGTGAAAGTATGAGTGTCCGGCAGATCGCGGGTGCGGGACTGATTCTCTGCGCAGTGCTGCTGACGCAGCTGCGAAGACGTAAAAGCCCTGCAGCGCTAATCGCAAATCCGGGAGAGTGAAGTTTATGAGAATTCCATTTATTCAAGCTGTGCAAAGCGGCAAAATCTTGCTTTCTGACGGCGCATGGGGAACTTTTCTGCAGGCGGAAGGACTAAAATCCGGAGACTGTCCGGAAGCCTGGAACCTTTCACATCCGGAACGGGTGGAAGCCATCGCCCGGAGCTACATAGAGTCCGGTTCCGATATGGTGGAAACGAATACCTTCGGCGGGTCTCGCCACAAGCTTAAGATGTACGGCCTGGGAGACAAAACCTACGAACTGAACAAAGCCGGAGCGGCGCTATCGCGGAAAGCGGCGGGAGAAGATGCCTGGGTACTGGGGTCCGCAGGTCCTTCCGGCGCAATTTTGCTTACCGGTGAGATCAGCGAAGAGGAGCTTTATGAAGACTTTCTTATTCAGATGACGGGGCTTCTGGACGGCGGTGCGGATGCAATTTGTCTGGAAACCTTTTCTGCACTGGATGAAGCGGAGCTGGCAATTCGGGCGGCACGGACAAGCGGACTGCCGCTGATCTGCACCTTTACCTTTGAAAACGGTTTTTCCATGATGGGAGTGACACCCGAAGCCTATGCGGAAAAAATGCTGGAGTTAGGTGTTGACGTACTCGGGACAAACTGCGGCAACGGACTGAAGGGAATGCTGGATATTGTAAGCAGGATACGCAAAACCGCAGCGAAGCATCCGTTATTGGTTCATGCAAACGCCGGATTGCCGCAATTGCAGGGAAACGAAGTCCTGTATCCCGAAAGTCCCGAACACATGGCTGCCGCCGTTCCGGACATCATTGCCGCAGGTGCCGGCATTATCGGCGGATGTTGCGGAACCACGCCGGAACATATCCGGGCAATGAAAAAATGTATTGAAACCATGAAAGGGAGGACAAAACCATGAAACCTGTCGCCGTAATTTTATCGGGATGCGGCCGCGCTGACGGCAGTGAAATCCATGAATCGGTTTTTACCCTGCTGGCCCTGAGCCGCCTGCAAAAAGCATTCTGCATCTACGCTCCCGACCGGCAGCAAGCCCGGGTTGTCAATCATCGGACGGGAGAAACAAATCAGGAAAACCGGAACGTGCTGGATGAAGCCGCCCGTATTGCCCGGGGTAATATTCTTCCGCTTTCGGAGTTACACATCGAAGATATTTCGGCCATTATTCTGCCGGGCGGACAAGGCGTCTCGCAGAATCTCTGGAATTATCAGAAGGACGGCATTCGTGGAGCCGTAAATCCGGATATTGAAAAAGCCCTGACAAGCGCAATGCATGCGCATATTCCTCTGGGTTTTATCTGCATTGCACCGGTTCTGGGCGCACGGATTGCGCAGATCGCGGGAAAGCGGGTCACACTGACCATCGGCATGGACCCCGAAACCGCGGCAGATATCGAAGCGCTGGGCTGCAGGCATCAGAAATCCGAAGTCCATGAATGTGTGATCGATACCAAAAACCGTGTTGTTTCCACCGCCGCATATATGTCCGCCCGGACCATTGCTGAATGCAACAGCGGCATTGAAGCCCTGGTCAATGCCGTTTGCGAGATGGCAGAGCAATAGGCTTTTAATGCCGGCGAGGGAAAAATCCCGGCCTGCCCGGGCGAAGGCAGCGGGAGACGAACAGACAATCGCAGTTTATTTAGAATACAATATTCAGGATCCGGGCAGGGAGGGATATCGGTGTATTGACCCAAAATAATTGACTCAAAATATTTGACCCAAAATATTTGACCCAATGCAATTGACTACTATCTCCCGTCTTTAAGCTTCTGACTTCTGGCTTCTGACTTCTGACTTCTGGCTTCTACCTTAATATATCATTGTTCCTTACTCCGGATTCACCTATATTCACGCATGCCTGAACAGGAAAAATTTGACGTGATCGTAATGGGCGCCGGCGCGGCCGGACTGATGGCGGCCGGCAGCGCTGCGGAAGCCGGCGCACGCGTACTGCTGCTGGAAACGATGCCCCGTCCGGGACGCAAATTGCTGATCACCGGCAAAGGCCGCTGTAACATTACCAACAATAGCGATATTCCCGAATATTTGCGGCAAATCTATCCGCTTCCCAAATTTTGCAGGCCGATGTTCAGCCGCTTTTTTGTTCCTGAAACCTTGCAGTTCTTTCACCGTATCGGAGTCGCGACCATTGAAGAACGCGGCAGGCGCGTCTTTCCGCAATCCCAGCGCTCGCTGGATGTCCTGAATGCGCTGCTTGCCTGGAATACCGCTGCGGGTGTGGAGATCCGTTATGAACAACCCGTATCGGAGCTGCTTCATGAAGATGGCGCATTTTCCGGGGTACAGACCCGTAATGGAACATCTTTTTCTGCTGCGGCCGGCATTCTTGCCACGGGGGGGAGATCCTATCCGGCTACGGGCAGCAGCGGGGACGGTTACCGGCTTGCGCAGGAATGCGGGCACCGGATACGCAAACCTTTTCCCGCCCTGGTTCCTCTGGAATGCTACGGAAAACTTGCACCGGCACTACAGGGACTGGCCATGAAAAATACCGGTGCGGAACTTTGGGTGGACGGAAAGCTCAAATGCAGTCGCTTTGGAGAAATGCTGTTTACCCATTTCGGTTTGTCGGGCCCCATTATTCTCGATCTGAGCCGCGAAGCGGTGGAAGCGCTGGAAAACAAACTACGGGCGGAGATCCGCCTTGACTGTAAGCCCGCCATGGATACCGCAATGCTGGACGCACGTCTGATCCGCGAGTTGGAACGGCACGGCAAATCAAAGCTGAAAACCATGCTGAAAACGCTGCTGCCGCTCAGCATGATCCTGCCCTTCTGCTCAGAGACAAAACTGGATGCGGAAAAATTCTGCAGCCAGATCAATGCGGAAGAACGCCGGCAAATGCTTCAATACCTTAAAGATCTGCGCTTTGAACTGTCGGGCTTCCGGGGGTGGAACGAAGCTATCGTCACCGCCGGAGGTGTTGAACTCAAAGAGGTCAACCCTTCTACAATGGAAAGCAAAATCATTCCCGGACTGTTTTTTGCCGGTGAGATCCTGGACCTTGACGCGGCGACCGGCGGTTTTAATCTGCAGATTGCCTGGTCAAGCGGATATGTGGCGGGAATTAATGCGGCTTCTAAAAATCTTTCCTGACTTTTAAAAAATATTACAGGCAGAATTACAGATCGCTTCCGGCGGGTTCAAGATAGATCTCCTGGAAAGGTTCAGGTCCGTAGACCCACAACAGAAAAGGCCAGACTATAATACCGCCTTGGTATTCCTACAAAAAAGTGGACACATGGTTAAGCCTCTAGGCGACATGTTTTTAAGATTTCCTTTGCATAATAGTTGTTCACATACTGATCGGGGGAGATATTTCCCAGGCTCGAATGCAGTCT
>JAQVTR010000061.1 GCA_028699915.1 Fidelibacterota bacterium
AACGACAGGTTCCCTATCGGGCACGGGGAGAAATCGGTAATTCTTGCGCAGCGGTTTATCCCGTTGACCGTAACGGAGATTGTCGGTATTCGCTGGCACATGATGGCTTATGACGACCTGAAATACTCCTACGGGGGCAACGTCGCCATAACACGGGCTTCCGAGATGTTCCCGATCGTCACACTTGTCCACCTTGCCGATCTTTCCGCTTCGTTCCTTTCTTTGCGTGAGGGAGACCATGCCGCCCAGTAATCCACAAAGATACAAATGGTTCTGTAACCGCTGCGGGGCTCGCGGGAAAACATATGAGAGAAATTATCAATGCAATTGCGGCGGGGATATGACCCGCGTTGTTATCGATGACGAAGAAGAGACTGATAAACGCTAACTTTTTTTGAAAAAAAATTACTGGTTGTTCTGTTGCTGATCCATGAGAAGCGTTTGCTGATAGACGTACTCCCCCAGCGCGTCCTTAAGCTCCTGTAACGCGTGAATCTCTGCGCGCTGCGCCTGGGTGAGCTGGTCGGCCGGGTAGGTTGCGATCTTCTTGCGGACCTGCTCGGAAACGGTCAGCATGTCGTGGATCGTTGCGCCTTTAAATTCGTACTTGAACTCATCGGCCATGGCAGATCACGGGCGGTCAAAGTTTCTTCGGATGGCTTCGCGAACGAACTCTTCCACGTTCTCGTACCCGTACTCCGGGTTCTCGTTAACGATTGCCGAGATTTCGGAATACATTTCGTCCGGGATTTCAACTGTTGCCATTACTCTTCACCGTCCGCAGGAGTGCTCTCGTCCTCTTTTTGCGTGAACTGGTCGAGAGTGTGGTTTGTCGGGCCTTCAACGGAGAACGAGATCCCCATAGAATAGCCGGTCATCTGGACGACGGACGGATCGCACTTGAACTCTTCCTGAATCTTGCTTTCGATCTCCTGCCGGAGAGTTTCAATGTCGTCCTCGATTGTTCCCGATCCTTCGATGCTGATCCCGAGCTGCGGGCACTCGATACGGTAATCCCCGCCTTTTGCGCCGGGATTGTAAACGATTCTTCCTTTTACGTCAACGGGCATTTTTTAGGTCTCCTTGATCTTCTGGGTCCAGCACGTTTGTGAGACGCGCCCCCTGTTTTTCTTCCTGGGGCATTTCCGTTTGTCGGAACAAACGGCCGCGTCCTGCTCAAAATCTTTGGCAAGTTTCAGCGTGACGTGCCCCAGCTGCGGGCAAACCTGATGCTTTGCCATATTTTCCGTTATGTTTCAATCTTATTTAATCTTATCCTAGTTCCTCTTCGATGAGTTTTCTTCTCCGTATTAGTGCGATCGTGTTCGACACGGTAAAAATCAGGTACATCGCAACAAGCGCCACTCCCGACAGGGCACCGTTCCAGAGTCCCGCTACGTAGCCGACAGACCATGCCAGGAGCAGGAGGTTTGCAACCATCCAGATTTTCATTGCGGTGACGTGGCGATAGACAAGGTTGTTAAAGAGGGCTCCGGTGATTGAAAACGCTGCGCCGATGAATGCAAGAAGTGTGCCGATGGTTTCAAGGATCATGCAGATGCCTCTTGGAGCCCGAATCTTTTTAACCCGTCTGAATGGCAGTGCGGGGAGAAGAATAGCGCTTCTTTGTGTCGGTTGATGTTGCCCTGCGTTTTCCCCTTTCCACGATTGGCAAAACCTCCGCGCGCTGACCACCGGTACACGGTCCAGCCATCATCTAGAAGGCTTCGGTGTTCTTCGAAATACCCGGCAAGCACAATCCGGTATGTTTTTCGATCGCCGCGCTTTCGGCACCATTCCCGCACGTCGTTTGCCACAGTCGCGGATTCTTCGGAGTAAATATTCGGATCGCGGTTGCATTTCTCCGGGTCGTATGGAGGATCAAAGAAAATACCACAGTTACCCCGATCGTCCTGCCAGTCGCCGCCACAAACGCGGGTCCAATCTCCGCACACCACCCGTACCCTGCGCAGGCGCTCGGAGAGCTGGCGAAACCACTGATACAGACCGGGAGTATAGAGGTCCCGAACGTCCAGTACATCCGGTGTTTCCAATTTTGAGTTACGGCAGATTTGCGATTCAATCCCCTGATCCCTAGATATCGAAGGGATCTGACAAAGTGCATGGACGCCTCCCTGCAGGGCCACTTGGGGCCGGTTGCGGGAAAGGTCCATCACTGCTTGATGGTTAATTCCAATCCCGTCATTTGCCAGTGCCGGGCGTTTTCCTCGAAACTGATTTACGCCAACTTCTCCATCGACTCGTGGCATTGAATCTTTCCGCGTGAGCCCTGAACCAATCCAGCAGGACATTGCCCAGATCCAATATCCGGCCATCTTTGCGTCGAAGTATTCCGGATCGTCGCAGAGCCGCTGCAGAAGTCCCGCGTTGTCGTTGAGGTATTTCCTCCTGGCGTTCAGGTCCGCGTGATTCACGGGCCAGTCACAATACCGGGCGAGCTCGTCCGGGGCAAATTGCATCCCGCGCCATGCATTCGCAACAAAGCCGTCTTTGTCTACAACAGTTTCCATGTGCTTCTGCGGGTTGTAGTCTGGCCGGGCAAGCAGGACAGCGCCAGACCCGAAGAAGGGTTCGATGTAATGCTTTGGCTGCCCGAGAGCCGCCCAGATAACCGGGGCAACGGTCGACTTCCCGCCAAAATAGGGAAATGGGGCTTTGTGTGGGGATATCATGACTTTTTCAGCTTTGTTATAAATTCGTCCAGCTCTTTTTTTCTCTCTGCCACATAGGAATCGTATTGCTCATGACAGTATTCTCTAAATGCTTTTGCAAGTGCAATTAGTTCGTTGTCATAGGTAACTACCCCGTGCCATTTGTTAAAGATTTTCTGATATTCCTCTTTCTTTTCCTGCATTGCTTTTTCTGCTTCAGGATGTTTCTTTACGTGCTCTTTTGCAGTATACTCTTCAAATTGAGTCCACCCGAATATCACGCATCCCGAAAACCAGTCGAATTCGTGGAGCGTCCGGTGCATCAGGGGGTAGCAACCCCGTAGTTGCGCGCACTCTGTAAGGATCTCGTTCAAATCGTCATCCATTACGGCTTTGCCTCGTTTTTCTTCGGCTTTTTCCTGAACAACAGATACACACTGGCAAATACCGCAACGGCCCCTATTACCCACCAGTTGTCCCAAAACAGCGTGAGCGGATCGCTGGCTCTGGATTTCAGCGGTTGCGCATCGTAAAGAGTCCGGTTCGCAACATCGTAGGCCGCCATCGCTTTGCTCCCTGCTTCCGCCCAGTCCTTCTCTTTCAGCGCCCACTCGGAAGCATCAAACAGGTTCCGGGATGTGTTATACCCCTCGCTGATGTTCGCGTAGCCCGGGTATGCCGTGTTGTTCGTGGCCTGGAACCACCCGACAATAACGGCAGTCTGGTTAATTGGAATTGCGGCCCGGTCCTGCTGGATGCGCACCGCTGCCCGGGAAAGCTCGTCCTCGGCATCGCTGATTGCCTGCTGGATTTCCTGCGAGCGGGTTACGGCACGGTCGTACTCTTCGGGATACAGGGTATTAAGATACGCGATCCCCTGCGCTGCCTGGGAATACAATTCCTCGACGCTCGTTGCCCCTCGTGCGCCGGTCCGGTTGGATTTCGGTGCGCTATCGATATCCCTGCGGAGCTGGTCGAGCTGCTTCTTTTCCTCGGTGCGGATAAACGAGATGTCTGTTGGGTCGATTACCAGAAGAGAGATCGGGACTGCTGTTCCTGTTTCCTCTATTCCCACCGCGCTATAATCCGCTGCCCTGAACACGGTTTTTGTCTGCGAGCGGGTGATATTCGGTGCTTTTCCCGAGAGCGATACGTGGACCTGCTCTTTGACTCCGAGCGGGTAGGCAAACTGCCACCCGTTGAGCGCGAGCGGGTTTCCCGTTGCCCGGACTTCCGGCCCGGTAACGTCCTCTGCGGTAAGCTGCCACGTCCATTTAGGATTCTCCAGATCGGTGGAAATCCTGGCGGATGTGGCCGGGTCGATGGTATACAGGCTCGTAGGGGTAAATTTTACGTCAAACTCTGCGGTAACGGTCTGGCCGGCCATGACCGTTGTGTTCGGGGAGATCGCGATGTTGTCAATAGACAGGGCGGATACTGTCGGCACAATAAAGATAAACGCGATGATTGCTGCAAGAGCTCCGATTAAGAACGCGGTGCCGATGTTTTCTTTCGTTTCTTGGGAAATCACGTTATCGTCCTCTGCGGGTTAATCCGCTGCATCAGGCGGGAAATAAGTTCGCTTTTTTCCGGTATGCCTTTCGGTTCGCAATCCAGGGGGATCCACGGGCCGCACTTTTTCATACCGTCCGCGTTGGCCTTCTCATCAAAACAGCGGTTCATTTCGTTCAAATCGTTTGTCAGGAGGTATCGCTTCAGGTCCAGTTCGAGCCGGGTTTTATCGTCAAGGAACCACGCGCGGAGCATGAACCCGTCAAGAACGGACATTTCCTGGGACATGACCAGTTTCAGGTGAATGTGACCGTTTGACGATCTTCGGTACTCTGTCTTTATCGGAGTTATTCCCCGTTCTTTTACAAGCCGGTCTCTCCAGTATATCATTTCCTGACGGTTAAGTCCGACATATACCGGGGAATCCGGATTAATTGCTTCTCTCCCGAAATGCTCCTGAAGGTCTTTATCCGTAAGAAGAAAAGCCTCGTAATATACATCGAGATCGACCTTGATCTCCCTGCCTACGGAGCGATTGTCAAAAAGGGGGATCATAACTCCTGCAGCTCCCTCTGGTAATCCCTCCCGATACCTGGCGACCCTGCATACTTCGCTTTGTGGCTCGGAGTTCCCGGGTTCCATTGCACATGCTGGGAAAAGTCGCCGAGCATTGCGTTCTGGAGATCGGAAAGAGAGTTATATACCCCCGCGTGTTCTTTCACAATCTTTGCCCGCTCTTTTGCAGCCGAATACAATTTCCAGATCGTTGCCTCGGCAAACTCCGGCTGGTATTTTGATACCAGATAGAGCTCGACGTGCCACATGAAAGGCTCGTCCTCGTTTAACGTGGCTATGTTTCCTTCCACCAGTTCGACCGGGTGCGGCTCGGTAAGATCGGTAATGTAGTCCGGGTATTCTTCATTGTCTGCCATGGTTACAGCCTCGCATCGGGATCTTTATTGGGCACCTGTTCGACGCCCACGGTCATGTTGCGCTTAATGTTCGGCGTCCAGTCCTCCACAGTCACCTTGTCCTGCTCGACCGGGGAGTACTTCCCGCCTATGCGTTTCGGGAGTATGCGGAAACCCCCTCCCTCAATAAGGTTAAAAATTGACTGCGCAGTGATCCTGTTATCCGGATCGTCCACGAAATAGACCAGATCGACAAGGGCATATTCCTGGCTGTGGGTATGCCCCCTGAACACGTACCCATAGATCACCACGCGCTTGATTGGCATAATTACTCGTCGCTCTTCGGGGTCTTAAAGACATTCCCGCACTTGCATTTGTAGGTTTTCAGGAGCTTGCGGTAATAAATCTGGGAGCTGCCGCACTTCGGGCAGCGCTGTGCGAGTTTCTTGCGCTTCGCAAGCGGTTTTGTTGTCATTTTACATAAATAATCTTTATTTTTATTTAAGGTTTTTTCTTGCCTTGATAATTTCTGCAATTAGATCGATCCCGGCTGCCTTCTCAATCGCCCGGGCCCCGACATTCAGGATTACGATCAGCGCGAGGCACAAAGCAACCCAGTACAGGATAAATCCGGTGAGTCCGAACCGCAATAGGAGCTGTTCGTTAAATGACAAGATGATCGTTTGGGGACAATATACCGAGCAGTTAAACCCCGCACAAATCCCTATACCTGCATTCATGCCGGTGCGTGAAGAGTCTGATCGGTAATCCGCTCCTTGGTATCGTACAGTTCCCCGATCTCCCATGCATGAAGGATCTTGATTGGCGTGAGCGCGTCCTCGGGATCCGGTGCCGGGAAATCCTGCCAGACAAGGATCAGGTGTTTTTCGTCGCAGATATCTTTTGGGCACTGCGTTGTTGGTATCCAGTTCTGGGTACGGATGTCGTACACGCAGTGGAATTTTACGGGCACGTAGATATAATCGGTCTTGTCACGGAGGATCTTGTCGTTGCTCATCCAGCGCTGCGCGTCCCATATCAGGTCATGACCGGCTTTCCTGCGCTGGTTCAGGTTATTGTCTACCCACTGGATCGTCTTTGAGGACCGGGCGGCGGAATGCAGGATACCCGATAGCTCCGAGATACAGACCAGGGCATCATCATATTCGGGATCAAGAAAATGCTCGAAAATCTCCTGCGCGGTCATGAACTCCGACCATGTGCAGTTCCAGTTGTCGGACCCGGGATACTTCGTGTGGAAATTCGTAATTACTTTCCGGCCCCGGGTTCGGAACTGGTGATAGGCCATCGACACCATAAGGTTGGTTTTCCCATTTCCGCAATCGGACGGGCGGGGTATCTGTGAATCCCGGACCTGCGAGACCTGCCCCACGATACCTATGATCATGGCAACCTCAATCCCAGACGCTTACCCGTCGAATCGTTATGCTCGTGCTCCTGCAGCGAGAGCGTGAATGCCTGGAACATCTGGATCAGTTCGGCCCGGCCTTTTCTCTGGTAAGAGACTTTGAGCTCGTTGAGATATTTCATCGCAAAGGTCATGCCCGGTAACAGGTGCCGGTCGTGAAGTTTCTCGACAAACTTCTGCACAAAGAGTTCGTCGAGGCATTCCTGCGGGCTGGCGAAATGCAGGTAGGGGTGGCCTTTCACCTGCTCGAACGGGACACCGGATACTATATCGTTTTTGAGGATTTCGATCTTGATCTCCCCCACGATGTTTTCCCACTCGAGATCGGTCTGCTGGTTAATCTGCTCTTTTTGTGTCGGGTGTACGATGTTGTAAACGGCGTTTACAAATTCCTTGTACTTGTTGCCTTCTTCCGGACTGGCAGGCTTGTTGCTGCCTCCGGTAATGGCAGATACGGGTGTTTCCCCGAAAAATTCTTTCATGGGTTCCGGTACGGCACCCATACGATCAGATCCTTCCAAATGCTTTGAGCAGGAGAAGGCCAAATAGGACAATAATGCCGCCGACCGCTATTACCAGCACGACGGTCTCCCAACCCATTTTCTCCTTGGGTTTCTTAAGAAGATCCTGCGAGATTTCCGCTGTTGACTGCGCAGCATAGTAAGAGGCCGGGACACCGACCCGGTACAGATCGATAGCGCCTACGATCGCGGCGATAGGGATATCGAGCCCGAGATAATGCGGCAGCCAGTTTAGTGTCGGTGCATGTTCGGAACAGAGATCGATAACGTCCCGTATTTTCTGCTTGCGCTCTTTGTCGGTACTGCCTCCATCGAGCCCGAAATGCGCAAGTATTTTTACGAGTTTGACCGCGTTTTTGGTGACTTTCCCGATCTCGTTTGCTTTCTGACGGATTGCTGCCGTATTTTCTTTCAGGTTATCCAGTGCCGACGAAGGACCTTCCTGTTTTGGCGCTGCAGGGGGTTTTTCTTCCTTTTTCGTCGCGGGTTCCTCGACGAGGGTGTACGATGCCGCAATTACTTCCGGTGCCGGGTCTTTTGGGTGATCGGCAAGGAGAACAACAAGATCCTGGTTAATTTCTTTCAGCAGATCCGGGCATAACGATGAGAACGATGCAAGCGGAGCGGCATCGCGGATATCAAAGTTGTATTCCAGTACGTCCCCGAATGCGAAAGGTTTGACTTCCGGGGAGATCATGTATGCCATCTTTGTGGGGCTGCCGAAGAATAAACCTTCCTTGAAAGTAACAATCACGTACTTTTGGCCCATTGCCTTGAAACTTACCGTTTTTACGTGGCGGTAATTATCGAAAATGCGGATACGGTATTTTAATCCTGATGAAAACGGAAACATTTTTCCTTCACCTTTGACGTGTCCCTAACGACATTCGAAGATCCGATCCCGGGGTAAGAATAATTTCTGCATAGAACAAAATTACCCAGCAGACCTCTATGATAACCCACCCGGGATTCCCTGATGCATCAAACCCTGCGAACAATGCGAGGGCTATGGAAATTCCCATGATGAAGTCCCCGTATGCCCCGGCCGCATAAACTTTCAGGGTATCTTCCGGTGTTTTCATGGTAAAATCAATAAACGGCCTGAACATCTTCAGGGAAATTTTATGGATTTCTCCTTTGTGCTGCCATACTGCGGCCGCATGAATAAACTCGTGGATTGCGTTATACCCGAAATAGATCAGGGCAGCAACACCAAACCAGAAAAAGGATTTGAGGTTGTCCACCGGGGCGAACATGATCGCCAGGGATACCAGGATAAGCGCGGGCTTCATAATAAGCCAGTCGGGGCTTACCTCGATTTTGCCGAATTTCATGTTACGGGTGCCCCCGCACTTCGACAATGGTCAGGTTGTATTTCTGGATCAAATACTGCGCTGCTTTTGCCGGGGCGTCTGCACCTTTGAACGTCGATGGCCGATCCTCCCGGTATCCGCTGACGTGGGACCTCTGTTTAATCCTGCCTTCGCGTTCGATAACAACCACGCGATCCCGCGATGTTTCAAGGGTAATGTGTTTTGAATCGGGATCGGCCCGTTCGTCTTCTCGAACTGCAAGGTATTTTGTA
>JAQVTR010000017.1 GCA_028699915.1 Fidelibacterota bacterium
GATCTATAAAGTTGAAAGAAAGACCTCAGATTTAGTGAAAAAAGCAATGAGCAAACTGCTGCTTCCCTTGAAAGAGATCGTTCACACCATCACATCAGATAACGGAAAAGAGTTTGCCATGCATGAAGAAACAGCTAATATCCTGAAGACGGACTTTTACTTTGCTCATCCTTATGCCTCTTATGAACGAGGATTAAATGAAAACACAAACGGGTTGATAAGACAATACTTCCCAAAGGACAGAGACTTCAGAACCATTACGGATGAAGAGATAATAATGGCAATGAAAAAACTAAACAACAGACCCAGAAAAACTCTTGGCTATTTGACGCCAAATGAAGTATTTTTTGAGAACTATAAAGTTGCACTTACTACTTGAATCTAGGATTTATATCATGAATGCTTTTGTGAATTTAAGAAAATTCATGTTAAGGCATTCGAGTATTTTTGAGCGCCTGGGAGAATTGGAGATGAAACAAATTAAAACCGAAAATAAAGTCAATAGCATTCTGCGGGCATTAGACAGGAATCAACACCTCCCTCAACAGGGCATTTTCTTCGACGGCCAGGTCTTTGATGCCTGTATTTTCACGATCAATCTTGTCGGATCGGCTAAAAGATCGATCATTCTGATCGACAATTATGTTGATGAACAGGTATTGTCGATTCTGTCAAAGAAAAATGCAGGGGTAACGGTGAAGATCTATACATCAATCCTGTCAGATCACTTTCAATTGTCGGTCCGGCGCTTCAATGAACAGTATGCCGGGCTTGAGATAAGAACGTTCAGACGTTCCCACGACCGCTTTCTGATCATCGATGAAAAAGAGATCTACCACATCGGCGCTTCGCTCAAAGACCTCGGCAAAAAGTGGTTTGCCTTCACCAAACTGCACCTGGATCCCGGCCTGATCCTTGAAAGGCTTTGAAATGGAGTATGGGAGAAGCGGAGTATGGGGGAAGCGGAGAAAGAGGAAGTTAAGAACTTGAGAAGTTGAGAACCCCTACTTCGTCCGCCACTCGGCGAACTGGTATTCCTACAAAAAAGTGGACACATGTCGCCTAGAGGCTTAACCATGTGTCCACTTTTTTGTAGGAATACCAGTTCCTAAGTTCCCAACTTCCACTCTCGGCGTTCCCGCGCCCGGCGCCCAGCGCTTGGTTCAGGGTAATTCCGCTGACCAATCTTCCTAACTTCCCAACTTCCCCCATAATGCATTCCAGTGTGAGAAAAGAGATCCTTCCGCTGCGTTCAGCCGCCTCCGTCGTCTTCACTCCGGTCAGGTTGACACGCTTATATTTAACTTTTAACTTTTATCGTTTATCATTTATCGTTCATCGTTTTCAGGTCTTTAAAGTGCATATTCGCCCGAAGAAAATACACAAAGCCCACCGTGCAGATGGGAATAAGTCCGATAATATGCTGCAAAAAGGCATAGGAGGCCGCGGTATTCTTATCGATGCCCAGTAGGATCAGCGCGCCCACCATAGCGGCGTGAAAGGTGCCCACAAAGCCCGGCGCGGCGGGAATGGCAATGGCGATCATGGCCGTGACCATCAGAATATAGCTTTGCACAAAACTCAGTTCGATATGGCAGGCTTTGATCCCGGCCCAGTAAGTGAGTCCGGTCACAAACCAGAGGAAAAAACTGTAGAAAATAATGCGGAAAGGGTGCCGCAGGTCAAAAAGCGCCAGCATGCCGTGATGCAGGTCCTCAAGAAAATTTCCCACGCGCCCTTTCTTTTTCTCCAGAAAAATACTGATCCTGTGCCGCAGGCGGTAATAGACGAACAGCACAATGCCGAAAACCGCCAGCAGAACAATGAGCCCTATACGTACGATCAGCAGCTGTTTATCGGTGATAGGCAGTTCGACGAAGAGCGAAAAGACTACGACAAAAAAGAAGAAGCTCACACCGTCCGTAAAACGTTCGATGATAATAGAGGGCAGCAGCAGCGCGCCTTTTTTTCCGATGAATTTTCCGCTGGTATAGGCGCGCACCACTTCGCCCATGCGGAATGGCAGTACATAATTCGTAAAAAAACCGGAGATGGTACCTTTAAAAAGATCATAAACCCGGAAACGTCCCATCGGCAGTAAAAAAATACGCCAGCGGGCCGCCCGCACCAGCAGGACCAAAATCATTCCGAGCATGCCGGAAAAATACCAAACGAGATTGACGGAACGCAGCTCATCGAGAAAATACTCCCAGCGCACACCGCGAAAAGCAAAATACAGTCCGGCCAGGGACAATAAAATACTTAGGGATAAACGGAGAAACCGATGCTTCATGGCGTTTCTGCGTAAAGAAGGTTAATGATCTCCTGAAGATCGGGTTCCTTTTCGGAGAGCTTCGAGATGATCAGCATTTGTTTCTGCAGGGGCAGTTCATTGAAACGGAGCTTTAGGTCGTCGACAAAGGCCTGGTCCACACCCTCGATGCCGAGAAGTTCTTCTTCAAATTCCTTTATAAAACTCAGGTCATCCGGACTGGGTGAAAGCATGGAGTCGAGGCGGTTGCGGACACTGCCGTCCCGGATATAAGGCTGTACCAGCTTTTCGTACAGCGAAGGAGCAAAACCGCCCAGCAGTTTATAGCTGAAAGAACGTTCGCGGATATCCTTGCTTAAAGTGTCCGAAGGAATGGCCATTAGCAGCCAGAAGAGCAGGCTTACAACGATCGCGGCCTTCATTACGCCGAACAGCAAACCGCCAAGACGGTCCAGCCAGCCCAGCTTGACTGCATGAATGATGGAACGCAGCAGAAAGCCGGCGAGTTGAATGACAAGAATCACAACAAGAAAGATCAATACATATCCTGCAATATCGGTAATTTGCCGCGACCAGTTGAATTGCAGTGAAAGGATATCGCTGGCCCAGGATCCCAGGTTCGCCGCAATGATAATGCCCAGGATCAATCCTACAAGCCGAACTGCGCCATTCAGAAGCCCCTGCTGATAGGATTTGTAGATCAGCAGCAAGGCAACGATAAGGATAATTATATCAATCCAAAACATGTTAAACTCCCAGTAATTTTTTTACGATTTCCTGTACGCGTCTGCCGTCCGCTCTGCCGGCCAAAGCTTTCATCGAGGCGCTCATCACTTTTCCCAGATCGCCCGGAGTTGCGGCACCCGTTTGGACAATTGCCTGACGAACGATCGTTTCAAGGGCGGCATCATCCAATTCCGCCGGAAGATAGGACTGAATGATCAGCAATTCCTGCTTTTCTACTTCTGCCAGATCGTTTCGGCCGGCTGCCGCATAGGTTTGCATGGAATCCTGGCGTTCTTTAGCGGCCTTTTTCAGTACGCCCAGTTCATCGCTTTCCTGCAGATCACGGATCAATTCGATCTTTTTTTCGCGTAATTTTGAAAGCAGCAGGCGCAGCGTACGCATTTTGTCGTTTTCCCTGTTCAGCATCGCCCGCTTCAGATCGTTTTGTATTTGTTCCAGATATGTCATAAGGATTCCTCAATTAGCTTTAATATTTAATTTTACGCAGGAATTGTTTTATTAAAAAGGTTTTTTATTGTATTTTGCAATAGGATAGAAAGGTTGTAAGCATGTATGAAAAATTATTATCGTTGCATCGTCAGGAAAATGTGATCGTTTTGGGTCTGATGAGCGGGACTTCTGCGGACGGACTGGATATATGCCGGGTTCATTTCAGTGGCAGGGATGCTTATCCCGTTTATGAAGTGCTGTCCAAAGATTTTATTCCTTATCCGCTGGAATTCGGACAGGCTTTCCGGCGTCCGCTGGAGCTTAGCGGGGAAGAAATAGCGCATTGGCACATGGCATGGGGGAGATGGGCGGCAAAGGTATTGAAGCAGCTTTGCGGCGACTGCGATGTGCTTGCCAATCACGGACAGACCTTGCTGCACCGGCCGCCGGATTACACCCTGCAGATCGGGGAAGCCCGCTGTCTGGTGCAGGCGCTGAAAAAACCGGTGATCTGCGATTTTCGTACGGCGGATGTCTGTTTGGGCGGTCAGGGAGCGCCGCTGATCCCCGTTGTGGACAATTACCTTCTTCGGGATGAACGGCACGCGGTGCTGGCTTTGAACATGGGCGGGATCGCCAATGTCACCTGGCTGCCGCCAAAGGGCAGCGATCTGCCTATCCGCGCCTGGGATACCGGTCCTGCTAACACGCTGATCGATAAAGCTGTGGCCGATCATACAAAAAACAAACTTTTATTTGACAGGAACGGTGATATCGCTCGCCGCGGGAAAACGGATCCGAAGTTGCTGCACTGCCTTTTGCAGCATCCTTACCTGCAGCGCGATATCCCAAAGTCCGCCGGCCAGGAGCAGTTTGGGAATGCTTTTTACCGGGAAGTGAAAGCACAGGCGGCTCCGAAAACCGCGGAAGACTGGGCTTCATTTATCCGGACCTTGACGGAATTTACGGTACATTCCATTGCCGGGGAAATCCGTAAACGGCTTCCGGAGGAACCCCTTATCCGCAGATTGTTTGCCAGCGGCGGCGGAGCAGAGAATTCCTTTATTATGGAAAGGCTGCAAGCAATGTTTCCGGAGAGCGATGTCCGGAAGTTCGATCTGCCGGGCATCGACAGCGGCAGCAAAGAAGCCTTTGGTTTTGCATATCTGGGTTATTTATTCTTGAGGGGATTGCCGGGGAATGTTCCCTCGGTAACCGGCGCTTCGGAATCCTGTGTGCTTGGGACGATGTATTTTTGATTCAAGTTATATCACATATTAAAAGATTTCCAGCATTATTATCTCAGGAAAATCCCGATGGAGTTTTTCATAGACAGTACGGGCTTCATCGACCGATGAAAAATCTCCGATAATAAGGCGGTACAAAATACGGTTGCCTGCTTTTGCACGTTCAATATAGCTGATGTATCCGGAATAATCCGCGATACGGCGTGACAGTTCCAGCGCATCGGCGCGTTTTTCCGCAGCATAGATCTGCACGGCGTAAGCGGCAAGCGAGTTCTCATCACGGGTTCCGCGGATTTGCATTGCGTTTTCCGGCGATTCGGGTACTTCCTGATTGGGTCCAAGACCATCAAAAATGCGCAGATAAATTTCACTGGGAAGCGGTTTCAGTGTTTCACGACTCTGCCCGTCTATCACTTCCGTGTAAAGGATCCGTGTCGGATATAGCCCATGGATCCCCATGCTGTCGGCCGCTGCACGCGATATCCAGAAAAGATCAGGTGCATTCCCGATACGGTCGTTGACCGTTACCTGTACTCGCTTCCCGCTTGTGACATGATACATTTCGATGCGGGTTCCCAGCGGAAGATTTCCGTGTGCCGCCGTAAGCTTATCCTGCGAAAATATTTCTCCGGAAGCGGTTTCCTTTCCCGCAAAGGCATTATCATAGATCACAACATCCGCTTCATTCTGTGCATCAATGAAAACGAAGAGCGTCAGTAAAACTACGAGGGAGCTGATTTTTTTCATCATACTTTCCTTCCCTTCAGAACGTATAGCCGATATTCACTTTTGCCGCAAGCAGCATCGCAGGTCCGCCAGGAACGTTCCATGGAATAATATAGGTCAATTTCGGAATAATATACCAGTTTTTTAACGAGAGATAAGTCCCGACTTGCAGCGAAATGTCCGAGAGTCCGGCCGGTACGCTAACCCCGAAATACGTTTGACGAAAAACATCCAGTCCCGCTGCCAGCAGAAACTGAACAGGCAGAAAAATGTCCCAGGTATATGCGGTGCTGAATTTCCAGTACCAGCTCCGGATGAAAGGATCAAAATGGGTTTCGATAAAATAGGGGATCGGATGCTTTAGATCCGAAAAATTCAGGCTCAGCACCATAGTGGCGGTCCTTATATCCGTACGGCCGGGATAAAACATCGCTGCGACCCCCGCACTCAGATGCATTCGGTCGCGCAGTTCATGAAAGTAATTCACTTGTGTCCCGATCTCGTGATAAGCGGAAAAGTCACCAAGACTGTTCACATACCAGGGTGTGATACTGAGCTTGTATTTTGCATGATAGGCGGAAGCGTTTACGATTAGCACGGGCTGCCCGGGAGCGGGGACAAAACGCCGGAATGCATAACGGCTGCTGATCTCGGCATTTGCATCCAGATAGATTTGAGCTGCAGCAAAATGAAAAAGGAACAGGATCAGAAAGGAAGGGATTTTTTTTATCATATTGAATTTTAATAAATTCCGGCGAGGAAATCAATACGCAATCCTTTGCCGGCTGATGAAATAAACGTTTTATTTTTTAGGGGTCTTTCATTATATTCCTGTCAATAATCACGAAAATGGAGAACATACGATGAAGAAACTTTTTTTCTTTATTGCTCTTTTTACTATGATCTATGCCGAACCGCCCATCTATATCGCCTTTCTCTGGCATATGCATCAGCCGGTCTATTATCCCGGAGAGGATGTAATGCAAAGCGCTGCTGCGGGACATTACAGTTATAATCTCCTGGACGTCTTTAATTCCCGTTTCGGCCCCTATACTTCCTGGCCGGCGAATGGAGTTACGAAAGGGATCAATGCGGGACTTGAACAGTTCGGCGCACAGGTCAGTTTTTCCGGCTCGCTGGTCCGGAATCTGAACCGTCTTGAAAGTGCCGGAAATACAAACTTTACAAACTGGAAATCTCATTGGAATGGCATTAAAACCCGCAATACCGCATCCGGCAATCCGCGTATTGATATGGTGGCTTTTGGGGAATTTCATCCGCTGATGCCATTGACGCAGTACCGGGATATCCGCGATCAGATCCAAATGCACAAGCAGACGTTTACGGCAAATTTTAACGGAACGTATTCCAGGGGTATCTTTCCGCCCGAGAATGCCTTTGCCCTCCATATGATCCCTGCTTTACTGGACGAAGGTCTGGAATGGGTTCTGGTTGACAACGTGCATATGGAGCGCTGCTGCGAGAACTATCCCTACAATACTGCAGGCGGATTGTACGAACCCAACCGCGCGGATGTCCGCAATCCGGATCCCGGCGACTGGAAACAACTGAACA
Organism: Fidelibacterota bacterium; assembly: GCA_028699915.1. Lineage (GTDB taxonomy): Bacteria > Fidelibacterota > Fidelibacteria > Fidelibacterales > Fidelibacteraceae > M50B103. Next base: position 6,997 of record JAQVTR010000017.1, read on the forward strand.
ATCTTTGGGCGCCGACCCAAGTCTCAGCTGCCTGGGCGCATCGCCCGCACTATGCCGAATATATCGATCCGGAAACGGGCGAAAGCCGAAAAATGATCGTAGTTCCGGCTTCCCGGTATCTGGGGAACGAGGACGGGCGCGGCGGCTTTGGCGCCCTGCTTTACGAGGATGTCATGAGTCAGCTGGAATCCCATAATACGGATCCGGAGCATCCCGTACTGGTGGTTTTGCATCACGACGGCGATAATTACGGCGGGGGAACGGATTCCTACTACGGCAGCAATTTTGAAAATTTCGTGAACTGGCTTCAGTCAAATTCGCAGCGTTTTGTCTGCACGACCATTCAGGATTATCTTGACAAGTTCCCGCCGGATCCCGGCGACATTGTTCATGTGGAGCCCGGAAGCTGGAGCGGCGCGGATAATGGTGATCCGCAGTTTAGGAAATGGCTGGGAGAGCCGGGAAGTGACGGATATTCACCGGACCGCAACAGCTGGGGGGTGCTTACGGCGGCGCAGAATATTCTGCGCACGGCAGAACAGATGGACCCCGACAACGCTCTTCTTGATGAGGCCAGGCAATATCTGGCTATGGCACAGACCTCCTGCTACTGGTACTGGGACGGATCAGAGGGAGGCCTTTGGGATTCGCATCCGACCCGGGCAGCCAATCTGGCGCTCGCAAATCTCAATACCATTATCTCGTCCGGCTCGGATCAGACTGCGCCGGAAATCTTTTTGCCGCAGCGCGATCCCTACAATCCCGGTGCCACGGAATTTACCCTTGCCCAGACTTCCGACATGCGCGTCTGGACCTATGTGTATGACCAGGCGGGGTTGAGCCGGATCGAACTGAAATACCGCGAAGATCATGATGGCTATAACAACCCTCAATCGATCGATAATGAAACCTACGCCGGCGGTTCGGAGGCGGGGGATTGGCAGAGCATTCCCATGAGCGGGAAAAGCATCACGTCCCGGACCAATCCGCTTCCGCTTTTCAAAGCCATGGAATATACGGCACAGGTCACGAATAAAAATAACGTCCTGCTGGATTATTATATCGAAGCGGAAGACCTGCACGGAAATGTTGCGCGTTCCGTCATTCAGCATGTGTGGATCGGGGAATATAACGGTGGCGGCTCAAGCGGAAGCGGACTCAGCTGGTCACCCTTGAATCCGGCACCGGATGACAGTATTACTATCAGCATCGAGGGTGCGGGAATGGGTGCGACATTACACTGGGGGGTAAACCAGTGGCAGCAGCCCATTCCGGCTTACCGTCCGGCCGGATCCGCGCTATGGAGCGATAACGTTGCGGTACGGACCCCCATGCAGGGGCCGGAATCGAACGTTCTCAGTGTAAAGATCGGACCCTTCAATGATCCGGCACAGGCCGTCACTACCGTTGATTTTGTTATACATTACGAGGATAACAGCTGGGATAACAACAGCGGCGGCGATTATCACATTGACATCCGGGAACCCGTCACCGGCACACAAAGTGCGGGGCCGGTGCAATTGCGGGTTTTTCCCAATCCGGGAAAAAACCTGATGAGTTTACAATATTCCGGAACGGAGATTGGCGGGGCATTGCTGAACGTTTACGATCTTTCCGGAAGGTGCGTGCTGCAGCGGAATATTTCCGGTCCGCAGCAGACCCTAGATATCCGCAGCCTTCCGCAAGGCATGTACATCATGACCCTGACGCGGCCCGGAACGGCGGAGCTGCTTAAAATGAAGTATGTCAAGCTGTGAATCAGCTTGACTCAAGTTTTTGAAAAAAACCTCCCCAAAAGCGAAAAATGCCGACACTTGGGGTGGTGTCGGCATTTTTCTACACAGGAGGGAACTTAAAATTATCTTGTTGTTCTTTTTTTAAAGTTCGCTCAACGATGGAAAAGAACGATTCTGCTCAATTATACAATATTAATTTTACGCTGTCAAATAAAATAATGCTTTGTTTGAACTTTTTTAGGACTTAAATTCACTGGCTTTTTTGAAAGGACGGAAGGTATATTCACGGATGATTATTGCAATTGACGGGCCTTCCGGATCCGGGAAAAGTTCCACCGCAAAACAAGTTGCAAAGGCACTTGGCTTTGTCTATCTTGATACCGGCGCTATGTACCGCGCCGCAGCAGTGGGCGTTCTGCGTTCCGGAATCGATCCCGAAGACGAAATATCGGTGGCGGAAGCGGTCAAGACCATGGACATTGGTTTCCGTGGCGATAAGGTGCTGCTGAGCGGCGAAGACATCAGTGTGGAGATCCGTAAGGACGCTGCCAATAAAGCCGTCACCCCGGTCAGTGCCAATCCCCTTGTGCGTGAACTCATGGTCGAAAAACAGCGCGCTTACGCAAAAGATCACAATGTGGTGATGGAGGGCAGGGATATCGGTACCGTGGTATTCCCCGATGCAGACCGCAAATTCTACTTGGTGGCGGATCTGGACGTACGCGCAAAACGCAGGCTGGCCGAAGCACCCGAGGAACTGAGTTTCCAATCCGTCAAAGCCGATTTGCAGCGCCGTGACGAACGCGATTCCTCTCGAGCCCATTCACCGCTGCGAAAGGCGGATGACGCCGTGGAGATCGATACCAGCCGAATGACATTTGCTGAACAAGTTGATAAGATATTATCAATCATAAAAGAGCCAAAACATGGAGGAAAATGAATGGCTGAAGAACTGAAGAACGTTAAACCCGTTAACCCTCAGGAAGAGGCCGAAGACGTTGTAGACACCGAAACTGTCGCGACGGAAGGCACAGATGCACTGGAAGAAGTCAAAGAACCTGCAGAAGAAAATCTTGAAGCGGAAGCGGAAATGAAGGACGCCGAAAACGGCGAAGAAGCTGCTCCTGCAGAAAACGATGAGCAAGAAGTTCCTGCAGAACAGGAAGAAAAAGCGGAAGAAAGTACAGAAGAAAGTGCGGCACCGGTGGCTGAGGCTGTAAAGAAACACATCGGTAACATTTATGATCAGATCCGCGTGGTAAAACGGGAAGATATCGCGTCTGAAAAAGCCGCCGATATCAATCCCGAACTTGAAAAGATGTACGAAAGAACCCTGAACAAGTTCAACAGCAACGAACGTGTCAACGGGCATGTGATCCGTATAACCGACAAAGAAGTGGTCGTGGATATCGGTTTCAAATCCGAAGGACTTATCCCCGTCGAAGAATTCGGCAACAATATTCCGGAACTCGGCGATGAGATCGAGATCTTTGTGGACAAGATCGAGGACCGCAAAGGCCAGCTGATACTTTCCAAGAAAAAAGCCGATTTCCTTCGCGCCTGGGAACGCCTCAAAGAGGTGCATGAATCCGACGGCGTGATCGAAGGTTATATTGTTAAACGCATTAAAGGGGGTATGGTTGTGGATCTCGGCGGCGTGGAAGGCTTTCTTCCCGGTTCCCAGATCGATGTACGCCCCGTTACCGATTTTGACGCTTTCGTCGGTAAAACTCTGGAACTGAAGATCGTTAAACTGAATGAAGCCCGAAAAAATATCGTGGTAAGCCGCAAGGAGATTCTGGAAGATGCGCTCAAAGAAAAACGCGAAGAACTGCTGAGCCAGATCCAGGTCGATCAGGTCCTCAAGGGCCGCGTGAAGAATATTACCGATTTCGGCGCTTTCATCGATCTTGGCGGTATCGACGGATTGCTGCACATTACCGACATGTCCTGGGGACGCATCAAGCATCCTTCGGAAATGCTTTCTATCGATGATGTTGTTGAAGTCAAGGTCATTGATTATAATACCGAAAAACAACGGGTATCGCTGGGTATGAAACAGCTTGAAGCCCACCCCTGGGAAGATATCGAGCAGAAATATCCCATCGATTCCGTCGTTAAGGGTCGTGTGGTGTCTATCACCAATTACGGTGTCTTTGTCGAACTTGAAAAAGGCGTAGAAGGTCTGATCCACATTTCCGAGATGAGCTGGACCCAGCATATCAAGCATCCTTCCGAGATCTACCAGATCAACGACGAAGTCGAAGCCCGTGTGCTGGCCATCGATTCCCAGGACCGCAAGATCTCTCTGGGCGTCAAGCAGCTGCAGCCGGATCCCTGGGATCAGCTCGAAAAGAAATACGCTCCGGGAATGAAAGTAAAGGGCATTGTTCGCAATCTGACCCAGTTCGGCGCCTTTGTGGAGATCGAAGAAGGTATCGACGGACTTATACACGTCTCCGACCTATCCTGGATCAAGGTGGTCCGCCATCCCAAAGAGATCCTTCAGAAAGATCAGGAGATCGAGGTCATGATCCTTGAGATCAACAGTGAAACCCGCAAGATCTCTCTGGGCTACAAACAGCTTGAATCCAATCCCTGGGAAGCCCTCGACAGCAAATACAAATCCGGGAAAATGGTAAAGGCCAAAGTCCTCAAGATCCTGGATAAGGGCATTATCATGACCATCGAAGGCGAAGAGGTTGAGGCAATTGTTCCCCTGAACAGTATGAACAAAAAGGAAAAACGCGATTATACCCGTGACATTAAGGTCGGCGACGAACTCGAACTCCGGGTCGTTGAAGTCCGCCACGATGAACGCAAGATCGTGCTTTCCAGCGATGACCTCGCCCTGTCCGAAGACGATAAGGATATCGCCCGCGTAATGTCAAAACAGGAAGAAGTCACACAGAAGATCGAGATCCCGGAAGCGATCCTTTCCAAGCTTCAGGAAAAAAAGCCCCGCAAGAAAGCGGAGTCGGGCAAAACCAAGAGCCCCGAACCTGAAACGTCCGAAAAGGTCGAAACGGAAAATGCTCCGGAACCCGGGGAATCCGATCCCGGTGATAGTGAAACAAAATAAGCGAATACGCTATTTGATAAAAAAGCCGCTTTTTTAAAGCGGCTTTTTGTTTTTACCGACATATTGAAGGAAAAGCTGCCTTGCATGCGAATAATTGAATAAGAATTGAGAATTTTGTCGAAATGATGTCCGTAAAACGTATTTTAAATTGTAAAATCAACGGATATTGGTTACATTTAACAAATCATCAGGAAATTATGATGAAAAACACTATACCTAAAATCATTGTCGTCCTGGCCGCAATCCTGTTCTGGCTTCTGGTCGTGTCGGGACAAAGGACTGTCAGTGTCGTCGATTTGCCGCTGCAGGTTTATGAACCCCGGCAGGAAAAAGCCCTGGCAAGACCCCTCCCGGAAAAGATCCGGCTACGGGTCGAAGGTCCCGGGCGCACCATTTATTTCATGAAATTTCAGAAAAAGAACTCCCTGGTGCTGGATGTGGGAAACATCAGCAACAATGAACGGATTTCATTGAAAAGTTATTTTGAAGGACGTCCAAAACAGGTTCACTTGGATCCGGAATTAAAATTTCTGGAGGTTGTATATCCGGACAGTATCGATATTGTCATTGAGGACCGGGTCACCCGCAGTATCCCCGTCCGGGTTGCCGCGGACATATCCGTCAAGCCGGGACATATCCAAATCGGTACCGCGGTCGCCGAGACGGTAAGCGCGGAAGGTCCTTTGACGATATTGAACAAAATAACTCACGTCCAGACGCAAACGCTGAAACGGGAGAACGTTGATCTGTCCTTTGATGCGGAACTGGCATTGATCAACCCCGCTCCGGACCTGCTGAAGATAAGTCCCGAATTGGTCACCGTCCGTGTCGAAATCGAGACGATCGGAGAACGGACGATTCACGGGATCCCGGTTCAGATCCGCAATCAACCGCCGGAACTGCAGATCAAAGCGATTCCCCATACGGTCAGTCTTCACATTACGGGCGGCAACACCCGTATTCAGAAACTGACAGCCACCGATTTTACGGTCTATTTTGATTATTTGACACAGTGGCTTCCGAACAAGCATTATTACGCGCCCCGGGTCATTGAGGCGGCCGATGTGCTGGATGTTACCGGCATCAGTCCCGAACGCATAGAAATTGTCGTGAGCAGGAAAAATCAGCCATGACGGACTTGGACTTATTTCCCTGCATTCTCGGGATAGAATCTTCTTGTGACGAGACAAGCGCTGCGGTTCTGGAAGGATTTCAGGTACGTTCACATATTGTCTACTCCCAGATGATCCATAAAAAATACGGCGGCGTTGTTCCGGAACTTGCCAGCCGTGCGCATGAACACGCCATCTCTCAAGTCGTGCATGCGGCTTTTGAAGCTTCCGCGAAAAGTCCGGAAGATATCGATGCGGTGGCTGTTACCTACGGACCGGGACTGATGGGCGCCTTGCTGGTGGGACTGAACTATGCAAAAGGTTTCGCACTGGCGCAGAATATCCCGCTCATCGGCGTCAATCACGTGGAAGCACATTTATACGCGCCGATGCTGGAGTTCCCGGAACTGAAACCGCCTTTTCTCTGCCTGCTGGTCTCCGGGGGGCATACCATGCTGGTGGATGTGCGGGGTATCCGGGATTTTGTAATTCTGGGTACTACCCGGGACGATGCTGCGGGGGAGTCCTTCGACAAAACCGCACGCCTTCTGCAGATCGGTTATCCGGGCGGACCCGTGATCGATACGCTCTCGGACTCCGGAAATCCCCGGGCTTTGCGTTTCCCGCGCTCCCTGCTGGAACCGGACAGCCTGGATTTCAGTTTCAGCGGAATGAAAACCGCGGTCCTGAACCACGTCCGCAAGCATCCTGAACCGACGGAGAAAGATAAAGCGGACATCGCAGCCAGCTTTCAGGAAGCGGTCGTGGATGTCCTGAAGGAAAAACTGCGCAGAGCGATTGTATTCAGCGGGCATACGCGCATTGTCCTTGCCGGAGGCGTGGCGGCAAACCGCCGTCTGCGGTCGGAGTTGAAAAAAATGGCGGAAAAAATGCAGTTGGAACTGTATTACCCGCCTTTGGAATACTGTACGGACAATGCGGCGATGATTGCCGCAACCGGCATCATGTACCAGCGTTCGGGACTTTTCTCGAATTTGGAGATCGCCGCGGTCCCAAACTTGAAACTGGCGTAAAGGAGAAAGAAAAATGGTCATCGTATTCAAACCCAATGCAAGTCAGGAACAGATTAAAAAGATCAGCGATTATTTGCAGGAACAGGGTTTCGAATATCACTTTAGCCAGGGAAAAGAGCTGACTATTATCGGCATTATTGGCGATACCAAACGCCTTTCCCCGGAGTTTTTTATTAAGATGGAGGGCGTTTCCAACGCATTCCGCATTCAGGAAACCTATAAATTGTGTTCAAGGACCTTTCATCCGCGCAGCACCCGGGTCAAGATCGGCGATATTAACATCGGCGGAAACGACATTGCAGTTATGGCCGGTCCCTGCTCCATTGAAAATAAACCTATGATCTATCAAATTGCCCGGGAGGTTCGGCGCTACGGCGCTAATATCATTCGCGGCGGTGCATTTAAACCGCGTTCTTCCCCTTATGCCTTTCAGGGGCTGGGAGAAGAGGGACTGCGATATTTGCGCGCTGTCGGTGATGAGACCGGCTGCCCGGTAGTTTCGGAGATCATGGCTATCAATGACATCCCGCTTTTTGAAAAGTACGTGGATATAATTCAGATCGGCGCAAGAAACATGCAGAATTTTGCATTGCTCAAAGAACTGGCGCACATGAAAAAGCCGATTTTGCTGAAACGCGGCATTTCAGCGACCATTGAGGAGTGGCTGAATTCGGCGGAATATCTTGCTTCCAAGGGGAATCAGAAGATCATTCTGTGCGAACGCGGCATCCGCACTTTTGAAAATTCCACCCGCTTTACGCTTGATCTTTCCTCTGTGCCGGTGATCAAGAGGAAATCCCACCTTCCTATCATCGTAGATCCCAGCCACCCCATGGGGCAAAGTGATCTGGTTATCCCCATGGCCCGTGCAGCGGTGGCCGCCGGCGCCGACGGAATTATGGTGGAAGTGCATCACAAACCCTCAGAAGCCCTTTCGGATGGTCCGCAATCTCTGACCTTTAAACAGTTTGAACATCTGATGGGGGAGATCAGAATGATCGCCGGCGCAATAGGGAGAAATATTGCACACAATGAAGCCTGAAAAAGAATTTGCGGTCATCGGTTATGGCCGCTTTGGAAAATTATGGGCTCAGATCCTCTCCGAACACGGAACTGTCTTTGTGTACGAATCCCGCAAGGATGGGGACCTTTCCGCAAAAGCGGGCCTTGTCTTTAGCGACCTTGAGACAGCGCTGAAAAAGTCCGTGATCTTTCTCTGCATCCCTATTTCCGAAATGGAGTCCTTCCTCAGAACGCATGCGGCAGTTTTTGCTCCGGGGTCGACCGTGATCGACACGGCATCCGTTAAAAGCTATCCCATCGCCTGGATGGACGCGCTCATCCCGGATGTTCCGCACATGGGCTTGCACCCGCTATTTGGCCCCGACAGTTACCGGGCAGACCATGTCAATCTGATGATCATAACACCTTCGGAACAATATCCGCAACTGGCTCCGCACTGGTCGGAGGTCTTTGCTTCCTGGCGTTTTTTCACCCAGACCATTCCCGCAGAAGAACACGACCGCAGTATTGCCTACTCCCAGGGGGTTACGCACTTTGTCGGGAATGTCCTCCGGGAAATGCATCTTCGCAAGACAAACACTCCCACCCACGGTTTTACCCTGCTGCAGGACGTTGCGCGTTTTTGCAGCAACGACACTCCGCAGCTCTTTCGCGACATGTTACTTTATAATCCGCATTCCGAACGCATGTTCGGCGATTTTATGCGCGCATCGCATCAGGTATCCACCTATATCCGACGGGAAAACAACCTGATGGCGGGTCCCTTTGTGCTGGGGGTCATGGGTGAGGAAGGCAGCTTTTCGCAGGAAGCGGGGGAACAGTGGCTGCAGGACAACCAGATAAAAGATGCGCGTATTTTATGTCTCTCAAATGCGGAAAAAGTCTATCAAGCCCTGGATTTTGGCAGTATACAGGTGGGCTTGCTGCCCATTCAGAACGCTGCCGGCGGCATGGTGATCGAAACCGTACGCGGACTGGCGCAGCATAACTGTAAAATTACGGGGTTTTTCCCTTTTCTTGTCCGTCAGTGCCTGATGTGCAAGCAACAAACCGATGTCGAAAGTCCGCGTTCCATCCATTCCCACCCGCAGGCCCTGCGCCAGTGCAAACGTTATCTGCAAAAACACCATGCCTCGGTTCCCCTGATCGAAGAAGAAGATACCGCCGGTTCCGCCCGCCGTCTCGCCCATGGTGAGCTGCCGAAAAATGCCTGGGTTATCGCACCGGAAAAATGTGTCCGTCTTTATGATCTGAAACTTCTCCGCAGAGGTATCCAGGATCTGAGTTACAATATCACAGATTTTGTTACGGTGATCAGGGAATGAAAACCCGGCAAGCCAAAATTATTCAGCCAATCGAGTCCATTCGCGGACAGATCACCTTGCCGGGTGACAAATCCATGAGCCATCGTGCGCTTATCTTTGCCGCGATCGCCCGGGGGAATTCCAAGATACGGCATCTGAATATCGGTGCGGACGCGCTTTCGACTATCGCCTGCCTGCAAAAACTCGGTGTTACCTTTCAATTGGGTAAATTTACCGTCGATGTCAGCAGTCCGGGCATTTTTAACTGGACCACAGGGTCCGGTACTTTGCTGAACTGCGGGAACTCCGGAACCACCGTCCGCCTTCTGGCGGGATTGCTGGCAGGTATCCCCGGTATTGAGGTAAGCTTGACCGGCGATGCTTCGCTCAGCCGGCGTCCCATGCGGCGAATCATCGAACCTCTGCAAAAAATGGGTGCAGAAATTGAATCGAAAGAAGGGTGCCTGCCCATACGGATCAAGGGAAAGGTCCTGAAAGGTATCCATTATGTACTTCCGGTCGCCAGCGCCCAGGTAAAATCCTGTATTTTGCTTGCCGGACTTTCGGCTCAGGGTAAAACTTACGTCGAGGAACCCATTGCGACCCGGGACCATACTGAAAATATGATGAAATTATTCCATATACCGGTTTTCCGGAATAAAAAAGTTGTTTCCGTACATACTCTGCGCCGCAAGATCGCGGGCTTTGAATATTCCATCCCGGGAGACCCCTCTTCTGCGGCTTATTGGGTAGCCGCCGCTCTGTTGCTGAAGAAAAGCCGAATTCTGCTGCGGAAAATATCGCTGAACCCTACCCGTACTGCCTATATCCGGCTATTGAAAAACAGTGGCGCTCTTATCGATATCCTTCCGGAAGCAAAAAAGATCGAAGCGGTCGGAGATATCGTAGTGCACAGTTCCAATCTGAAGGCGTTCAGCATTAACAGCCGCATTGTTCCGGGACTTATTGATGAGATTCCGCTGCTGGCTCTGATCGCCACCCAGGCGAAAGGGATCAGCAGGATACACGGCGCCAAAGAACTGCGTTTTAAGGAAAGCGATCGTATACGGACCAGCGTGGAGATGCTGCGTGCGCTGGGTGCTGAAGTTGAAGAATACGAGGACGGCATGGATATCAAAGGTCCCTGCCCCTTGCAGGGCGGCATCGTGAATGCGTACGGAGACCATCGTATTGCAATGACGGCATCCATTGCCGGACTGATCGCGAACGATACGGTGCAGGTACGGGACTGGAGCAGTGTTGATATCTCCTACCCGAATTTTTACCCCATACTTGAGAGGATCAGTAAATTATGAGATTTGGACTGCTGGGTTACGGGATCCAATATTCTATGAGTCCGCTGATCCATTCCATGATCGCCAGTGTACCTTTGAACTACGAATTGTTTGATATAGCTCCTGATATGCTTGAAATGAAGGTCAACAACGAATTGACGCAATTGACGGGATTTAACGTCACGATCCCTTACAAAAAAAGCATTTTAAATTACTGCCACGAATTTGATTCCGCTGTGCTGAGACTGGGGGCCGCAAATACGATATCGATCCGCGGCACCAAGCACCTAAAAGCCTATAATACCGATTATCCCGCATTTATTCGGGTCGTTCATCGGTATATTCCGGATTATTTGTCCTATCATCCCGTTATAATGGGTTACGGCGGGGTTGCCAGAGCGGCCGTATTCGGTCTTGAGAACCTGAACTATGTCTGCATTAGTCTTATTAACGGGAAATTCGACCATGAACGCAGAGCTTTTTTGGATGAGATCCGTCATGAGGTGAAGCTGCAGATCCTGGATAACATTCCGGATTCGCCCCGACTCTGGATCAACTGTACCCCGGCCGGAAATATCAACAACCCGAAGCTCCCTCGCGTTTGCAGCCGAATGCGGGAAGGTGATTTTCTCTTTGATCTCAATTATATGCCCCGGCCTACCTATCTGCAGCAATTTGCAGAAGAAAAAGGGCTTAAACATATAAACGGAATGCGGATGCTGATCTTTCAAGCCATTGAAGCACAAAAAATATGGCTGGGGAAGTCCGTTATGGACGAAAGGGAAATCGACACGATTTTGCACAAGATCAGTCTCTAAATTGCCGGCAGGCCCGGCATTCATTTTGGGAGAATTGCATGCGAGAAAGTATCAGTTATACAAGTGCGGGAGAAAGTCACGGACCTGCGGAAGTTCTGACAATTCGCGGTTTGCCGGCCGGTTTTCCCCTGGATATTGAAGCGCTCAACCGTCAGCTGCAGCGGCGGCAGCAGGGTTACGGGCGCGGGGGGCGTATGCGTATTGAAAAGGATGAGGTGCAAATTCTCAGCGGTTTGCGTCACGGGAAAAGCCTGGCATCGCCCCTGGCTTTACTGATCTGGAATTTAGATCACGCACAGTGGCAAAAAGAAATGGACCCGCTTCAGGGCAAGGTGGAAAGCAAGATCCGTGTACCGCGACCGGGCCATGCGGATCACACGGGTGCGCTGAAATACGGATTTGACGATATCCGCAATGTTCTTGAACGCGCATCTGCCCGGGAGACTTCGGCACGCATTCTGGCCGGCGCCGTCTGCCGGCAGTTTCTTGAAGCACTGGACATCCGTTTGGGTTCCTGTGTGATCCGGATGGGCGATGTCCGCTGTCCTGATATGCAGCCGGACGAAGAATTATTCCGAAAAGCGGACGCATCGGATGTCCGCTGTCCCGATCCCGAAGCGGCGGAAGCGATGCGCAAAACCATCGATGCCGTTCGCGAAGCCGGTGATTCGATCGGCGGTATTTTTCGGGTTGCGGTTCTGCGATTACCGCGCGGTCTGGGATCCTATGTACACTGGGACGACAAGCTTACATCCCGGATCGCCGCCGAGATCATGGGCATTCAGGCAATACGGGGGATTGCCTTCGGAGCGGGTTTTGCCGGAGCCGCGTTGCGCGGAAGCGCATATCATGACGCTTTTCTTGTCAGCGGCGCTGAAGTAAAAAGAACCTCGAACAACGCCGGCGGTCTGGAGGGGGGAATGACGAACGGTGAAATTCTGCAGTTTGATGCGGTAATGAAACCCATACCCACATTGACCCGTTCGCTGGACAGTTTTCATATGGATACCCTGGAAAAGGTGGGCGCGCACAAGGAACGTTCCGATGTCTGTGCCTTGCCGGCAGCGGCGGTGGTGGCAGAAAACATGACCGCAGTTCCCTTGCTGAATGCGCTTTTGGCACGTTACGGCGCTGACCGCTGGGACAGTATTGTCCGGAGGATACGGGAAAATGTCTGAAAAAGGGAAGCATCTTTTTCTCACCGGCATGATGGGTTCCGGAAAGAGCAGCTGCGGACGTGCGCTTGCAGAATTACGGAATTGGAATTTTATCGATCTGGATACGGAAATCGAAAAGATGCAAGGGAAAAAGATCTCCGACATTTTCCGGGAAGAGGGAGAAGCCGCTTTCCGAAAATATGAAAGCGCCTGTGCGAGATCCCTGAAACTGAAGAAAAAAACCGTCGTTGCCTGCGGAGGCGGATTTCCCTTGCGCAGCGAAAACCGTGCGTGGATGAAACGGCTTGGAACGGTTATCTGGCTCCAGGCGGATCCGGAAACCATTGCCGGACGTGTTCGCACCGGAAATCGTCCGCTTCTGCAAAACCCGCAGGATATCCGGAACATTCGGCGTATTTTGGATGAACGCATGGCCGTTTATGAAACGGCGGATCTGCGCATTGATACCCGCGCTAACGGCATTGCGGAAGTTGTGCAAGCTATCTTGAGGGAATTGCATGAATAAGATGATCAAAATAAAAACCCGGCCGCCTTACCGGATCCGGATCGCAGCGGGTCTGCTGCAGCAAAGCGGAGAACTGCTCGGAGCGCTGATCCCCGCCGGATCGAGAATCGCCGTGCTGGCTTCGGAAACCCCTGCCCGCCACTACCGGGAAATTTTGGAAAAAAGTTTGAAAAACGCAGGCTTTGACTATTTTTTCCTTTGCATTCCCCCCGGAGAAGAAAACAAGAACCTTCAGACGGTTTCGGACCTGTACGATGCGCTTATCGCGGCGGGTTTGGACCGTAGCGACTGCATTTTGGCGCTGGGCGGCGGAAGGGTCGGGGATATTGCGGGATTTGTTGCTGCAACACTGTACCGCGGAATCCCCTTTATTCAAATCCCGAGCACCCTTCTGGCCCAGGTGGATGCCTCGCTTGGGGGAAAGACCGGCGTCAATCATGAGAAGGCTAAAAACCTGATAGGAGCATTCTATCAACCGAAAATGGTGCTGATCGATCCGCTTTTACTTCGGACCCTGGACATGCGGGAGCGCGTCTCCGGTTTTGCGGAGGTTCTGAAATACGGGTTTATCGCGGATCCTCGGCTGCTGGAATCCTGCATTGCGCAGAAGGGAGCCATTTTGATGATGGAAGATATGCCCTTGCTCTCGGATATCATTTTCCGCGCAGTCCGCATCAAGGCGCGCATTGTCGAAAAAGATGAGAGGGAGAGCGGCTTGCGAATGATCCTGAATTTTGGCCATAGCATCGGACATGCGATCGAACAAGCATCGGGATACGCACTGCGGCACGGAGAAGCTTTGTTGACCGGAATGGATGCCGCACTGCGGCTCAGCCGGCGTTTCTCCGGTCTTTCGGCGGAGAATGCGGAACGCTACGGCGCCTTTTTACGCGAACTTCCCCGGCCAAAGCTTGCTGCGGATATATCAAGCGAAAAACTGATGGATATTCTGCGCTATGATAAAAAGATTCAAAACCGGCGGACACGCTTTGTACTATTGCGAGCTGCGGGAAAAACGCAAATTTATCACGATATTCCCAAAACGGCGCTGCATGAGATCCTGGAAACGATACTGAATCCATAAGGGGAGCTAATATGCCGGAAAGTAAAGGAACCATCATGAAAATCCTGATCATTCACGGACCCAATCTGAACATGCTGGGACACCGGGACAAATCCCAGTACGGAAACCTTACTCTTGATAAGCTGAACGCGCTGCTTCGGAAAGAAGCCGGGGCCTTGAATATCGAATTAAGTATTTATCAGTTCAATTCCGAGGAGAAGATCATTCGCACCTTGCAGCGTCAGCGCAACAGATGTGATGCGGTGATCCTGAATCCGGCCGCCTATACCCATTACAGTTATGCGATCCGCGATACCATCGAATTATTGCCGGTCCCCGTGGTTGAGGTGCATCTTTCCAATATTTACGAACGTGAAGACTTCCGCAGGATCTCCGTAACCAAAGATGTCTGTTTGCATCAGATCTACGGGAAAAAAGAACAAAGCTATGTCGAGGCGCTGCACTTTTTATACGATCATCTCCGGGAAAAATCATGAAGGAAGTCCCGCGCAATTTTTTCATGCAGGACGTTTGCAGTGTCGCTAAAAAACTCCTGGGTTGCGCTTTTGTCCGGGAGTTGTCCGATGGCAGCCGCTTGGCGGGACGCATTGTTGAAACCGAGGCCTATGCCCATTCCAATGATCCTGCATCGCATTCCAGGAGCGGAAAAACGCCGCGGAATGCGGTCATGTTTGGTCCGCCGGGACATCTTTATGTCTACTTTACCTACGGAATGCACTATTGCTGTAATGTTGTCACCGGCGCAGAAGGCCGCGGTGAAGCAATCCTGCTGCGTGCTCTTGAACCATTGTCGGGTATTGCCCTCATGGCCGTCAAGCGCTACGGAAAAAAAGATATGAACGCGCGGGAAGTCAGGGATTTGTCCCGGGGTCCTGCCCGTCTGTGCCGGGCTTTCGGGATCGGCCGTGAACAAAACGGCGCCGATCTCTGCTCCGGCGAATTCCGCATTCTGCAAGCGGATCCCGCTGCAGAGATCCAAATCGGGTGCAGCAGCCGTATCGGCATTCGTGAAGGATGCTCGCATCCCTGGCGATTCTATATTCAAAACAATCCCTGGGTAAGCGGTCCGGCACGGAATGTGCAAGCATGAAGGAATCCGGAGAAAAACATTTCGCCCGCGAAGTCGATCCCAAGCATTTGTGGAATGCATCCGGCATCATTCAACAACTGCTCCTCATCCTGATCATGGGGATTGCCTATTTTTTCGTCCGCATGCGGATCAGTGCAAATCCGGGCGAGTATCCGGGATTTGAGAACTGGCTTCAGTCTCTGCATAACCTGTTCCGTTTTCCGTCGCCACCCGCATTTCTTTTAAGGGCAGTGCTGATCGGCGTTGGTTCCGCCCTTCTGCTGCTGGGTCTGGATACGCTTGCCGGTTTTATACGGAAAAAAGCTTTAAGTACCTGGATCCATCGCAGTGACTGTTTTTTACCTTTGAACCGGGAACAGCGCAATTGGGCGATTGCCATCACCCTGCTTGGCTCCTTCGTGGAAGAACTGCTTTTCCGCGGATTTATTTTCAGTGCAATGCTGCCGGTCTGGAACAGCTGGATCTGGGCGGCACTCATCCTGTCGGCCGTTTTTAGTTTTCTTCACGCTGCTTTACAGGGCTTTTGGGCCAGCCTCTGGATCTTTCTTATCAGCGTTCTCTTATGCGGATTCGTTGTCTGGGGATTCAGTATCTATGAACTTGCACTCATTCATATCAGCATCAATCTCATGAACCTTTTTGTCATCCCCTTTCTTTTCGCGAAGACGGGAGACGGGAGACGGTAGACCCTCCTTCGCCCCTTCATCAAAGGGCTGCGGCGGGCAGGCGGTAAACGGCAGCAAAAAGCAAGAAAAGATTATGAATGATTGGTTTGGCAGTCTTGCTATATGTCCGGAGTTTTCGTTTTTCGGCTAACCTTTCAATGTAATTGACTCAATACTGTCCCCTGTATCATGACAATACCTCATGTTCGCATTGCCTGCCTCCGCTGTGCCGGACCGATTCCGGAGCAGGGACAAAGACTGGTCCATTGTCCGTTGGAATTTTGCATTGCAGACTGCAGCCGGATTTGTGTATATTGCTGGCAGACAAAAAGGAAATGGGATGAGTGAATTTTCCTCGATGCTTAAAACCATGGTCGACTTTGTGTTTGACCGCCATCATTACATAATGGTCGCTGTCTTTATTATGTTTCTGATCATATTAATCATTATTCTGGGCGCAAATTCCGGAGCTTCGCCTTTCCCGCTTTCATTATGAAGCAAGTATTTCGACGTATTTTATACGATGCTTTTTTCCGCTTGTCACCCCTGTTGATCCTGGTGCTGCTTGAACTTTCTCTGCGTTTTCTGGGTGTCGGTGATTCCTACCGGCTCTTCCGCCTTTCGGAAGACAGGACCATGTATGAATTGAATCCCGCGTATTACCAGCGTTATATATCGGCTGAGCAGTTTCCCGACCTGAAGCATCCGGAAATGGCGTTTTCCGTGAATAAGCCGCCGCAAAAGCGGCGCATTTTTCTGCTGGCCGATCAGACGCTGTTTACGCTGATACCCGAGGTCGCAGAAAATGCCGTTTTGAATGATTTTTATGGACACGACAGCTTAAAATACGAGATCATTCAGGTGGCGGTACCGCACGGGAACAGTTTCAGCATTCGCCACCTCGTTAAAGAGATCCGTCGTTATGATCCGGACGCCGCTTTACTGCTAACCGGGAACAATGAATTCTACGGGCTCCCGCGGAAAAGCAATTGGATCCAGGATACCGATAACTACTGGGGACTGAGAACCTATGTGGCAATGAAGAAGTACCGTTTTTTCCAGGTGCTGGAACGTTTTGTATACAGCAAGAATACTCCCGTTACTCAATTCCCGCCCCGGGATATCGACAGTTGGGCGGTCACGTACGAGTCTGCAACTTATCGCGAAATCCACGCGCTGTTCACCCGCAACCTTCGAAGCATAACTGCCAAGCGTACCTTTCCGCTTTATTTACTGAGCCTGCCAGTCAATTTTAAGCATATCCCTTACCGTTCCGATTTCAGGGATAAGGAATTGTCGGACTCGGAGTTTGCCCGCGAGTGCGCCATTTTGGTCAAAAATGCCGACCGTTTTATGCTGGAGCGCTGGATTCAGGAACTGCAGGCCTGGGAACCGGAAACCGCGATCTACTATTACTGTATGGCTTTGATCCGCGAACATGAAAAAGATAGCGTTGCCGCCCTGGATTACTACCGCAAAGCTGTAGAAATGGATGTTTTCAGAGTCCGCAATGCCATCGCATTCAATGCGGATATCCGTGAAATAAGCAGCCGGGAGAATGTTTTTCTGATCGATGCCGAGAAGGCTTTTATGGATCGTGCGGACAGGGGACTGGCGGTAGACCGTTTTTTTATGAACGGGATCAGTCTGAATGAAAACGGGAAAATTTATTTCAGAGAACTGATGCGCGAGGCGCTGATCTCTCAAATGCAACCTTAAAAGAGAGGAATAGACATGGCTTCCATCACATTTTTAGGAGCAACCGGGACTGTTACCGGTTCTAAATATCTTCTGCAGCATGCGAACAGCCGGGTCCTGATCGATTGCGGCCTTTTTCAAGGATTGAAGGAACTGCGTCTACGAAACTGGACAGACCTGAAGTCAGTGGCGCAGGAACTGGATGCCATTTTGCTGACACACGCACATATCGATCACACGGGTTATTTGCCGCGAATGGTGCGGCAAGGATTCAATAAACCCGTTTTTTGTACCGAAGCTACGCGGGATCTTTTGGAGATCATGCTTCTGGATTCGGCTCACCTGCAGGAAGAAGATGCCAAATATGCGAACAAGAAGGGTTTCAGTAAACATAAGCCGGCCTTACCTTTGTACGGTATCGAAGACGCACAGAAGGCCATCGCCCTGCTGCAGGGGATACCCTATGAACAGGAATTTGAAGCCGTACCCGGGATCCGTACGATTTTCCGGGATGCCGGCCATATTTTAGGTTCCGCTTTTATCCGTGCGGAATGGCAGGAAGAAACCGAAAAGCGTTCCGTTTTGTTTTCGGGAGATCTCGGACGGCCGGACCGTCCGATCCTGAAAAATCCCGCTTTGGTCAAGGACGCGGATTATCTGCTGATCGAATCCACCTATGGCAACCGCTTGCATCCGGAGGGCGATCCCAAAAGCGAGATCAAGCGCATTATCCTGGAAACGGCACAACGTGGCGGTGTGATCGTGATCCCTTCCTTTGCTGTGGGACGCACCCAGGAACTGTTATACCGGCTGCGTGAACTGGAAGACGAGAATGCAATCCCGGTGTTACCGGTCTATGTTGACAGCCCAATGGCCATCAAGGCGACAAAGGTCTACGAAAAATACCCGCAGATCTATGATCGGGAGGCGACAAGCCTGAGCAGAAAAGGGGTCGATGTCATGCAGACCACAAAGACGATCTTTACGCCCGAGGTGGAAGCTTCCAAGCGGATCAACGAACAGAATGAACCGTGTATTATTATTTCAGCGAGCGGAATGCTGACCGGCGGGAGAATTCTGCATCATCTGATCCGGCGTCTGCCTCAGAAAAAAAACAGCATCGTGTTTGTCGGCTATCAGGCGGAAGGTACACGAGGACGCGCCTTACAGGAAGGGAAAAATGAGATCAAGATCCATGGCATGCAGATCCGTTCAGCTGCCCGTATCGAAACGATCAGTGATTTTTCCGCACATGCAGATTACCGGGAGATCCTCAACTGGCTGGGAAATTTTGAAACAGCACCGCGCAGAACATTTATCGTACACGGCGAACCCGAGGCGAGTGAAAACCTGGCACTGGAGATAAAAAAAGGGCTTGACTGGGAGACACATATTCCCCAATACCTGGAAGAAATACAGCTGTAAATATCAGCGTACGGGACGAAGCCGGAAGCAAGAATCCGGGGGTCGGTAGATAATAGACGGAAGATGATTCTCTCGGAGGAGATAGAGCGCCGGGATGGAAGACCTTAGGGGCTTCCCGGCGTCAATCCGATCGAAGATTGGATTGACGACTCAAATAAATTGACTCAAATAAATTGACTCAAATAAATTGACTCAAATAAATTGACTCAAATAAATTGACTCAAATAAATTGACTCAAATAAATTGACTCAAATAAATTGACTCAAATAAATTGACTCAAATACATCTCCCTCTCACAATATTATCTAATCCTAATCTTTCTCACGCCGCATCAGCGCTTTGTTTACCGCCACCATAATGCATTTACTGCTGATCGTGGCTCCCGTCACAATATCCACTTTTGGCTGTTGCTCTTCCAGAATCTCGCCGAGGATCTGATGTGCACCGTATCCCGGACCGGAAGACTGCTCGACGATACGGATCGTATCTATATGATGTGCGCTGACGTAGACTTCCAGGTCGACAAAAACGGGGATATGTCCAAACTTTGCTTTGTAAACACCGTCGGGAACCTTGCGGAGATCCAGCTCTCCGATCGCGGCATGCTCCGTCTCGATCTCCAGGAACAGTGCTTTTGCCTGTTGGCTGAAGATCAGTATGCCTCCGGAAATGATCAGGGCGAACACCCCGATCACAACGAACAGGATGATGAGTCCTTTTTTCATTTGTTCTCCTCTTGAATTATTGGAAGTTCGCTTTTAAAGACGTCCGATCTGTTTGAGTGCCCGGAATTTGACCCGGTACATGCGCAGGATATTGACAATTTTGTCCTGTTCCCGGAAACGTTCGGCAAAGTGCTTGAACAGCGGTTTGCCGCTCAGACGGTGCAGCAGTTCCAGCTGGGTGGCGTGAAGGCGCTGATAGCCGATGGTCGCCGGATCGATCTCGGGATAGCCTTCCCGGTGACAGAGATTATAGCGCGACCAGTAACCCAGATCGAATTCGGGCAGGAGGCCTTCCAGAGTGTTCATACCGGCGTCAAAGATGGTCCTTGCCGCCTCCTTTTCGGGGAAAGCCCGGACAAAGTCGTAGATGCCCAGCAGGGAAAAGATCATGCCGTTCAGGACCAGCACGGGTACGTCCGAAGGATATTCTTCATAAAAAGGACCCGAAGGCGTAAAACTGGTCACCCCGCCCTTGCTTAACGGCTGGGTAAAGGGGATCAGCGCCTTTTCGGCCGTCGTCAGATATGTCTTGTTACCGGTTTGCTGAAAAGCCCGCAAAAGAATGGATATCCCGCGCGCCTGGGCAAAGGCCGATTGCCAGGGACCCGGATTGCCGTAGGCGGGCAGCGGGACATCGGTTAGCCAGCGCACACCGAGTTCGGCGCTTTCTTCAGCGTTGGCAACAAACCAGTCCGCAAATTTTAAAAAGCGCTGAAGATCCGTTTCCCTGCCGCTTTCCAGCCAGCTGTGCCAAACGGCAAGACCCATCTGGCCGATCGAGATGGGGAAGTAAATATGGCCTTGGTTCTGTACGTCGATGTATGTCTTGTTCAGCGGAATGCCGTTTTCATCAAAGCGGCTGATCAGCCGCTGGTCCTTTCCGCGGGCAATGCGCTTTTCTTCAAAAAGAAAATAATAATGCTTCAGTTCCCGGCTTTGCAGATCCGCGGCGATGCGGTATGCCTGCCGCGGACGACGCAGGTCCTCAAAGAACTTACCTGCCATAAAGAAGATTTTATTCAATTTACCCAAATTTGACCTTTCCGAATGATCAAGATACCAGTAAAAGCAGTTTAGCGCAAATCAGCGCGGCATAGGTTCCGAGCACATATCCCGCAATTCCCAGCATTACCCCGACCGATGCCAGCGCGGGATGGAATGCAGAGGCCACAATAGGAGCCGAAGCAGCGCCGCCCACATTCGCCTGGGATCCTACCGCCATAAAAAAGAGCGGGGCTTTGATCAGCTTCATGACCAGGAAAAGGATCAGCAGATGGATCGCCAGCCAGGTAAAGGCCATTGCAAACAAGGCGGGATATTCAAATACGGCCCGCAGGTTTGCACTGGCGCCGATCACGCCGATGAGTAAATACAGCATTACCGTTCCCAGCTTGGATGCACCGGCGCCTTCATAGTTTTTCAATGGCGTAAAAGACAAACCTACTCCGATGCTGGTAATAATAATCACCTTCCATGTGGAGTGCGAAATGATATCGCCGATATCCGGAAGGGCGTTGCCAAGCAGATAGGCAATATAGGAAAAACCGAAAGCCATGGCCAGCAGGACAAAATAATCGGTCGTGGAAGCGATGCGGTTGGTCTTTTTCTGAAAATGCAAAACTTTGTCGCGAAGCTCGTAAATGGCGGAATTGTCGGCGCCCATGCGGCGGTCGATCTTTTCGGAACGGCCGGCCAGAAAAAACAAGATCCCGGTAAGGATATTGGCGGCCAGGACATCCACGATAACCATCACACCCAGCATAGCGTCCGTGGCTCCGACCGATTGCCCGATGGCAATAAAATTTGCACCACCCCCGATCCAGGAACCCGCCAGCGCCGCCATGCCTTTCCAGATATCCGGCGGCAGAGCGCTTTTGTAGATCAGCAGTACGATTGGTCCGCCGATCACGATGCCCAGTGTGCCGCTAAGGAACATGATCAGTGCTTTACTGCCAAGTTTCAGGATGCCTTTAATATCTACGGCCAGCGTCAGCAGCAGCAGCGAAGCCGGCAGGACAAAGGTCTTTATCCCGGAATAAATGGGACTGCTATCGGGGATCACACCCAGCGAGGTCAGAATGGTGGGAATAAAATAGGCAAAGACCAGCGGCGGTACAATGCCAAAGAAACGTTTACCCCAGGCCGTATGGTTGTTGATCGCATAGATCACTGCGGGAATGATCATCAAGATGGCCAGTAAGCCGAATTGATCCTGAATGAGGACTTTTTCCATATACTTCCTTTTCTATCGTTTGTAGATGCGTCCTGAATCTTCAATGACCAGCAGCGAATCCATTTCGGGAAAATCTGCTCTTGTCAGTGCCTGCAGTTGCCGCAGCGCCGTATTTTCCGGATCCGGAGCCGGGTAGCCGGGCCAGTGCTGGCGGATGGAAATGGCTTCCGCAGAAAGAAATGCACCCTGCTTGTCGGTGTATACTTTCATAAGCGGCGCCACGCCGCGCGCGCCTTCGAGATTAAAGCGCCGATAGGTGCAAAAATTCCCGAGACTGTATGCAATAAAACGGTCTTTGTACAATTCTACCGCCCGGGTAACGTGCGGTCCCGAACCGAACACGATATCGGCGCCGGCATCGACCGCGGTATGGGCAAAGCGGTATGCATCACCGCGAATTTCACCGTTGTAATTTTCGTTTGACCTGGGCGTATGGGCATATTCAACACCTTCACCGCCGCCGTGAAACATCACGACAAGCACATCACAGTGCCGGTCCAGCTCCGAGATGATCTCACGAACCTTCTCATATTCGTACATGCGCGCCGTGGCCCAGTGCGGCGAAAATGCCGCAAAACCGAAGCGGATGCCCCGAATGCTGAAGGTGTCCGAAGGAGCGGAATAGATCCCGGCATGATGCAGTCCCGCACTGTCGCAGACCGCCATCGTGCGCCGGTAACTTTCATAGCCCATGTCCCGGACATGGTTGTTGGCAAGTGCCACCGCATCAAATCCGGCATCAAGAAGATGCTTCACGTACGATTCCGGCATCCGGAAAATAAAACAGCGCTCCGTATTGTCTCCGCAGTCTTTGGGCGTTCCCCCGGAATCCATCAGACAGCCTTCCAGGTTTGCCACCGCCAGATCGGCCGAATGCAGAATATCCCGGACTTGCAGAAGCAGGCGTTCGGGATAACGGGGCAGGGCGGAGGAATCGGGAAAAGAAGTGCCAAGCATAATATCGCCGACCCCGATCACCGTGACGGTGTCAAGGGCGGCGTTTAAAGTTCCCGCGCTGAAAAGCAGGATAATGAAAATGATGAAGTATGTGCGTACGATCATGCAGTTCCCGGAATTTCAAGGAATATAATATTATTTCTGCTCCGTCGCAACCGCCTTTCCATTTGCGGGGAATTTCTCCAATGCCCCGGACGGATGATTTCCTGCACCGGAAAGATAATAGTCGTTTTATCTGCTGCCGATCTTTGTTAAATTAAACGGATACGGCAAATTCAAGAAAAAGGGAATCTATGATACGACTTGTACTATTGGGCGGACCCGGAAGCGGCAAAGGCACACAGGCCGACAGAATGAAAGAACGCTATAGGGCGGTAAAAATTTCAACCGGGGATCTGCTGCGGGAAGAGATCCGCAGGGAAAGTGAACTCGGACGGCGTGCGAAGCAATTCATGGACAAAGGCGAGCTGGTGCCCGACGATGTGATGATCGGCATTCTGGACAAGATGACGCAAGCCTTCGAAACCCGCGCACAATCCTATATTCTGGACGGCTTTCCCCGGACCCTGCCTCAGGCGCAGGCATTACTGGAAATGCTGAAAAAACAAGGAGTTAATCTCACAACCGCACTGCTCATTGATGTTCCGGAATCCGAACTGGTCCGGCGGCTTTCTTCACGCTGGACCTGCAGGAACTGCTCCGCAACCGCAGGCTATCCCGACGGAAAACCGGATCAGGCCGTTTGCGGACAGTGCGGCGGCGAACTTTATCAGCGCGATGACGATAAAAAAGAAACCATCCTGAACCGCATGAAGGTTTACCGGAAAAACACCGAGCCCCTGATCCGCTTTTTTGAGGAAAAAGGATTGCTGACACGCGTTGAAGGTTTCGGAGATCCGGACAGCGTTGCCATGCGCATCCATGAAACCCTCGAACGTACTTTAAAATCATAAGGCAGGAACCATGAGGCCTTCGTTTTATATTACCACACCGCTTTATTATGTCAATGACCGCCCGCACATCGGCAGCGCCTACACTACGCTGATCGCGGATATCCTCGCTATGTACCATCGCATGAACGGCGATGACGTCTTTTTTCTGACCGGCACCGATGAACACGGACAAAAGGTTCAGCAGGCCGCCGAAAAGAACGGTATCAACCCCCGCGAACACTGCGACCGTTACGCAGCCCGTTTCCGGGAGCTTTGGTCCTATTTTAATCTGAGCAACGACGATTTTATCCGCACTACCGAAGAACGCCACGTCCGCGTGGTTCAGTCCGTCCTCCAGAAGCTCTATAATGAAGGACAGATCTATAAGGACACTTACGACGGCTGGTATAGCGTTGCGGACGAACTGTTCATTTCGGATAAGGATTACGAGGAAGGAAAATACCGCGATGTGCGGCGGATCAGCGAGAGCAATTATTATTTTCGCATGAGCGATTATCAGGAGCGGCTGATCCGTCATATTCACGAACATCCGGACTTTATTGCTCCCGAAAATCGCAGGAACGAGATTCTGGGATTTCTAAAACAGCCCCTGAAAGACCTGTGCATCAGTCGTCCCAAGGAACGCCTGTCCTGGGGCATTGAGCTTCCTTTCGACGATCAGTATGTGACCTATGTATGGTTTGATGCGTTGCTGAACTATATTACGGCTCCAGGCTACCTGCAGGATGAAGAAAAATTCAAACGCTACTGGCCTGCAGTTCACCTGATCGGCAAGGACATCTTGACCACGCACTGCGTTTACTGGCCCGCCATGCTGTTGGCGGCGGGACTTCCGCTTCCGGCTAAGATCTTTGCGCATGGCTGGTGGACAAGCGAAGGCCAGAAAATGAGCAAATCGCTGGGAAATTTCATCGATCTTGAAACTATACAGGAACACTGCGGGCGTGTCGGCAAGGATATGTACCGCTATTATATGGCCAAGGAAGGACCTCTGCAAAACGATTCCGATTTTTCCCGGGAGCGCTTTTATCAAACCTATAACAGCGATCTGGCAAACGATTTCGGGAATTTGGTCAACCGCATCTTTAAACTGATCGGAAAATACTACGAAGGAAAGATTCCCGCTCCGGGCGAATTTTCCCGGGATGAGGAAACTCTGAAAACCAATGCGGAGCAATGCCGCAACAAGGTATTTGCTTACCTGCAGGAATTGAATGTCAATGCGCTCACGGCAGAGATCCTGCGTTATGTTTCTTCACTGAACCGCTATCTGGAGGTCAAGGAACCCTGGAAACGGGTTAAGATCGATGCGGCTGCAGCGGGAACGGTGCTGTATGCGGCTCTGGCCGGCCTGCGTTTTTCCGCCGCCCTGCTCTATCCGTTGCTACCGGAAAAAATGGCGGAATTCTTTGAAATGCTGAACACCGGGGAAAAAGCGGGCAGCCTCGCCGAATGGGAGGCGCTTCCCGCCGGGGCACAGCTTCAGGAAATGAAAGCCCTGTTCCCGCGCTTTGACCTGTCAGAGCTGGAATCCCCGGCGCAATAAAAAGATCCGGGATCCGAAAGGACGCTCAAGCATGCTGATCGATACCCACGCTCATCTGAACATCGAACCTTTTTGTTCCGATGCGCAACCCTACGTTGAACGGGCCCGGGAAGCGGGTGTTCTGCGCATTCTCGTGCCGGGGATCGATATCCGGACCTCCGAAGCCGCGATCGCACTGGCGGAACGCTTCGAAGGACTGTACGCCGCTGTGGGCATCCATCCCCAGGATTCCGCTGCCGCGCCGAAGGATTATCTGAAGGTCCTGGAAAAACTGGCCGCGCACCCCAAAGTGCTGGCTGTGGGAGAGGTGGGGCTGGATTATTACCGCAATTATGCGCCCCGTGAAACGCAGCGCCGGATCTTCCGGGAGCAGATCGAATTTGCCCGGGACCGTAAGCTTCCCCTGATCGTACATAACCGCGAGGCCGACACCGACACCTTTATGCTGCTGGACGAGGCGGATTATTTTCATGCCCAGTTTCACTGCTACGCTTCCGATGCAGGCTATGCACGAAAATTGCTGGAACGCGGAGCCCGCATTTCTTTTACCGGAGTCGTGAGCTTCC
>JAQVTR010000018.1 GCA_028699915.1 Fidelibacterota bacterium
GAGGTGGCAGAGTCTGGTCGAATGCGCCGCACTCGAAATGCGGTGTTCGCGTAAGTGAACCGGGGGTTCAAATCCCTTCCTCTCCGCCAAAATACGTTTAAGCCCTTTAATAAGGGCTTTTTTCATTCTGAAGAAAATTTATGTTCCCGAATTGAGCCGGGTAAAACGAAAAAGCGGCGGTTTGATATTGATTTGAGGCAAATTATTTGACTCAAATTATTTGGGGCAATTAATTTGACTCAATGCAATTATTTATCCAATACCCTCTCCCGCCTGACAAAAGGTCATTCCGGCAACATTTATTTAATGCGTAAAAAACATTCATATCAAAACCGCGTCATCGTTTTTAATTTTTTTAAGAACTATGAGATTAAAAATTATATAATATTATCAGTGAAAAAAAATAGTTTATATTTCCCTTTACTAAAAAGACTTGCTGCGCCGTGTTTCTTATGACGCATTGTTTTTTTAAAAATAAGGGAATAATAAGAATATTAATTTACAATTAATATTCTTGCAAGAAATAGTTAAGATGTATTATATTCTTATCGGTTTATATCAGGGAGAGAGAGGTTTTAAATTATGCCTCTGAAAACAACTGTATATGTGCGACGAAAAGGGACATCCTGTACCCCGGGTTTTCTGCATAAGCTGTTTTTTCTTCTTCTTGCTTTCGGGGGACTGGCAGCCCAGGAATCCTGGCCGCTGAACGGCGACTGGATCCCTATGCTGACCAGCGACTGGACAAACGCTGCAGATGCCATAGACGGGGGACCGTCGCCAACTGATTTTGTAACCGACAATGACGGCATAGCCGCATATTATTATGCGACATCCAGCAGCTTGTTTTTTCGTATGGTGCTTTACGGCACGCCCTTGCAGAATCCCGGGAATCTCCGTCCCTATGCCTGGTCAGTCGCGCTGGATATGAACATGGATGGATATCTTGACTGGCTTGTTCTGCTCGGCGGCAAGCAGGAGATCCTGTGGACCTATCCAAATGTGAACGGCTATCCGGACAACATTGCCGACCTGAATGCGAATTTCAGCATAAGCAATCCCATCACGAATTCCTATGTGCGCACTGTTTCTGCAGCAAGCGCAAATTTTCCCAATGCAACCTATCTGGATATTCAGGTGCCCTTTACCGCCCTTCAGATGGCAGCATATCCCCGGAATATTTATTACGAAAGTACCATCGCTTTGGTTTACGGATCCAATACCAACGAGGATGCCAATACCATCACTGATCTGGTCGGTACGGCAACGACCTTTGATGAAGCGCTGGCATCCGTGGTGAACTATACGCCTTCCATGCCGGATTCCTATGGAAATATTTACGATACCCGCGATCCGGCCCCCAACAGCAATGCCGGTATCTGGTACCGCAACGAAACGCTGACGGTTTCCGGTTCCGGCTGGCCGGCATCCACATCCATTTATTACAATTCCGGCCAGCGCAACGTTACCATTATTAATAGTGAAAGCTCACTGCTCTGGAGCGGTGTGCTGACAACCGATGCTTTCGGCACCTTTTCCAATTATTCCCTGACAACAATCCCTTTATCGGCCATGCCCGATATTTACACCTTCCTGGTGGAAGACCCGCGCCATCCCGGTATCTATAACGCTTATGACAGTTTTGAGATCAAAGCACCGCTTATTTCTGTGCAGAAGAGCACGTCCGATTCGCTGGTCAACGCCGGCAGCACGGTCCATTATTCCATTGTGATCCAAAACGGCGGCAACGTGGATGCTGCGCTTTCAACCATCACTGACCTGCTGCCGGAATTTTTCACCTACGTCCCCGGCTCGTCAAGCGGATTGACGACAGCGGATCCGCAGATCAGCGGGCAGCAGCTGAACTGGATCGGGACATGGAGCGTTCCCGCCGGAGGAACGCTGACGCTGAATTTTAAGGCAAAAGCTTATCAGCGCGGTACGCATTACAACAACGTCACGATCAGCGGCGGAAATTTTGGCGTTACGCTCAGCGGACCCAGTGCTCCGGTAACGGTTTCCGGACCTTCGCTGAGTTTGGCAAAGATCGTGGACAGGATGTCCGCGCAGCCGGGTGACACCTTAAGCTATACCGTACATTACAGTAATACCGGCGACGGTGATGCAACCTCGGTTATTATTCTTGAAAACATACCCGTAAACACCACCTATGTCCCTTCTTCCGCAAGCGGGGCGGATATGACGATTTTGTACAGTCATAACGGCGGCATCAGCTTTGACGCCGATCCGTCGGCACCCGTCACGAATCTTTCCTTCCAGCGCTCGCTAAGCCTGGCACCGGGGGAAAACGCAACCCTGACATTTAAAGTTATTGTCAAATAAAAGGAGAACAGAAATGAAACCTCAAAAAATCTCAGGCATGCTCGCATTGGTCATAACGACCGCATTGCTGATGGCTCAGGGTACTCCAAAACTGGAGCTGAACATCAGCGAGAAGAAGGTCAACATGACAGCGGCGGAACGATCCGGAAAAACGGCGATCGTTTACCGCCCGGGCGATGTGATCCATTATACGATTACGGCAGAGAACAGCGGCGACGGCATAATGACCAATCCCGTTGTGACCGATCCGGTTCCCGCCGGCACCGCCTATCTGCCGCTGACGGCCAAAGGCAGAGATACGGCCGTGAGCTTTTCCATTAATGGCGGCATCAGCTATCAGAACTGGCCCCCAACCTATCTTGTAAAAGACGCGGATGGAAAAGAAACGCTTCGGGAAGCAACGCCGGAAATGGTTACCCATATTCGCTGGGAATTTCGGAAAGCACTGGCCCCGAAAGAAAGAAAAGCACTTGAATTCGATGTAAAAGTAAAATAAGAACAACGAAATAAATAACAATTAAAGGAGGTTCAAACCATGAGAACCAAAACGTTGTTGATCACCGTTCTTGCCCTTTGCCTGTCGGTATCGATGGCATTTGCTGCAGGAACACCCGCCGGGACGGCAATCACCAATTTTGCCACCGGCACCTACCGTGATGCGAACGGAAATGCGCTCGCACCGGTAACATCCAACACCGTCACGACCATTGTAAGTCAGGTCGCCGGTGTGGATATCAGTCCTGCAAGCCAGTCCGGCAATGTCCTTGGCGGTGAAACGGTGTCCTTTTCGCTTGTCGTAACGAACACAGGAAACGGACCGGACACCTACGACCTGAGCAAAGCCATTGTCGAGACGGGCGGCGGTGTGAATACCGCCGAGATCTACCACGATGCAAACGGAAACGGTGTTCTGGATGCCGGTGAAACGGCCGTAAGTACCGTAAGCGACCTTGCCGCAGACGCCACCTACCACCTGATTGTGGTAATTACCAACGTCAGCGGTGCCGACGAATCTTATGCGACCACGACGATTACGGCAACATCCCAGTTCAACAGCAGTGTTTCCGATGCCGCGACCCTCGTATCGACCGTTAGCCTGTCGGTCCTGAGCGTCACCCTGACCGCGGACAACCTGACTCCCACGCCGGGTGATGTGGTTACCTTTACGATCTATGGCGAGAACAACGGTACCGCACTCTCGAAGCATGTCGTGATCACCAGTCCCATTGGGACCAACATGACCTATGTGCCGGGAAGCATGAAAATCATGAGTGATGTCATGACCGATGCCGCAGATGCCGACAGTGCGGATTTCAACGTCAGTTCGGCCAATGCAGTGACATTCCACTGGGGCGATGCCGGTCCCGGGGCCTCGGGATATCTCTATTATCAGGCAGTCGTCAATGACGATGTTCCCGCAGGTACCCTGATCGCCAATTCTGCCACCGTCAACTTTAACAATGCCGCCGGAACGCCCCAGAGCCCCGTATCTGCAAATGCGACAGGAGCTACCCTTACGGTTGCGCAATTCTATGCAGTTCTGGTCGGTGTGGACAAAACGCTGTCCGCTGACCCGGGCGATGATATCTTCTATGCGGTTACGGTACAGAACCTGGGCAACGGACCCGATATCTTCAATATCAGCTATATCAACAGTCTGACGACCTGGGAGCTTTACCTGGATCACAATGCCAACGGTGTCATTGATAACGGCGATGTCTTACTGGAAGACACCAACCTGGACGGAATGCCCGATATCGGCACAATGGCACAGTTTGAAATCGATTATCTGATTGCAAAGGCCACGGTCCCTCCGGGAACCAATGACGGCAATGTCAGCACGCTGGTGTTAAAATCGACTTCCGCCGGAGATCCGGCCGTATTTGACGAAGGTCAGCTGACCATTACCGTCACCGCACCGGTACTTTCGCTGAACAAGGCCGTTTCCCCTTCGGGCAATCAGCCGCCGGGAACGATCCTGACCTATACCGTAACGATCCTGAATTCCGGAACCGGCATGGCCACCGTTGTTGTGATCTCCGATGACATTCCGACCAACACCACTTTCGTGCCGGGAAGTATGAAGATCGGGGCATCTTCGCTAACGGATGCATCCGACGCCGACGGAGGTACTTTTTCGGGTACCACGACCACCTTCGAGCTTCCGCAGCTGGGCGGGGGCGGTTCGACAACGGTCTCCTTTCAGGTTGTGATCAATTAAGAGGATACTTTGCTGAAAGCCTTTATCCCATTCGCCATCAAAAATTATTGAGCGAGGGATTATAAACGGCCCGGCAAAAACCAGGATGAAACCGACGATGGTAAAAACAAAGAAAATACTGGTAGGATCAATCGCTTTCCTGCTTTGCTTTTTGCCTTTGTTTTCACAGACAGTTCCGGGAACGGATATCGAAAACGTCGCATCCGCGGAATACCGCGATGCCGGCGGATTCGTTTATTCCGTACAAAGTCCGCCGGTGATCACGACCGTAAGTCCGGGCTCTGCCCTGACGCTTTCAAAGTACGCGGAAAAAACGGTTTTTCTGCCTTTGGATACGGTGACGTATCACCTCCGGCTAACGAATTCCGGAAATATCGCCGCTTCATCCGTCACAATTCTTGACAGCCTGCCCGCCGGCCTGAACTACCTTTCATCCCAGCCGCCGGCGAGCGTCTCTGCCAATGTGCTTTCCTGGAACCTCCTGAATTTACAAGCGGGCGCGACCGAAGATATTACGCTAAGCGCTTTAGTTGCGCCCGCTGTTCCTTCCGGTACGCTTCTGGAAAATACGGCACATTACCATACTCCCGATGATGCACATGGCAGCAGTCTGCCATTTGCGATCCGTATTGATGCCCTTCCCGATCTGCGTTTGGAAAAACGGGTTGACCGCAGCAGCGCGGAATCCGGCGATACGCTTCGCTACAGTATCACGCTCGGAAATTTCGGTAACCTTTCAACCACCAACACGCGGATTTACGACAACCTTCCTCCGGAAAGCGACCTTGTTTCCGCCAGTGGAAACGCGACCTATCAATCCGGTATTCTGAGCTGGGATCTCGGTCTTTTCGAGCCCGGCGACGAATTTGAAGAGCAGCTGCTGCTGCTCGTCAGGGACGGCGTTCCCGCCGGAAACAGTATCGTGAACACCGCTTATGTCACGAACAGCGAAGGCATTGAGCGCAACGCAAGCGCAAACACACTGATCAGCGAACCCCCGCAGCTGTCCGAGCTCTGGATCGAAAAATCAGCCGCAAGCACGGCGGGTCCGGATGACACTCTGATCTATCACATTGTATTCGGCAATCGCGGCAACGCTACGGCCACGGCCCTTGTTGTTAGCGATTCCCTGGATGCACAGCTGATGTTTCTCGATGCCGACGGCGCTTTCCTGTATGATGCCGCAAAGCATCAGGTCAGCTGGAACCTGGGCGATCTGGGTGCCGGAGAAAAAGATTCCCTGCAGTTGAGAGCGAAAACAGACCCTGGAATTCCCGACGGCACACAGATCCGGAATACAGTTACGATCCGCAGCGATGGTGTTGCGCCGGTATCTGCGGAATGGGATATCACGGTGCTGTCTCCCTCGCTTTCGCTTGAAAAGACAGCATCCCTGTCGACGGTGAATGCCGGAGACGCCCTGGAATACGGCATCGCTTACCGGAATACCGGGAATGGCCTTGCCCGTGATGTGATCATCCGGGATACGCTTTCCGCGGATGTGCAATATGTCGCTGCAAGCGGGAACGTTTCCTATGATCCGGGGACAGGCGTTGTCAGCTGGCAAATCGGAACACTGCCGGAAAATATGGCCGCCGCGCAGTCACAATCACTGCAGGTGCGCGTAAGATCCCCCCTGCCGAACGGCACACTGATCGAAAACAGGGCCGTAATGAGCAGCAGAGAAGGGTTCAGCGCTGCCGGAGCCGTCACGGCAACGGTAGCTTCAACACCGGTGCTGAGCCTGACGAAAACCGCGCCCGCAGCGGCTTTTCCCGGCGACACATTGCAGTACCGCATTGCCTTTGCCAACACCGGCAATGCCGCAGCGACACAAACCATCATCCGGGATACGCTTGCGAATGAACTGGAATTTCTCCGCGCGGACGGCGTATACAACTATGATCCCCTTCGAAACGCAGTTTCCTGGAATATTGGCGATCTGGCAACGGACATCGATTCGGCCTTTACGCTGGAAGTACGGATCGCACCCTCGCTGAGCGGCGTACACCTGATCTCCAATACGGCCTCGATACATGCGCAGGAATCGAATCTGCGCTCGAACACCGTTCAGACTACCGTACGCTCTTTGCATCTGCAGATCAGTGCCGATCCGGACAGTATTCTTGGTAACGGCGAAAGCTACAGCAGCATCCGTGCAAATCTGACGGATGCTTCCGGACAGCCGGCCGCAGACGGGAGCCGCATCGTATTCCGCAGTTCCGCAGGAAGTTTTGCCGCGGGAACCGATACCGTTCAAACCCTGAACGGCATTGCCGAGACCCGGCTGTATTCCGAACGAATCGACCGGGAATTTCTGCCGCTGACCATAAAAGCGGAATTGCTGCAGAATACCGCTGCCAGGATCAGTGATTCCACAACTGTCATATTCTTCTCCCGCACCCTTGTCGGTTTTGTCAGCAACAGCGATAATGAGCCGGCCGAAGGCGCCGTCGTTATCCTGCTTCAGAACGATCAGGTTCAGGGAACGGATACCACAGGCGCAGACGGTTATTACAGTATTCCGATATTCTCCAGCGGAAGTTATACCATCATCGTTAGCTATGTGGACCAGTACGGCATTACGCGGACCGTGGAATATGAAGTGGAGATCGTGATCGACGAAAGCGGTCAAACGCGCATCATTCCGGACAAATGCCTGATCTCCGGGAACATCATCGACCAGATCCGTCAGCAGCCCATTCCCGAGGCCGGGATCCCGGTCATCATCCGCCGGCTTGAAAGCGGCGGCATGGGCAAGCGTTCCGCCGATGCATTTCGCGATACCACCGTTACCGACAGCAGCGGGTTCTGGTCCTTTAACGGGCTTGAGCTCGGCACTTACAGCATCGAAACGATGTACGGCGGATCGGGATATTATCATGCCGGCATACGTCAAATTACACTGGACGCTCCCGGGCAGTACCTGATCAACGCCGATCTTGCGCTGAGGCCGATCATAATGCAGTCCTACAAAAAGGTCGACAAAGCGCAGGCAATGTCCGGCGATACCTTGCATTACCGTATTTACTACAGTACGCAGGAATATCCCGTCAGCGATACCATCCGCATTACGGATATCCTGCCCGAACAGGTGGAATGGATCCCCGCATCCATGAAACTTTCACCGGCCCTTCAGCTCCAGGCTTATGACGCAATCCTCGGAGAGCTGAATTTCCGCCGCATCGGCATGCCGGCAGACGAAGGGGATTCCATTGTCTTTGCGGTCCGCATCCGGAGCGATCTGAATGCCGCAGGCGTAAATATCACAAACCGGGCTGAACTGTATTACGGCATTGATACCGTCCGCACGGCCGAGGATGCCCGCAGTATGGCAAGCACGAAGATCGTATCACCCTTCCTCTTTGTGAAAAAGAATGTCAACCGCCGCGTTGCCGAAACGGGCGATGTCCTAAGCTATACCGTTACGATCGAAAACCGCAGCAGTGAAACGCCACTCTTTGATCTGCACGTTATGGATCAACTCCCTCCGGGGTTCCGTTACCGGGAAGACCGCAGTACGGGCAACGGCACGGCGCTTGAAGATCCACGAATTGCTTCCTTGGGTGCGGGTCGTCTGATACTGGTCTGGGAACTTCCGGATACCCTGCAGCCCGGAGCAAGTTATGAACTGCGCTACCGCGTGATAGTCGGACTGGACAGCCGACTGGGCGAGAACGAAAATATCGTTTGGGCACAGGCAAGCATGCCCGGCGGATCCCGTATCGGTTCCGCAGAGGCATCAGCGGCAGTGATCCTGAAGCCGGGTATGATCCATGAACGCGGATTCATTTTCGGTAAGGTCTTTTACGACCTGAACGGCAATCATATGCACGATCATGCCGAACCCGTGGTCAAGGGCGTGGAGATCGTAACGGAAGAAGGGATCAGGGTTATAACCGACGAATACGGCAAATATTCCATCCCCAACGTCCGCACCGGTGATCACGTTCTGAGGATCAACCGCAAGACATTGCCCGAAAATTCGGAATTACACATTTTCGCCTCTGCTTTCCTCGGCGATGCATCGTCCCGCCTGGTGAAAGTACGGCCCAGCGGTATCGCAAAGGCCAATTTCATATTGGAAAGCGCTGAAGCGATGCCGGTATCGGAAGACAGATCGGGAATTCCGGATACTTCCGGAAGAACGACGAAAATATCCGATAGCTCCGGCGAAACCGAAAAACCGCTTCCCGTATCGCCGGGAACGGGATCCGTAAAAACCGCGGATCCGACCGTTCAGGCTGTCATAAGCGAAACTTCGGAAGCAACTAAAATTCCTGAAATTCCGGAAAAAAGCCCCGGCATTGAAGCAGGTAAAACACTGCCCGCACAAAAAGCTCCTGCAGAAAATACGGCAGAATTGGCGATCCGCCAGCATTCTCTGACCAACTCTTTCCGCTTACTGGCCTATCACGCCTGGAATATTACGCTGCATCTGGAATTTTCGCCGGGCGGAACCGTCCCCACGCCGCAGGATGAATGTATCATGGACCAACTCGTCGATTTCCTGAAATGGCAGGATCATCTGCATGTCCGGGTCAAAGGCCATACCGATAATACGCCGGTGCGTCTCTCCTCTTTCCGTGACAATCAGACGCTTTCACAGGCCCGTGCCGAACGGGTCATGCAGTATTTGCTGCAACAGGGTATTGCGGCGGAACGCATGAAAGCGATCGGCTGCGGCGATTCGGAACCGCTGGAGTCGAATGCGACAGCCGAAGGCCGCGAGGCCAACCGCAGGGTCGAGCTGGTATTTCTGATGGAAAACGCGGAACGGTATGACGGTACGGGGATCGCATTCGATACGGAAATTACGTATGACGGCGCCGTGTCCCTGTATCAGGCGCGTCTTGTTACGCGGCTTCCGGAAGGTTTCCGCGACGCGGATGCCGGGGAGGGGCCTGTTACCGGGAACGCAAGCGTTTACAAGGATCTGGGCGATCTTACCGAGCCTGTCCGGCGGAAGTTCTCTTTCTGTCTCGTACCCGATGACCACCGGAAGATCCATGCTGTCAGTACCGTGCAGAGCATCCTGGAATATCTGGGTCCGGAAGGCATCCGGACAGAAACGCGGACACTGCAGATTCGTATCCCTACCCTGGTGGAAGAAGCGCTGTTCAATATTGTCCTGAAAGGGGCAAATTTCAGTGCCGGCTCCGCCAACCTCTCCTACAATGTTCTCCCGGCATTGAATAAACTGGGCGAGTTTATGATTTGGCAGGAACAGATGCACATTCGTGTGGAAGGCTTTACCGACAGCACCGGTACGGAAGAAAAGAATTTAGAACTCGCATCCCGCCGCGCCGAAGCGGTGAAGCGTTATCTGGTAACGCATTTCGCCATCGATCCCGCAAGGATCAAGACCCGGTCCTACGGCGAAGCGTTCCCCATCGCGGACAACGGAAGTCCTCAGGGGCGCATTCAAAACCGACGGGTAGAGATCATCATTGAATCGGAATTCATTCAAAAAGGCAAAGAGGAAACCCCGGTAAGAACCGATTCCCTTCAGCAACGGATCGAAGGAAGCAAGACCGGGAATCTGAAGAACAAAAGGAAGAACAAACCTTGAAAGGAATAACGGCACATCTTCTCCGGATCATGACGGGCATCTGTTTGCTGGCCGGCGGCCTGCAGGCACAGATGTTTATCCTGAATCCGGCGGAAAATGCGGTCAGCGAACTGCACCGCATTGCCGTGACCGTTATGGGAAAACCTTCGGCGGAAGCTACGCTTTATGTCAACAACACTCAAGTTTCAAGCGGTGAAATCCGGGTCGACGGGGTTTATGATTTCCTGAACATCCCCGTTCCGGACGGTCCCGTTACCATCCGGGTCGAAGCGCCGGGCGCAGGGGGCAGGATCTTTACGGCGGAGCGGAACATGCATGTTCTGGGACCGCCTTCGAAGGTACTGCCTTACGAAGACGCCATCAAGATCGAAGCCGACGGAAAGCAGGAACGCCTGCTGCGATTTGAGATCCGGGATGAATGGGGTTATCTGCTGGAAAACCTGAAAACCGCGGGCATTCAGATCACGCACGGACAAATTCTGGATAAAGATATGGACAGCCTCTCGGCAGGCATCCAGGTTCCGTTGCGGAACGGTATACTGGAATTTACCGTGCGCGCACCCAAAGAAGCCGTAGGTGCCACGCTGGAGATCGCCGTATCCGGAGCATATTTCCAGTTCCCGCAGCGTTTCATCACTCCGCGCGAACCTTTGATGCTGGTCGGTTCCCTCAGCGGTGGCGCATCCAATTTTCAGCCCTTCACGGACAGCGGTATGGAACCCGATGCGGAGGACTGGCGACGCAACAGCGCCGATATCGGAGGGATCCCCTTCATGTACGGCGGACGCGCGGCGCTTTATGCAAAAGGAAATCTCTTTGGAAAATACCGCTTAACGGCATCCTATGATTCCCGGCGGAATTATCAGGACCAGTTTTTCCGAGATATCGATCCCGCACAGCAGTATGCGCTGTACGGCGATGCCAGCAGCCTGGAATATGATGCGCAGACTCAGTCGGAACTGTTCATCAAACTGGAGCGCGACGAATCCTTTATCATGTACGGTGATTTCAACACCGGAAGCGGCAAACGTGAGTTCACGGCATATAACCGCACCTTTAACGGACTGTACGGAAGCCTGAAACTTGGCTCCCATGCACTGAACGCTTTTGCGACCCTGACGGATCGCGAGATGCAGATGGATGAGATTCGCGGCGAAGGCATATCGGGATATTATTACCTTTCAAAGAGCAATATCACGGAGTATTCGGAAAAGGTCGTTATTCAGACGCGTGACCGCTATCATCCCGAAGTACTGCTGAGATCGCAGGATCAAACGCGCTTCCAGGATTACAGCATTAACTACGAGGACGGATCCCTGATGTTCAAACAGCCCGTCCCCAGTGTCGACGGGGCGGGGAACCCGGTCAGTATCGTGATTGCTTACGAAAACAAGACGGGCAAACGTGA
The DNA here is from genome assembly GCA_028699915.1 of Fidelibacterota bacterium. Lineage (GTDB taxonomy): Bacteria > Fidelibacterota > Fidelibacteria > Fidelibacterales > Fidelibacteraceae > M50B103. The sequence goes on from JAQVTR010000018.1 coordinate 11,545, forward strand.
AAGCGCCATTGCCGGACTGAACTATAACGGGACCTTCTTCGGGAAACTCAATCTTGGCGCCATGGCCGTTGCGGAAGAACGCTATGAATCCTATTATCTGCTTTACGGTGCAAACGCGGAGCTTCCGGTATTTTCCTGGCTTTCCCTGAAAGGCGAATATGCAGAATCCCTGCTGCCGGAAAACAGTGACAGCAGCAGCCGGGGCAGGGCCTATAAGGCGGAATTTCTGTTTGCGCCCTGGGAGTTTCTGAATGTCAAAGGATATTACCGGACCGTGGATTCGCTGTTCGTCAACGAATCGCAAAGCGGCAAGGCCGCTGAGACCGGATCGGAAAAATACGGATTCACTGCTGTTCTGGGGAACGAAAAAACCGGCAGGATGACGGCGGAGTATTACCGCCAGTTCAACAAGACGGGGACGATCAACGAAAATTCGGCGGAAGTCTTTAATATCGGCTACCGGCGGAAATTTACTTCCCGCGGCGAATTCAAGATCGCTTACGAGGATGCGAGCCGCATCCGCCCGAACGGTTCCGGATCAAACGAACTGCATTCTCAGCTGATCCGCGCCGGCCTTTCCTATAAACTGAGCGATAAATGGTGCGCACTGATCGAACGCGACCAGAATCTGCAGAGCAACGATCAGTCCAAGCCCACAAACACGTCCCTGGGGCTGAATTACGCCTTCTCGGAAAAACTGAGCATTTTTGCGAAATACCGCAGATTGGAAGGCGAGAACAAGGGGAATCAGTTCATTATCGGACTGGATACAAAAGTGGCGGAAAACACCCAGCTGAGCGGAAAGTATGAGATTGGCGGCGCGATGGGCGAAAGCCGCAACCGCGCTACCGTCGGACTGAAGAACAAGTGGGTGGTTTCGAAGGCTTTGACACTCAATTTTGCCTATGAGAATGTTTCAAGTTCCGACGGTTTCGAAACGCCGACTGTGGAGCACCAGTCCCTGTCGCTGGCCTTTGAATATCTCCCCGAGATACCCTGGAAGAGCAGCGGCAAATGGGAATTCCGCAGCAGCAGCGAATCCCGGCAGTTCAACTATATCGTTGCCACGGACTTCAGGATCGCGCAAGGCCTCTCGCTGATCGCAAAATCCGTCAATTCCGCGGTCCGCTACCGGGCAGCCGAAGGGGACCATGTAATAAAGAGCGACAACCAGCTGGGCATCGCCTTCCGTCCGGAACGCAGCGATCACTACAATGCGGTGGCAAAAATTGCTTACATTGTGGATGACAACACCCATGTTACACCGCAGTCTTATGCCGCACGCTTCATTTTGTCCATGCATCATTACTGGCAGCCCTTCGAAAAGCTGGAGATCGGCCTGCGCCTGGCAAGACGCGTTGTCGTCGACGAAGAGCCCGGTCTTTTTGAAGATAAGACCGTGACCGACTTTATTGCATTGCGGCTTGAGTACGATCTCGGCCTCAGGTGGTATGCGGCCATGGACCTGCGTTATATTTCCCTGCAACCGTTGAACGAGACCAAACTCGGAGCTTCGGTGGAAGCGGGCTATCTGCTGGCGAGGAACCTGCAGCTGGGACTGGGTTATGCGCTGCAGAATTATGAGGATCCGGATTTTTCGGATCAGAATTATCTTTATAAGAATATCTTCCTTACGCTGCACATGAAATTCAGCGAGAATATTTTTAACTGGAAATAATACCGGCGGACAAAAAGGCAAACCGGAGATCGCAATGGCGCAATCCCCTGTTTTTCATTTTTCCTCAATCAATTCACGGATCATAATTCCAAAAGAAGGCCCAGCGCCGTATCGGGGTCATCCCCGTAAGCCAGCAAGCCGTCCGGGTGACCGCCCATCAGGATCCTTCCCCGGGAAAGCGCGTTCCTGCGGACAATTTCCGCGATGCTCTGTGCCATCGCCACGGTCCCGCATGCGGCGGAATGTTTTGTTCGGGGTAATTCCGGATAATATTTTTTCCAGAGCTCCGCATGATGAATATGGATCACCGTGGTAATTGAAGAGTTGCTTTGGTAGCAGGCGGCGTGGCTCAGGGATTCGGAGGAGGCAATACGCAGGCCCCGGCAAACGATGCGGTTTTCGGCAATATCGGCGCTTTCCACCAAAGCAAGAGCGGACATGTCCAGCGTCTTGAGCTGTCCCGTTGCGGAAGCCGTGATCACAAAGGTATTGTCGCGCATTCGCAGCGAAATATTACCGTAGCCACTGCCGTCCGGCAGGGCGCCGATCATGCCCCGCTTCATTAAAATACGGCGGATACGGTTGATGATCTCAAGACGCTGCGGATCGACGGGAATCGCCGCTTTGCGCCAGCCGGCTTGGAATTTTACGTAAGATTCAGGCGGCATGGTCGGGATCCTCCATGATCGCCCGGATACCGGCTTCCGTAGCCGGACAGATACCGCGCTCGGTAATAAGTCCGCTTACAAGCTGCGCGGGGGTGATATCAAAACCGGGATTGGCGGCCGGGGTCCCCGGAGTTGCAATGCGCAGTTTTCGCCGTTTACTTTCAATAAAGAGCACTTCTTCCTGTGAACGTTCTTCAATAGGGATCTCCGAAGCGTTCCGGATCTGCAGATCGATGCTGGAAAGCGGCAAAGCGACATAAAAGGGGATACCGTTTTCCCGGGCAGCCAATCCCTTGAGGTAGGTGCCGATCTTGTTGCAGACGTCACCGCAGCGGCTTGTGCGGTCGCTGCCCGTCAGCAGCAGATCCACCTTGCCGCTTTGCATTAGGTGACCTCCGGCATTGTCTGTGATAAGGGTGTGAGCAATGCCTTCTTCCTGCAATTCGTATGCAGTAAGACGGGCGCCCTGCAGGCGCGGACGGGTTTCGTCCACCCAGACATGCAGGGGAATACCCTTTCGCCATGCCTTATATACCGGCGCAAGTGCCGTACCCCAATCCACGCAGGCCAGCCAGCCGGCATTGCAATGTGTCAGTATATTAACGGGTTCCCCCTTCTTGCTTGCCGCAATGGTCTCAATAAGCGGCAATCCGTGGTCACCGATGGCGGAACAGGCCGCGATCTCGCTTTCGCGGAGATCCCGGGCATATTTCCAGGCAGTAATTTCTGCAGCTTCTACATTTTCGCAGCACTGAAGCAAGGGACGCAGGATCTGCAGCGCGCGGGTCAGATTGACAGCGGTAGGCCGGGAAGCTTCCAGCATTGCAAAGCGGGACTCCAGCAAATTCCGCCAGTCCCGCCGGAAAGCGGTTTCGCGAAAAGCCAGAGCGATCCCGTAAGCAGCTGCAACGCCGATCAGCGGTGCACCGCGGACCTGCATGTTGCGTATGGACCGAAAGGCATCCCGGCAGCTTTGCAGTTTTTGGACCCGGAATTCAGAAGGCAGCCGGGTCTGGTCGATAATGTATACCGGTCCGGTCCCGCGTTTCTGCGTCCAAATTGTCTGAAATTCTTTTCCCTGAATGCGCATTTCGTGTATCCATGCTAATTTAGAACGAGAAACGCAGAAGTAAAATTTAAAAAACGGGAATCCGGCCAAGGGCATAGCGATGAAAATTATCCCGGAAGCCGTATTTTTTATTTGACTTTGCATGAAAATTCGCGTATTATGCATTTGCAATTGTGATGTTTATCACATTCCATTACAAACGCTTATCAAGCATAGATTTTTTCGTCCCCCTCTTGGGTAATCCCGCAAGGGGTTACCCTTTGCGGCCATTTTTTCAGGGTAACGCGCATTTCCGCATGCGCGGTTACGCGAATGCGGAGAGATCGCCGAATTATGATTTTTGATTTTTAATCCGCCAGTGTAGCGATCATGACGGCCTTAATGGTGTGCATGCGGTTTTCGGCCTGATCCCAGACCCTGCTGGCCGGGGATTCGAAGACCTCATCCGTGACTTCCATGGCAGTAAGGCCGAATTTTTCATAAATATCCGCTCCTACACCGGTCTGCAGATCGTGAAAGGCCGGAAGGCAGTGAAGAAAGATCGTATCCGCTTTGCCGGTCTTTTTCATCATCGCCGCGTTGACCTGGTAGGGAAGCAGCAGCTGGATACGTTCCGCAAAGCGGGATTCTTCCCCCATGGAAACCCAAACGTCCGTATAGATGACATCGGCGTTTTCAACGCCCGCAGCAATATCCTCGTTAAAGCTGATACGGGCACCGGTTTCAGCGGCGATCGCGTTTACCTTTGCCGTCAGCTGGGGATCTGGAAAGAGGGAGGACGGCGCAACGATGCGAAAGTCCATACCCGTTTTGGCGGCGCCGATCATCAGGGAATTCGCCATGTTGTTGCGTCCGTCGCCGACATAGGCAAACACAATACCTTTCAGGTGTCCGAATACTTCCCGTACGGTCAGCAGGTCTGCCAGCACCTGCGTGGGGTGATAGCTGTCGGTCAGTCCGTTCCAGACGGGCACAGCGGCGTATTTTGCCAGCGCTTCCACCGTTTCATGTTTAAATCCCCGAAATTGAATGCCATCGAACATGCGTCCAAGAACGCGGGCGGTATCGGCAACACTTTCTTTCTTCCCAAACTGGATATCGTTCCGTCCCAGGAATTCCGGATGCGCGCCTTCGTCGATCGCTGCGACCGTAAAGGCGCAGCGGGTCCGGGTGGAGTTTTTTTCAAATAATAAAGCGATATTTTTATGCCGCAGCCGCTGCGGGAAGATCCCCTGCTTCTTTTCTTCCTTAACCGTTGCCGACAGATCCAGCAGGGCATGTATTTCCTGCGGACTGTAGTCCAGAAGTGTTAAAAAATGCCGGCCTTTTAAATTCTTGCTCATCGGGAACCTCCTTATTAAACGGCATAATATACGGAAAAGCGCAAGATATGTAAAAGGGAGAATGCGGAAAGCGGCAATTTTCTTTCCCAAGTTCCGTTTTTAGGAAAAAAACTGCAGAAATCAAACAATGCGTTGATTTATGTGTAAAAAAAATATATTTTCGCGCCATGATTACCTTAAGGCAATTGCTAAAGCGCTACATGTCCGTTCAAAGCTCCATTAAAAGTCTGGTGCTCGGCTCTTTTTTTCTTCAGCTTTTGAATGCCTCCTTTAACCTGATCCTGAACATTTATCTGCGCAAGAACAACTACAGCGACGCGACCATCGCGGATTTTACTTCCTACCGTTTTATCAGCATTCTGCTGTTTAGCATCCCTTTCGGATTGATTATCAAGGGAAAACGTCTCAAGCCTTTCTTTATCACGGGTTCGCTGATCGTGCCGTTATCCGGAGCGGCAATGCTGCTGGCGGCCAACGCCCAGATGCCGGCACTGATACGGGTCTGCTTTTTTGCCGGAAGTATCGGTTTTATGCTTGTCCATGTTACGGCGCTTCCCTTTATCCTCCGTCACAGCGACGAAGAAACCCTCAGCGAGAGCATCGCACTGAACTTTGTGGTCTGGAGTCTGGCTTCCATCGTGTCCGGATTCATGATCAATCTGCTGTTTAATCTTGCCGGCCGCTTTCCGGGTCTGGCAGGCGTAGGTGAATATGAGATACTGATGCTGGTGGTTCTTCTCAGCGCTCTGAGCATACCTGTCTTTTTCCGGATTCGCGAATCCGCGCCGGAGGCGGGAGATAAGACTTCGGTCTTTGTGCATCTCCGGAGTTACAATTGGGGAAGGATCTTTCGCGGACTGATACCGATGTTCATCATTTCGGTGGGAGCCGGACTTACGATCCCCTTTATGAACCTATATTTCCATTCGATCTTTGCGCTGGATTCGGACCGCTTTGCCGTAATGGGCAGCGTTGCCGCGGTACTGGTCTTTCTGGGCGGCATGCTGACGCCGGTCCTTCGTCGCAAACTCGGATACGGGGGCTCCATTGCCATAACCCAGTTTACGGCGATCTTTTTTCTGGTTTTTCTGGCGTCAACGGAAATGTACAGCGAATACGGTTTTGCACTCTGGTTTGCCGCGGGTGCCTTTATTGTCCGTCAGCCGCTAATGAACATGGCTTCTCCGATTACCAGCGAGCTGGTGATGAAATATGTGGGGCCGCAAAACCGTGAGCTGATCTCGGCCATTGAATCCGGATTATGGAACGCTTCCTGGTTTGTCAGCGCCAAGATCTTTCAGTTTTTGCGCGCTTCCGATCTTGCCTATTACAAGATATTTCTCATTACCGCGGTCCTATACAGCGTTGGAACTGCGTCGTATTTATTTCTGGTCCGGGATTATAAACGGCAGATGGAAAAAACGCCGGACACGAAAATACCTCCCGCGCAGCCGGAAGCGGAAGAAATATGATCGCTTGCTGTCCGGTCATGAATGCTGAAGACAGTATTTGCTGCGACCGGACCGTCCAGAGGTAATTATTTTAGTTCTCGCGGTTTGCGACTTTTATGGCTCGCTGGTAGACCGTTTCATAGAGGTTGGTACTTTCTTCCCAGGAAAAATTCTGTTTCATCGCGCGTCGCTGCATAGCGGCGTAATGTTCACGGCGGTCGTAATAGGTCGACACGGCCCAGCCGACCGTATCGTAAATGGCGCGGGGCGTGGCGTCGTAATACTTGAATCCCGTTCCGCTGCCGTCGCTTTCAACATACTGTTCTACCGTATCATCCAGTCCGCCGGTCGCCCGCACGATGGGCAGGGTGCCGTAACGTAAAGAATAGATCTGATTCAGTCCGCAGGGTTCATAGAGCGAAGGCATCAGAAAGAAATCGCTACCGGCTTCGATCTGATGCGCCAGGGCGTTATCGTAACCGATATAGGCGCCGATCAGTCCGGGATATTTTTCCGGCAGCGCGCCGAAATAATGTTCCAGTTCCTTATCTCCGGAACCGAGAATGGCAAACTGTACCTGCATGTTGTTGACGATGGCCTCGATGCACTCACGCAGCTGATAATGCCCCTTTTGTTCCGCCATGCGGCTGACCATCCCGATGATGGGAATATATTCCTGCTGATAAAGGTTCATGCGCTGCTGCAGGGCCAGCTTGCAGGCGGCTTTACCGTTCATGTTCTTTATCCCGTATTTTTTTACGATCAGCGGGTCGGCAGCGGGATCCCATTCCTCGTAATCCGCCCCGTTCAGGATCCCGATATAGCGGTCGCCTTTCAGTCGCAGAAAAGGATCAAGACCGTAGGAGAAGGCAGGATTCAGTGTTTCGTTGGCATAGCTGGGGCTGACGGTATTTACAATGTCGGCAAAGTGGATACCGCCTTTCAGCAGATTGATGTCTCCGTAGTCTTCAAAGATCCGCGGATTAAAATCTTGCTCGCGGAAGCCGAGATAGGAATAGGAATCGCGGGGATATTTTCCCTGATAGCCGATATTGTGGATGGTCAACATGCCGGCGGCGTGTCCAAGGAAGGCGCAATTCTGATGATGGGTCTTCAGATAAGCCATTGCCGCGGAGGTCTGCCAGTCATGGGCGTGTACCACATCCACCCGGATCTGTTTGGTCTTGCAGAGGTACAGTGCTGCCTGGGACAAAAAGGCAAAGCGGCTCGGATTATCGGGATAATCCTGCATGGCATTGTTATGGTAGTATCCTTCCCGGAAAAAATATTTCTGAAAATCGATAAAATAGTAATTCAGGTTTTTGTTGATGCCTTTTGGGTGCACAAGGCACCACTCTTCACAGTCACCCATCCAGACATTCATGGAAAAGGGAGTTTCTTCCGAGCGGACGAGGTCGGGCGCAATGGATGCGTAGTAGGGCATAACCACCATCACCTTATGTCCGCGTTTTGCCAGAGCCAGCGGCAGGGAGGCAGCAACATCCGCCAGTCCGCCGCTTTTCGCGTAAGGCGTGCTTTCAGAAACAACAAAGAGGATATTGAGTTTTTTGTCCATGTTCATCCCTTCCTTCCAAAAGTCATATAGTCCGCATAAAGAAAAAACCTGCGATAACACCACACTCCGATATTCCCGCAGGTTTTAGATCGTATTATTTTGTATTCAGCTTAAAGGTAACGGGAATGGAGATCCAGACGCCCACATCCCGGTCACGCTGCTTGGCGGGCTTAAAGCGTGTCATTTTGATCGCGTTGATCGCGGATTCGTCGAGTCCGGTTCCCGGCATGCCCTTAAGGATGAGGCAATGTTCGACGACCCCTTTTTCATTAATAAAGGCCTGGACTACCACTTGTCCTTCAATGCCCGCTTCTTTGGCAATTTCCGGATAGATCGTGTTTCGGGCAATGGCCGCCTGTCCGCCGACCGGTGTGGGCGGTTCGTCGTAGGCAATGAACTCGACCACGATACCGCCGCTACCATCATCTCCGCTGGGCGGCGGAGGCGGCGCGTCCAGCGCCGTGTAGTCGTCAAAATCCATGTCATCGATGGTAAAGTCTTCCGAGATATCTTCGTCCTCGCTCATCACGGGAATGGAGGGGCGCTGCTGCGGTGCCTGGATCTGCTGGAGTTCCACCTGGGGGACTTCTTCGGACTGGATGAATTCGATCACCGTTTCTCGCTCAAGTGCCGCTTCACGTTCAAATTTCGGGAACAAATAGACGGTCAGGACAACCAGTGCCAAGGCTGCAACCAGCGCGATCTCGGTAACGAAACCGGAGCGTGCCTTAAAATACTCGAATTTTTTAGCTGGCATGACAGTACTCCTGTTGATGCTATTTGTGTTTTGCGGAATAATTCACTTTCAGCGCGCTTGCATCCCGCAGCTGGTTCTGCACATCCGAAATGACGCCCATTTGTGTTTCCTGGTCGGCCCGGAGGGAAATGGTCAGCATATTGTCGTTTCTGCGTAGAGGATAAATGACCGAGGAAACGATTTCCGAATCCATCAGTTTATCCTGAATGCTGATACGGCCGGTACGGTCGACAAAGACAAAGAGCACCGACTGTTTGGGCGTATCCAGTTTGGCAATAGATCGCGCCCGGGGAAGGTTGACCTTAAGGCCTTCCACGGTTTTCAGTGAAGTTGCCGCCATAAAAAAGATCAGTAGCATAAAAATAATATCGGACATGGTCGCAGTAGGAATGCCGGATCTTGACTTTGATTTTCGCTTGATCGCCATGCTGCCTCCTACTGCGTCCCGATAAGTGCCAATTTTTTAACGTTGGCCATTGTTAATTGATCCACAACATCAATATAATCCTGATACTTGGTTTTTCGGTCCGTCTGAACAGAGAAAACCATGTTCGGATTGCCGGTCTCGAGTTCCCGGGCGCGCTGAGCGATCTCGTTGATCGCGACCAACTGATCGTTGAACAGCACATCGCCGCTGGCGTTGACCAGCACCATGGTGATGTTCTTGGGATTCAGCTTGATCTCCGAATCGCCCGGAGGCGGAAGGACCACGCCGATGCCCTTGTCGGTATCGACGTTAGAGACCAGCAAGAAAAACACCAGCAGAAGGAAAGCGATATCCGACATGGACGAACTGGGGATCTCTGAAGGCGGACGACTTTTCTTGCGTATCATGTATTTTCCCTATTGCTAATTATTTTTTGATGACCTGGTTTTCCAGATCATCCATCAGTGACAGGGAGCTACGTTCCATATCAACAACCAGATTATCGATCTGGAAAAGGAAGAAGTTCTGGAAGATCTGAATGATCATGGCCACGACCAGACCGAACAGGGTCGTTAGCAGCGCTTCGGAAATACCGCTTGCCACAACGGCGGGAGACATATCGTTTGCGGCGGCAATGTCCTGGAAAGCGTTGACCATGCCGGATACCGTTCCCGTAAAACCCATCATAGGGGCAAGTACGATCACGGTTGAAAGCCAGATCTGATTTTTTTCCAGAAAGGTCATTTCCAGGGCCCCGATGGTGTCGAGGGTTTTTTCCACTTTTTCAAAGCCCTTGTCGTAATGGCGCAGTGCTTCGGAATACATCGCGGCTACGGGACTTGTGGATTCCTGGCATGCCGCCAGTGCGCTTGCGATACCTTCTTCAAGTAAAATATTCTTGATGGTCTTTGTAAATGCTTTGGTTTTTGCGGTAATTGTCGTTAATGCATATACGCGCTCAAAAACAATCACCAGGCCAACGAGGAACAGACCCAAGATGGGCCACATAAAGGGACCGCCATCGAGAAAGAGCTTTACCATAAATTCAACCTCCAAAATAAAGTTATAATTATAGGATACAACACGTCATTTTAAGAAAATACCATAATAAAGTCAATAGATTATTGACCGGAAAGCCATTTTTGCAGTTCCTGCGCCGAATCCATTGCCCGGGTCAGTTGATTGTCGCAAAGCAGCCGGGCTTCGTAATAGGCATTGTTATCCCACCAGATCTTTGCAATCTCCGATTTGATCTGCATTTCAAGATAGTCCCTGTCTTTTTCCAGTTCCTGCAGGTCCAGACCTTTGATCTCGCCGGACACGAAATCGTAAAGTTCGGGAATAAAGTTTTCGTCAAAGTGCACCGCATAGATAAAATTGTCCGGGTCCGTGTTAAATTCCGGATGCTGCCGGCTGTATTCCTGGGCGAATTTAAAGAAAAGGCGCACATTCTTGCTGAAGATCTGCATCGTGCTGGCGCTGAGATCATAATTGCGCTTGATCACAATGTCCGGAGTGATGCCGCCGCCGCCGTATACAATGCGTCCGTTTCGGGTCCGGTATTGCGGCTGGTCTTCCAGATGCTTATCCAGAGAGTCGCTGAAGCTGCTGTCCGGAAGTTCATAAAGTTCTTCGTAATAGCGTGCGGTACCGTTGTCGTAGGGGCGCTGGATAAGCCGGCCGGAGGGGGTATAGTAACGGGCAACCGTCACGCGCACCGCCGAACCGTCCCGCATGTTCCATTGACGCTGCACCAGTCCCTTGCCAAAGGAAGTCTCCCCAACGATCAGTCCGCGGTCCAAATCCTGCAGTGCGCCCGAAACGATCTCCGAAGCCGATGCGGATCCCCGGTTAATAAGGACGACGATCTGCATGTCTTCGTAGTTGCCGCGCTTTGTGGCACGATGCACTTCGTTTGCGGAACGGATGCGGCCTTTGGTATAGACCAGGGTATCGTTTTCGACAATAAATTCATCCAGAATGTCAATGGCTTGGTTCATATAGCCGCCGCTGTTGTAGCGCAGGTCCAAAATCAGCGTCCGCATGCCCTGGCCCGTCAGGTTTTCCATTGCGTTCAGAAATTCCTGATGCGTTTTTTCGGCAAAACGGTTCATCAGGATATAACCGGTTTCTTCATCCAGCATAAAATATCCCGATACGGAATAAAGGGGAATGTCGTCACGGACGATGCTCACATCAAAAGGCTCCTTAATGCCCTCTCGCAGGACGTTCACCACCACCGTTGTGCCTTTTTTGCCGCGCAGCCGCTTCTTGGTTTCATCCCGGCTGATCTTGTAGGCGGATTCGTTGTCGATCTTCAGGAATTTATCGCCGGATTGCAGGCCGACCTGTTCCGCCGGAGTGCCGATAATGGGGGAAATTACGGTAATGTAGCCGTCGATGATGTCATATTCAATGCCAATACCCTGGAATTCTCCCTCAAATTCTTCCTGGACAGCCTCGAAACGCTTGGCAGGAATGTAGGTCGAATGCGGATCCAGTTCCTCCAGCAAGCCGCGGTACGCGCCTTCCATGGTCTTTTCCCAGTCGACATCCTCTACGTAGTTCTCGTTGACAATGCCGATAATGTCGGTCAGGACCTGCAGTTTTTCGTAAATATCTTTGGCCCCCGCCCGCAGTTTTCCAAGATTTGCAAGGCTAAAAGCAAGCACCAGCACCAGCATACTTAACAGGATCGTTTTTTTGTTCTTTTTGATAAAGGTCATAATTGCGTTTTTCTCCATATTGTCACATCCTCTTTACAAGGATAATATAAAAATTAATCGCCGATCTCCCATCATTTGTTTCACGGTTCCTGAACGGCAGCGATGCAAACGGAAAAAGGCAGATGCGGGGTGCAGTCGCCTCATGCTTGTTGACAGTTTATGTTAAAGCATGAACTTGTATTCGTATTTTTCGACAAGGCTGTCAAGAATGGCCGGGAAAGCGGCTTCTTTTTTCTGTTCGCGCAAAATGTTCTCGATCTCGTCACGGACCTCATCCAGGGTATTGCCGTATTTATGGTCTTCTTTTTTAATAATGTGGTAGCCGTAGGGAGTCTCGACCAGGTCGCTGATCTCACCGATCTTCATGCTGAAGCTTGCATCTTCAAAGGCCTGCACCATGCGTCCGCGGGGGAAATTCTCGTACAAGCCGCCGCTGGTGTTCGAACCGGGGTCCTCGCTGTAGTCTGCAACCAGCATGGCAAAATCCTCACCGCCGCGTGCCCGTTCCAACACATTTTCGGCCATCCCCAGGACTGCGGTTTTTTCCAGATCGCTCTTGCCCTGCGTCATAAAAAGAATGTGCCGCGCGGAAACGGTTTCCTGCTGGTACTGATCCTTATTGGCTTCATAATAGGCGCCGACCTCTTCGTCACTGACGCGGATATCAAGATCGGACAGAATGACTTCGTCAATATATTTCATGATCAGCATGTTTTTCCGTACATCCTCCCGGACGAAATTCAGATCAATCTGCTGGATCTTCAATTGTTCCATGAAGGCTTCCTTGCCGCCGTTCGGGGTATACAGGTTCTTTTCGATAAAGGCATTGACCGTATCTTTTGTAATCCGGATGCCTTCTTTTTCGGCTTCCGCAAGCAGGACTTCCTGCTGCGCCTTCAGGGTAACCACCTGCATAATAAAGCTTTCGATACGCTGCGGTTCTACATTGGAAATAATCGTGATGTCGCCGCGCATTCCCTGAAACACATTTTCCATAATGTCATGGTTCCTGATATCGAAAGCGCTGGTGCGTGCCAGTACCACGGTGGTGTCGGGTTTCATATAAGGGATCTTTTCCCCCATGGCTTTAAAAAACTCGATTTGTGCCTGTGTAAGTTTAGGTTTATCCGAGCATGCCACAAAAAGGAGTGAGGCCGCCAGAAGGACCGTAAAGATCTTTTTCATGTTGTTTCCTTTCCAATACTATTGATTGAGATATGTTACTTCCATGTGGTAATCCCACTTGTCAAAATACAGATTGCCGCCGCGCCATTCCACTTCACCGCGCTGGAAATCCACCGTTTCGCTGCGCATGAACTGCTTGTCGGGGAAGAGCGGCATGCCGTAATCGTCATTGACGATCAGGCGGTAGCTGTCAATGCCGCCGAGGTAGAACCATTTGCAGTCCTCGGATTCGGTATCCCGGCGTCCGAAGGACTGGTCGACCGGAACCCAGCCGCAGCCTTCGATGTAGATCTCGCACCAGTCGTGCAGATTGACCTCGCCCGGGTGCAGCATCCAGCCGCTTTGCCAGCGCGCGGGAATGCCGTTGTAACGCGCCAGGACCATAAAGAGCAGGGTAACCTGTCCGCAGTCGCCATGGCCGTTGGCAATGACGTAATCCGGGATGTTCGGGATCGTGGAATATTCCCGGGCGCTTGCCCAGGGATAATGTTCGCTGATATAAGCGAAGATCTTCTTCAGGATCTGATAGGGATCTTTTTCGTTGCCGACGATCTTTTCCGAGAGCGCTTTTACCGCGGGCGTAAAGAGCAAATGCGGATCGCGCTCGGCGGTATATTTGCGGTAGATCTCACTGCTCTTGTCATAAGGCGGGAAATTCCGTTCAGCCAGATCGAACCACTGTGGCCGGACAGCTGCGGAAAAGCCGTATTCAAATACCGTGGCTTTTCCGGCGACTGCCGGTTTTTGCATATAAAGTGTACGCTGCTGATAGTTATTGGGAGCAATAACATAATGGTCGCAATTAGCTGAAAGAAGCCGAATATCGGTTTGCCGCTCATGTCCTTCGCGGGGGAAGGGCAGCCAACAGCGGATCATTTCGCCCGCGGGAACGGCATCGGCATCGACGGTCAGTGTATAGGTAAATTCCATGTTAACGGGTTTTCCCAGCGTTGTGTTTCGCTGCCGCAGATCTTTAATAACGGCAGGAAGGTGTTGCTGAAGAAATACATCCAGACCGTCTTTTTGTTCCCCGTCAATACGGATTTTTTGTTTTTTAGCTTCTTTGTCGATGCGGAACAGATTGGGTGCGGCGCGGACAAAATAACGGTCCTGCCCGTTAATCCGCATTTTCTCCAGAGCTTTGGAGGATTCCCATTCCCGGATCTGCGCTTTGCTGACTTCGGGGTAATATTTGCGGATAAAAGGCAGAATATCGTCCAGGGATTTGTTGAAATCCATTTCGACCCTGCGGATTCGCTCTTTTTCATGTTCCAACGCGATCTTATCCCTCAGGTCAAAACTTGACGTTGCCGTCATGCGGTCGATTTTTTTTGCGGCCATGGCAAATTGTCCTTTCTCGATCCGTTTATCGATCGACTGACAGCCCGTAAAGAACAAGCCGAAAGCAAACAGGGTCGCGGCCAGGTTCTTCGCTTTCATAAACGCTCCTATTTTGTTTCGATCATTTCCAGGTTGGCGCGGGGCAGAAGGACCTCTTTTCCGCCTTCCTGGAGTTTGACTTTTGCAACGCGGGCAAGCGAGCCGGATTCCAGTCGCTGCAGTTCGTGCGGCAGTTCCGTGACCTCGCCCAGCATTCCGAAATACGGCGCGCGGATCACGCGGACCACGGTGCCGGGTTCCATCCCGAACAGTTCGGCCTTGTGTTCCTGTATGGCATCCTGATCATCGATGGGAATGATGATTTCCGGACGGATCACGCCGGCACGGATCTGCGTGGCGCCGTTAATGGAAGCCATGCGGCCTTCGTGCGATCTCAGCAGGTCAAAGGTCTGCTGCGCCATGTGAATGTCGCCAAACCCTTCGGTAATGATAAGCGTGGTATTAATATCTTCCTGTCCCGTGATGGCAACACCAATATCGTAACCGACGATCTTTTTAATATCCCGGTAATTAAAGCCGCCCACCACAATGCCGGTGGCTCCGGCTTTCTGTGCCTTAAGGAAGGCCTTATAACTTAAAAATGCGCCACCGACAAGGACCTTGCCTTTACAGCTTTCATCGATCATATCTTCACTGATGGGTGTTTTTGTGTCCCGGGTCAAGACCTTGATAGTACCGCGGCGTTCGCCGCCGATACCGAAAATTCCCTGAATAAACGAAGCCGCCGTGCTGATTTCCACACCTTCGTCCGGAATGATTCCGCTGACTTTTCCGTCAATGTAGGCCTGTACCGAAACCGGAATGGGAGCTTCGCGGATAATTGCCTGGCCGGTGATCCCGGATACGGCTTCCAGCGTTCCGCTGGCCGGTGAAAGGGCTTTGGTTTTAAATAAGCCGAAAATGCCGTGGGTCTCGGCAATAAGGTCACCCTCCCGAATGCTGTCGCCGGGTTTTTTGATCAGAATATCCATGATCTCCGAGGCGTCGATATTCAAAATGTTGGCAAGATTGACCGGAACGACGTTCCCTGGAAGGTCGGTCGTGGCGACCACCTTTTCCGCATCGACCTGATCCCCCTTTTCAACGGTTACCGTGCCCTTCAGGGGAAGGCGGCGCGTCTTGTGAACCAGGATGCGGGGTATGACTTTTAAACCGGGTGTATATGCATGTGCCATAGTATCTCCTTATTCTGAATCCGACCGCTTAACGGTCTTCGAATTCTTTGGCGGCTTTGCTCCATTTTTGCAGTGCGGCGACGCGTTCGGCGGGATTTTCGGGCAAGACAAAGGGCCGGCGTCCGCGGGCGTCCACAATAATTCCGACCAGGCCGCCGTAGATATCGGTCTTGATGCTTTGTCCGGGACCGCCGCCCACATCCACGCCACGTGCGGGAATGATCTCCGCCGGGATGGCTTCGTAAGGCGCTTCGATCAGTTCCATATCTCCCAAAGTATAGGCTTTGTCAATGCTCTTCCCATCCGGAAGTGTGCAGCGCAAACGCATATATTCCTTTCCCGGCTTGATGGAACCAACCGGAGCGATGCAGGTTCCCAGGCGCAGGAGACAGTCCTTGTTAAAGACTTCCGCCGCGGCTTTTTCGTGCACACTGGCCAGAACACCCAGCTGCGGCATCATAAAGATGGAATCCACGGCGATCTGTGTGATACCTTCCGGAAGGAAAGCATCGATCATCATGCGGGCGGACTGATGGCGGCGCGGCGCATGCGAAAGCACACCGCCGGAACCGACCAGAATATCCAGGTCCATCATGTTGACCAGCGTTTCTCCTGAAGCGCTCTGGTCGAAGGCATCGGAAATGGTGCGTTCCTTCTGAACGCCCTTGAGTCCCACAGCGAACTCTTTGTGCTGAATAAAGGACAAGCGCAGGGCTTCGCGGGCGATGGCCTGTTCGATCTTGAGCTCATCCAGGGACTGCGGGATCGTTGTCGGACGGATCATCTTATTGCCGATACGGTTTCTCAGGTCCACTTCGTCGATCTCAAAAGGGACCCAGCGCAAAATGTTCGGCAATCCGGCGGAAGCCAGAACATTGGAAATGGAATAGCTCATCCCAAGATTGGCGCTGACGGTGCGGTTGAAGACCGGCTCACCGAGATCGGGGTCTTTAAAGACCGAAAAAACGTCGGTGGTGGCGCCGCCGATATCCACTCCCAAAACGGTAATATTCTCTTTTTTTGCAATGACCTGCATAATCTCACCGACGGCGCCGGGTGTGGGCATAATGGGCGCGTCGCACATGGCCATCAGCTCCTTGTATCCCGGGGCTTGTGCCATCACGTGTTCCATGAACAGATCGTGGATCTTGTCGCGGGCCGGGCCCAGGTTTTCGCGTTCCAGCACCGGGCGCAAATTCGGAACGATGCTCAGATCGGTCTCATTGCCCAGATTTTCCTGAATTTCCTTATTGGCCTTCTGGTTGCCGGCGTAGATGACCGGCAGTTTGTAATTGATGCCCAGGCGCGGTTTGGGATTGGCGGCCTTCAGCAGTTCGGACATTTCCACCACACCCTTGATATTGCCCGAATCCGTTCCGCCGGAGAGCAGGATCATATCCGGGCGCAAATGGCGGATACGCTGGATCTTTTCATGCGGCAGGCGTCCGTCGTTGGAGGCCAGTACGTCCATCACAATAGCCCCGGCGCCCAGTGCAGCACGTTCGGCGGACTCGGCACTCATCGCCTTGACAATGCCGGTCACGACCATCTGCAGGCCGCCACCGGCAGAGCTGGTCGAAATATAAATATCCACGCCCTTTTCCCCCTGCTGGGGAGTAATGATCTTGTCGCCGTCCAGAATCTGGCGGCCCCGTAATTCTTCCACTTCCTTGGCTGCATTCAATACTCCGCGGGTCACATCTTCAAAAGGCGCTTCCACCGTGGTGGGCGCCTCGCCGCGAACGACCAGCCGGTATTCATCACCTTGTTTTTCGATAAGGATGGCTTTGGTCGTTGTACTGCCGCAGTCGGTGGCAAGAATGGATCTAATTGCTTCCGCTTTCATAATTCCTCTTTTTTTCTCAAACTTGTGCAATGCTCACAGATTTCGTTTTCAAGCTTGTAATGTATCATTTTTTCAGTAAAAAACCACCCTAAAGGAAAAATTTTATATACACGTAGATCCAGAACAGGGGAGCCGTAACCGAGAGCGAATCAAAGCGGTCCAGAAAACCTCCGTGTTCCAGAAGAATGTTGGAGGAGTCCTTTACCCCGATCTCGCGCTTGATCTTGGATTCCACAAGATCTCCCAGCTGTCCGAAGATCCCGGCACAAAGCGCAACGACCAGATAATCAATAAAACCAAAAAAAGGCACAAAATCCCTTGCCCAGAGAAAGATCATGAACACGGTGCAAAATAAAAATCCCGCGACAGCCCCTTCCCGGGTTTTTTTAGGACTGACACTGGGGAAAAGCGGGGTTTTTCCAAACAACTTTCCAATATAAAAAGCGGCAATGTCCGTGGCAAATACGCCGATTATAAGGGTAATGACGATGTTCCGGCCGATTTCCGTTCCGTTAAACTGAAGGTTTCGCAGCAGGATCATTGTGCCCAGACAGAGTCCCGGATAGATAATGGAACCGATGCCGACAAAGGACATTTTTAGATATTCGCTTTTCTTGTAAAAGAGCAGGCTGATATTTGTAAAGATCGCCGTGAACACCAGGATCAAAACAACCAGATCCAAGCGCAGGCGGTACATGGCCAAGAGGCAGAGCGGGGTCATCACGAGCGCCACGATCATCAGTACGCGAGGTGGATAGTGGATTAGTTTCAGTAACTCATAGACAGAAAATGCCGCAATAACACAGATCAGCGCCAAAAACCACCAGTTGCCGAACCAGGCCGCGAGCAGAATAAGCGGAGCACCCAGAAATCCGATAATAAGTCGTTGTTTATGAGAACGGTCCATATTTTCACCCAATCGGGAAAATATAATGAATTCACGGGGCGATTAATAATTTTTTTTCTGTGTTCACAAAAGCAAAGAATGTTGAGGTGTCGAGGTGTCGAGATGTCAAGGTGTTGAGGTGTCGAGATCCTGTAATTGTCAAATAAAACAGTTATCAAAAATCCGGTCTATCCAGTTATCCTGTCTAAAAAAATCCGGTTAATCCTGTGATCCTGTCTAAAAATATATTCCGGTTATCCCGTCAAAACAGACCACCCCGTTATCTCCCGCAAAATTATTTAGCCCTTGCAGCCCGCAGCGTCAGAGCTTTATCAGGATGATCGGTAATGATCCCGTCAATGCCGATGTCCAGCAGCCGCTGCATATCATTGGGATCGTTAACGGTCCACTGCCAGAGCTCCATGTCATTTGCGTGGACCTCTTTCAGCAGCTCCGCTGTGATCGCCGTAGGCCGGCCCGCACCGATGGCGGCGGCTTTAATGGCGGTCGCATCCGCAATGACCGTACTGTCCACCACACTGCGCAAATACAACAGTGGGATGTCCTTATCCATCTCACGCATATTTTTGAGAACTCCGTAATCAAAAGCAAAAATGATGACCTGTTTTTCCATTTTCAGATCATAGACGGCCTTGAGTACGGCGGCTTCGATGTCCGGCGCCTTAATCTCGACACAGACCCTGATCTTATTTTTTGCCAGCCGCAGCGCTTGCTTCAGGGTCGGAATGCGCGCGTTTTTAAAGGTCTCTCCGTATTTTTTGGAATAGCCGGCCCGGACTTTGCGGATTTCCCGGAAGCTCATGTCGGCGATTTTTCCCGTCATGCCGTTGGAACTTACACGGTTTACGGATCCGTCATGAATGACGACCAGTTTGCCATCCCTGCTTTGATGGACATCCAGCTCGAAATAATCCGCACCCACGGTAATCGCCTCGCGAAAGGCGGTCTGCGTGTTCTCGGGTGCGGCGGATGAGAAACCGCGGTGTGCGATGATCTTCGTTTCGGCGCATATAAACACGATTAGGATTACATTAAAAAGAAGTAAGGTATACAGGCGTTTCATTATTTTACCCCGCGGTTTAGATCGGTACGACAGTGAAGACTACGCAAATACCTGCAAATAATCAAGGTGAAAATCGGAAAAGGCAGAGGATCCCGAACAAATAATCAGCGAAAAATAATGACAATGTCAACCGGCAATCTTCTGGAAATGACTTTCCTGGCAGGAAATTTGGTACAGCCTAGGGTTTGGGCTCGGTATAAATGCAGCGCAGAGAAAACATCCGCGATTTTGGGCTTGATCCGTCAAGATATGCGCCTTCGGTATCACTGCGGACGGTCCTGCCCAAATCCAAGTTCCAGGCAGTCTCGGCGTCATTTTCGCTTGCGCTCCAGAACGCGGCGTTAGCGCCGAGGTCCATATAAAAATCCGTTCCCATTTCCGGATCCGGGGTCATGCCGGCCCAGCCGCCGTAAAGGGCTGAAAAGCCGCTGTGGCCACTGGAAAGCAGGGAACGCAGGGCTCTGCCGGAACGGAAACGTTTGCCGCCGCATTGTTCCAGCAGCAGGGAAAGATCCGCTTCCGCGGGAATGCGGAAGCCTTCCGGAGCCAGTCCCCGCGGATCGCTGACCGCGTACCAGTTATAGAGCAGTCCGTATTTTTCTTGATTGGCGGTATCTTGCCCGTATATCGTATATGCCGGCTCTTTTCGGTCCGCGAGTTGACGCCATTCATCGTAATTTTTACAGAAAGCGATGCTGTCGCCGTTCAGGAAAACAGCCGTGTCCAGATTTTTGCGCATCCAGATCTGGCTGCTGATCCGCACAAGATTCGGGGGCAGTTCCGATTTTTGGCAGGACAAGAAGAAAAGCGGCAGGAGCAGCATCAGCGGTATAATAACGCGAAAAGATTTCATCATAAGAGATCCGTTGTTTTGCGGATTAAAATACAGTGTTTTCACGCGCACTCAAAGCGAAAAACGTGATGTTCATGCTCTGACGATCAGCAGAACGGTATAGGCGACATAAAGGGCCAGGAGAACGGCGGCCTCCCAGCGGTCCAGTTGTTTTTTTTGCCCGCTAAGCATTGCCAGCAGCAACAGGATCGTGCCGGCTCCCAGCAACAGCAGCTCCCGGTTAAATGAAAGATCATAGGGAATGGGTCGGATCACGGCGCTGACGCCGAGGATCAGAAAAATATTAAAGATGTTCGATCCGATAATGTTGCCGATGGCGATATCGTTATTCTTTTTGATCGCCGCAAGCAGCGATGTCGCCAGTTCCGGCAGAGAAGTCCCCATTGCGACGATCGTCAAGGCAATGATTTTCTCACTGACTCCCAGGGCTCTTGCAAGGGCTTGTGCCTGATCCACCACCAGCCGGCCGCCAAGCATCAGCCCGCCCAGCCCGGCAAGGATCAGCAAAGCGATTTTCCAGCCCGGAGAGTCCGATGCAGGAATGCCTTTAGCGGACCTGTCTTTTTTTAACTGCAGATACACGTAATATAAAAACGCCGCAAAAAACAATAAGAGGATCAGTCCGTCGATGCGTGACAGCAGGTGTTTTTCCCGCGAAAAAAGATTATCGGTAAGCAGAAACAAAACGAGGACGGCCAGCAGGGAGAGCGGGATTTCCCGGCGAACGGTATTGATATGGATCTTTAGGGGGGTGATCAGGGCGGCGATGCCGAGAATAACAAAAAGGTTGAAATTATTGCTGCCGATCACATTGCCGTAAACGATCGCCGCGTTTCCCTTCTCGGCGGCAAAGGTATTGACCACCAGCTCGGGTGCCGAGGTGCCGAACGCCACGATGGTCAGGCCGATGGCCAGTTCCGGTACGCGGTATTTCCGTGCCAGGAATGCGGCGCCGTCCACCAGCCAGTCGGCGCCTTTCAGCAGCAGGGCGAAACCCGCGATAAGCAGTGCGATTTGAAGAAACATTACAAGCCTTTCGAGCGAGCACGTGCGGATAAATTACAATGTTTTTTGCATGACGGAAAGAAATATGATACAGCATTTGGAAAATGCTTAAAGCTTGGGTTTGAGGATTAAAGCAAAAGGTTAAAGTTTGGAAGTAAGGTTCAAAGCAAAAGGTTCAGAAACCGGGCCTTTGGATGAAAGTCCCGGGGGTGGGGTGTTAAACAATTGGGTCAAAT
>JAQVTR010000062.1 GCA_028699915.1 Fidelibacterota bacterium
CTTTGATCACTTTTTCTGCACTGTCTGATGGTTTCATTTCGACTCCTTTGCTACTGTCTTAAGTTACAAAAGTGTCTCTTAATTTCTTACCCCAAACTGTCCACTTTTGGCTGACGTTAAACAGTGTGCGGATCACAAAGCGGCAGACGGGATTGAGCTGCTGGATGATCTGCACCGCTCGGTCGATGATCCCGATCTGAGAACCTTTGCATTATCGCAAAAGGTTTCGCAGCTCAGGGAAAAGGGAAATATGCCGGCGGCCATTGCTTTATCGGAAACGATCCTCAGCGACAGCAGGGAAGGAAGCTATGCCCTAACATCCCTTTTTGATCTTTTTAATATGTACCATAAAGATCTTGAAAATTGCGAGATGGCCCTGTTTTATCTTAATGAGCTGAAAGCAAGGTATCCTGAAAGCGCGTTGACCCTGATCGCCAGATCGGATATGGGAGAGAATGTCAGCAATATAAAACTGGCAAAACGCGTGCTTCCGGAAGAGCCCCTTATTGAACAAGAAACGATCCTGCCGGAGGCATTTGCGCTGCATCACGCATATCCCAACCCTTTCAATCCTTCGACCCGCATACGCGTAGAGCTTCCCGAGTCCGGCGAGCTTATCCTGGATATTCTGGATATCCGCGGCAGGGTCGCAGATCATATGCTGTTAAATAAACAGGCCGGCACGCATGAGATCCCTTATGCTCCGAAACAATTATCCACCGGCATCTATTTCATCCGCGCCCGCTTCAAAGATCAGATACAGATGCGGAAGATCATGTATTTGAAGTAATATCTAAAATGAGATCAACAAAAAGCTCCCTTGCGGGGGCTTTTTTTATTTGTCCGGAAATTCTTTTTACGATATAGGGCCCGTGGATATATTTCCCCACACCGCGCATATCGAAAGCGTTGCGCTGCTGGTGGCAAAAAAATGAATTTAGTCACGCAATAAAATAATCATATTTCCCCTTTGCACCGCGAAGCGGAAAAATGGGGGAAAGGTCACTTTGCACTGCAAAAAAAACAAGAAACAAATATCCTTTAACAGCAATTTTTACTAATGCATGGGTATTCGTCCAAACAAGCCAATGGACATATATTCCAACATTCTCCGGAACACGTAATATTACAACATTTTTCAACATCCACTAACATGATAATCTTGTATGATCCGGGCACAATGAAATGCTCCATTGCACCTGCGGGACATTTATTTAAACATGCGTCACACATAACACATTCATTTGGGTTATTGACGGGTCGGTTTCCATTATAGGCCATATGTTTACTCCAGATTTTTACCTCTTTGAAAGCAGTCTTTTAACCATTGATGATCTCTTTTATTTAAATCCTGCAATGTTTCGGTAACATGATCTAAAAGCTGGTCTCCCGGATTCAAGACGGCCGTTTCGCAATCGTCGTCAACGACGATGTAGGCGAATTGCTTTTTGATCTTATTTACGTTAACGATAATTGCCCTATAGGCTTCAAATCCATTTGTGTTTCTACTTTTTATGACGGTCCCGTAATCTCTTTTTTCTGAAAGCTTCACTGACGTTAACGGTACTTTGTAACCCAGATTTTCTACCGGCTTTTCAAGGGTTATCGCAGGTATATGAAATACTCGCTTTGTTGCTTGTAAATGCTGCCCGGTCTGTGATACACAAGACATCAGAATGGCGCCAAAGATCAGAATTAACCCGTGACGTATGATGTTAAATAAAGCAATTCTTTTGCTTGGTTCTTTCATGTGCCTCCCTCCCGCGTTGTTATTGCACTCATGTAACCGTTGATTTGTTTTCACGTCTTACTGTTTTGTATTTTGTCTGTTAAAAATCGATAAATAAATATTTCCTTGTCTGTATCTGTTTCCTGTTTGACCGGACTGCTATGATAGTATTTTTAATTTATTTTTTTCCAGAACAAATGTCAAGTCGTTTGTTTTGGAGGTTTTTTCCTATTTTTCAGACAGTTTAAATAGTTATGTAGGGATAACAGATTATCCGTATCATACATCGCAATTCCACACAAGCCGCATCCGGCATTTACGAACCGATGGCCGCGGCCGGAATAGAAATTCCCGGAATAATTTATTGATATCATGATTTTTTCATACCGTATCCGGGGTTTTTTGACTATTTTATCGCTTGGTAAAATTCACTCCGTTTGAAGACGGAAGAATGGAATTTGACCCGGGGCATTAGCTCAGCTGGGAGAGCGCCGCGTTCGCAATGCGGAGGTCAGGAGTTCGAGCCTCCTATGCTCCACTTCAAGCGCCGTAGTTCCGCCAACCGGCGGACGAGGGCGGTTCACGATCATATCTGTGGGGACGGATACATGAAGTATGTTTATATTCTCAGAATTGAAAATAATCAGGATATATTTTTTATACCGGCATTACAATTAATAGTTAACAATTGACAATTGACAAAGGACAATTGACAATTAAATGGTCAAATGATTAATTGACAATGAGTGCTATTGGATGCCAAGGTTTTGTTTTGTGGTTTTTACTATCGTTTGAATTATCTTGTTTATTTCAATGCATTCATTAATTAGATTAGCCGCATTTTTGTCCAGATAATGCGTTCTTATCAGCAGATCTATCCAAAATTCTGTTTCACTTGCCTCTTTTAAAGCAATATTCGTTTTATTAAGAAAATCCTTTTTACTCTGAGCCTGAATTGCCTCTTTTACATTTGCTCCGATACTGGTTCCCGATTTCAGTAATTGTTTTGATATTACGTATTCCTTATGGTCTTTTTGCAAATGCCTGCAGATATACACGATACTAACGGCAAATTCTATACTTTTCTCTACGATAATATTATCTTTCACGGCCCCCCCTTGTCACACTTTACGGTTTATACATAACAAATAGCAACCGATCTTTCATTCTTCCCGAGAATCCTTTTAAAATAATTCGATCTTATACAACTGTCAAACGTAAAGAAACAGGTGTGATTTCTGTCACATTCCAAAATTAATTTTCAATTGTCTTTTTTCAATTGTCCTTTGTCAATTGTCCTTTGTCAATTGAATTGTTCACGCCCCCTACCGTCTACCGTCTACCGTCTACCGTCTACCGTCTTCTGTCTACTTTAAAATATTTTCCTCAGCAATCGCAACTTCTTCCCGTAAGGCGCGAATTTGACCGGGATATCAAACAGGGTCGGCGAGATCACGCAGGCGCGTTCGCGGCTGAAGGTATCGAAGCTGTATTTGCCGTGGTAGCGCCCCGTGCCGCTGTTGCCTACACCGCCGAAAGGCAGGCGCGGATTGCCGTAATGGATGACAACGTCATTGATGCAAACGCCGCCGGAATCCATTTCGCGGATGCGTTTTTGGGCGCCCCGGACATCTTTGGTAAAATAATACAGCGCCAGCGGTTTTTTGCGGGATGATACAATGCGCACCGCTTCATCGATATGTCCAAATGTCAGCACGGGAAGAATGGGTCCGAAGATCTCGTCCCGCATCACCGGTGCGTCCGGCGAAACTTCGTCCAGCAGGGTCGGCGCAATATAGCGGTCCGCCTCCCGGATCTTACCGCCGCAGACGATCTTCCCGTCGGAAAGATAGGCGCTGACCCGTGCAAAGGCGGCCCCGTTGATCATCCTGCCAAAGTCCGGACTTTCGTAAGGGTCCGCGCCGAACTGGCGTTCGATCTCCGCGCAGATCTTTTTCAGCAGTTCCTCTTTGATATCCTTCTGCACCAGCAGATGATCCGGCGCGATACAGGTCTGTCCGGCATTCAGGAATTTTCCCCACACGATGCGCCGGGCTGCCGTCTGCAGATCGGCATCGCGGTCCACGATGCAGGGACTCTTGCCACCGAGCTCCAGCGTGCAGGGCGTCAGATTTTTAGCTGCGGACTCCGCAAAAACTTTTCCGAGCGCTGGACTGCCGGTAAAGAACAAATAGTCAAAACGTTCCTTCAGCAGCATGTGATTCACCTCGCGTCCGCCGTCGAGAGCCCGGATATAATTTTCCGGAAAGCTTTGATTGATCAGTTTCTCCAGCAGGGCGGACGTGGCCGTGGAATAATGCGCCAGTTTCAGAAGGGCACAATTTCCCGCTGCAATAGCGCCGATCAGCGGAATGAGCGCCAGATTAAGGGGATAGTTCCAGGGAGAAACGATAAGCACCGTGCCGTAGGGCTCGCGCAGGATGCGGCTGCGAGAGGGAAACAGGACCCATGGCGTGGGCATGCGGCGTGTCCGGGACAGCCGTTTCAGATGCCGGAGGTGCCATTCGATCTCTTTATATACGTGCCCGATCTCCGTAATATAACTTTCAAACTGCGACTTGCGGAGATCTTCCTCCAGCGCGTCCATCAGAGCGTTTTCGTGCTTTCGGACCAGGCTTTTCAGTTTTTGCAAAGCAGCGATTCGGAAAGCCGGTTCTTTTGTTTGTCCGTCAGCAAAGAAGCCGCGCTGTGCGGCGACGATTTGCCGGATCCATGCTTCTTCCATCTGCGACTCCGTTTAGAATTGACAGCTATAATAAGGTTTATTCCGGATATATTCAAGTCGGGAATAGCAATTACCGCATAAAAACTGTTATTTTTTCACAAAGAACAGCGTATTTTATCCGGAAAATGGTTTTAACGCGGAAGGACGGAGAACGCGATGCAAGATTTTGAAAAGATTCTGCAGAAACTCCTGGGACACGAGATCCCGGTTATTGAACAGAAAGCCTTTGCCTTTTTTGATCCACGGGAGGAAGACAGAGAAAAACGTTTTAATCGTTATAACGTCAACCGGGATGTTTATATTAATATTGACGACACGCATTTTCTGTATTTGAGCAATCACCGGGACGCTCTGCGCTGTCGCTTGGACATGGCGGCGCACTATCTGTATTCTCCAATCTGTTACGAACACAAAAATGGCCGGCTGATGCTGGGCATTACCCGTCCGGAGCAGGAACAGCACATCCGTTCGCGATTCAGTGATTACGCCATCTATTTTCAGTCAGTTTCGTCTAAAGAGGACGAAGACGACTTGCAGATCTTGCGTTATTACGCAAATTATATTGCCCTGGTTGCCGACGAGCATCCTTGGGAGCGCCTTTGCCGGGTCTGCCTGGAACAGCAAACCGGAGCCCATATCACCGCTTCGGCGCAGCGCCTTTATTCGGTCCATAAAAATGCGATGATCTATTTTGTTCCCGATAACCGCAATGCCGATTTTAAGGCTGCGGCGGAAAAAGCCGGCATGTTCCCGCAGTTTCTGGGAAAAACCGTGCGTTTTCCGGTCTTGAGCCTGGACAACGAGGACGGCTGGCTGGATATTCCTTTAAGTACATTGCGCCTTCTGGAACAGCAGATGCAGCCGCATTTGCCGGGCAAAAACGGCATTTACATTCCGGAGCCGGATAGCAATGGCGAATTTCCGGAAGAAAGGCAATTCGACCCATCCGCACTGCTGAAAGCACTGGAAAACGAGAAAAGCACGGCACCGACGCGCAGATATCCGGGACAAAACGGAATACCGGATCTGCAGATTGATGCTTACACTATGCGGGGAATGCACTTCAATGAAAAAAGTGCAGAGTTGCATGCGCTGTCGGCCATTGTTGATTTGCAGGTACGCGGAATGAAAGTACTTGCCATGAGTTATTTTATCGAAAGCAGTGCAGAATTTCCACAGGACAACGAAAGCGTGATAACAGCTTTGCGTAAAAGTGCCGCTCTTTTCGACATTCCCCTGGCGAACAGCCGTATTGAAGCCGCAGAAAAGGATGCTCTGACCCTTTTTTTTATCTGCCGAGACGCCGAACGCCGCATCGCACAGCAATTCAGCGAAGCCGGTGATTTTATTTGTCTTCTGGGTGATTCGAATGGCGAACTGAAAGGGTCCGTCTATGCCGGGATACTGGGTGTTTCCGATCTCTATGCCCCGCCGGGTGTGATGACCGGCACGCTGGCCGCTCTGGTAGACGTTTTACATGCATGCGCAGAGAAGAACATTCTCAGCTCGGCGCGGATGATCCGTCGCGGCGGGCTATTTGCAGCGCTGCACGCCGCTTGCGGCGAGCGCTTTGGCGCAACGATATATTCGGAACGCAAAGGTCCGGAATCTGCTTTTATTTTTGGAGAGCCCCAGGCCGCCGTACTGATTAGTCTGAAAGAAAAGAATCTGATTGATTTGGCGCGCATTACCTCGAATTACAATATGACTTCCACAACGATCGGCCGTGTCAGCGCGGAGCCGGGGATCGTGATCAACAACCGGAAAAGAAGCTCCTGAATGGTAAATATTGGCGTTGCGGCTGACGAAAATCCGTATTTTAGAAAAAACCCCAAGGGGAGATATTGTAATTGACACGCGGATGTTTATCGTGTAAATTTAGGGGTTAGCGGGAGAAAACATATGAAAGTATACGATAACGTAAAAAACAAGTTGTCCCGTTGGTGGGAAAGCCTCAGTCCCAAGATCGATGAGGCATATCAGAGTACCCGGGATAAAGCAGGCGATTTCAGCCGCCTGGGGAAATTGAGATACGAGGTGTTCCAGTCAAAGCGTATATTGCAGAAATGCTACCAGGAACTTGGCGAAAAAGCTGCAGAATATATCGATGACGGACATGGGTATGATCTGCAGGGTCTCGAGCAGATCGAGGAGATGATGAACCGCATCCACGATCTTCGGGTGAAGATCGGGATGATGGAAAACGAGGCGGAGCACCTACAGGAAACCAAGGCGAAGGAAGAAAAGGCGAAACCGAAAAAGGCCGAAGAAAAGAAAGCCGCGGAAAAACCTGTAAAGCCCAGCTCGCCCAAGCCGGAAGAAGAACCGCTGGAGCTGGAAGAGATCTCACTCGAAGAAGAAATCGTTGAAATTGAGGATGCGGTAGCTGCGGAACTGTCAAAACCGGCCGAAACCCCCAAAAAGGTTCCGGCAAAAAAGGTTCCGGCAAAAACGGCGGCGAAACCGGCCGCCAAGAAGCCTGCGACAAAAAAAGCAGCGCCGAAAACGGAAAAGAAAAAAACGGGAACAAGCGCTCCTAAAAAGGATAAAACGGCATAAATCCCCGTTCACCGCTGGGATTAAGGGCTTGTTCTCTATCCATACCACTGAATGCCCGGGTGGCGAAACTGGCAGACGCGCTAGGTTCAGGGTCTAGTGTCCAACGGACATGCGGGTTCAAATCCCGCCCCGGGTACGAAAACGGCAAGAAAAAAATACTTGCCGTTTTTTGTTGCAGACAATATTACAGGATTATTTTTGACCGGATCACCGGATATACAGGATAACTCTTGAAAAGGACAATCCTGCAGGGATACCAGTGGGACAGGATGCACCGGATTGTTTTGCATGTGCTTCTTCGCTCCGAAATTTCTGGCCGCGATTTGATTGACGCAATCATAGCGAATCTCATTGACTCAATCGCCGTTGTTTTAATTGAGTCAATGAGTTCCGCACGCATTGATTCAATGGAATTTTTAACAATTGCGTCAATGAGGGAAAAACGAGTTTTTAATTTACGGACCGAAAAAGCATATTTCAGCGCAAACGGAAATGCGCCACGACCGGGCGGTGGTCCGAAGCGATCTTTTCGGGAATGACCTTCAAGCCGCTGCAGCGCAGTCCTTCGCCGCTTGCAAAATACACGTGGTCGATGATACGCTCAGGCAGGTCGGCGGGATAGGTCTTTTCGTTGGAAAGGCAGCGTTTCATCAGGCCGTTAAGCATGTTCAGCGGTTCGCTGCCGGGCTCACAGTTCATATCGCCGAGTAAGATGCGTTTGCCGCTATCTGCAGAAAGGACCTCGGCGATCTTGCGCATCTGATCCGGACGGTCGGAATTCTCTCCGTGATGATCCAGGTGGGTATTATAAAAATGCAGCGTATCGCCTTTGTCGGTTAAAACGCTTACCCGCATCAGCAGCCGCGGTTCGTAGGCTTCGCGGGAGGGCAGGCGGATCTCTTTTTTCGATAAAACGGGGAAGCGCGAGAGCACCATGTTCCCAAAGGCGCCGCCCTGATAATCGAAGGTTTTCATATAGATAACATGCATACCGGTATATTCTTCAAAGAAGGTTACAGCATCGAAATTTCCGCTGCGCGCGGTCAGATGATCGACTTCCTGCAGACCGACCAGATCCGGTTTCTCCGCAAGGATCACATCGGCGATGCGTTCCGCATTGAACTCCTTGTCCATACCGCGCATGGCATGAATGTTGTAGCTCATGACCGTGATTTTGTTGCAGCTGCACAGTACCAGCAAAACGATCAATAAATAAAAGATGCGTTTCATGATTTCCCTCGTCTTTTTACACAACACGCATTAAAATAATAAATTTGTGGTATTTATCAAACCTAGATTCAAGTAGTAAGTGCAACTTTATGACTTCCAAAAAATACTTCATTTGGCGTTAAAAAGCCAAGAGTTTTTCTGGGTCTGTTGTTTAGTTTTTTCATTGCCATTATGAGCTCTT
>JAQVTR010000063.1 GCA_028699915.1 Fidelibacterota bacterium
GATGACTTCCCCGAAATAGATGCGGTGAAAATCATTTCCCTGCGGATATTTGGACATGATATCTCCGTCCAGAAAATGCGTTTCGTCCATATCCTGCCAGTAGCGCTTCCTGCATGCAATCAGCAGATCCGCTTCCGCATAGGCCGGAGCGGCAATTCCCGGAACGGCTTCCGGCGTCAGTCCGGCGATCTGAAGCTTGTCGGGCACATCCCTTCCCGACACCGAGCCCAGATAACTCAGCGCTTTCTGGTATTTCTCCGGAAAACGGCAAAGCGTAAATGTGTCGTAACGGTTCATAAAAAAATAGGTGTAGCGCGAAGGGCGCACCACCACCTGCGCAAAAGGACGGCTCCACATCGTACCAAGGCTGCCCCAGGCAACGGTCATGGCGTTGAAATTGCCTTGCCGGTAGTCACCGGAGCTCAGCAAAAACCATTCTTTTTCCCAGAGACGGAAAATATTGACCCCCAGTTCGCCGATATCGATCGATTTTCGCTTCATCTTACTCTCACTTCCTGCAGAAAATAGTAACATTTTACCCTATATGAAATTAAATTCTGTCCGATAAAAGAATTTGAGGAGTGTACATGGAGCAATTAAACTACGTTTGTCCCAAATGCGGGAGCCGGCAGTACGAGTTGGACGAGATCCGCACGACCGGCGGGCCGATCAGCAAGCTGCTGGATGTTCAGAACAAGAAATTCACCGCCGTGACCTGCGCAAAATGCAAATACACGGAGTTCTACAAAGCCAAAACCAGCATGCTGGGCAATATCTTCGATCTTTTCACGCGGGGTTAAGCGTTCATACGCCTTCTGCGGCCTTGATCTCGTCGATATACCAGGACATGATCTTGCCAAACTCCTCGCCCCTGGAAAATCCGATCTTTTTATAGCGAATGATTCCATTCTTGTCCACGACAAAGAGGGTTGGAATGCCTTTTACCTCAAAATCGCGGTTGATCCCGTTGGCATAGTAGACCGGGAATGCAAAACCGTTGTCTTTAACAAAGGGCGGGACCAGAAAAGTGTCTTCATCCGTGGAAACAGCGATAAGCGCCACTTCGGGATCGTTGCGGTACTGCAGCCAGGTGTCGTTCAAATGCGGGAGTTCCTCCCTGCAGGGCGGACACCAGGTCGCAAAAAAGCTTACGATCAGGATCTTTCCCTGAAAATCCGCATTGCTGATGAGAGATCCGTCGATATTCTTCAAACTGAAAGCGGGCATGGGGATGTTCAGTTCATCGGCAAGCAGATCCTGGCGCAACAGGTTGCGTCCCACAAAGACCGTTTCTTCGATCATGGTATTGGTCTCGGCCTTTGAATAGCCCAGCAGTCCGGCGGTTTCGCTGACAGTATTTTTGGCCTCCAGGCTTCCGGGTGTCATTTTAAGCGCTTCGATAGCCATGATTAGCGACTGTTCATAGCGATTCAGGCGGTTCAGGGCAAGGGCATAGTTCAGCAGGATATCGGTATCCCGGTAATCTTCAACGATCGCCTCATAAACATGTACGGCTTCGCCGTTGCGTTTTTGGGCAACAAGGCTCTGTCCGTAACTGTCCGCAATATAAGCGCGGTAGCCGGTTATGCGGTCACGCAGTTCGTCCTCGCTATAATTGCGGTCCCGGTAATACTCGCGGGCCTTTTCGACAAAACTTTCGGTCAGCGAAAGTTCCCTGGCCCTACGCTGCGCGGCATATACGGAATCAAGAAAAACCGTATCCTCCAAGCCCTCTGCGGAAAGTTCGGCCAGGGTCATTGCCTTCAGAAAAATATCGGGATTCTTTTTATAAATGCCCATAACCTTGCGATAGTCCTCCAGCTGCCGGTTTTCAACGGTAAGCGGCAGGATCTTTTCACATGCCTGATACAGTTCGGGACTTTCTTTTTTCTGATTTTTCTGAATAAAAGACAGGGCCTGATTGTAGTTCAAATCCCGGGGGCTTTTTTCTCTGACGGCAGTGGAAGTACAGGAAGAAAGGGCTATTGCAAAAATCAGCAGGCTACTCCAGAATCTCATAATTCTCCTCCGGATCATTTAAAAATATCGGTTGAAAGTCGCAGTGAAAACAGGTGACTGCTGCCCAGATCGCCATTGACGGAAGGTCGGAAGGTATAGGCGATATCCAGCAGCGGCAGAAGGATCTCGATGCCGGCATGCAGACCTTCGCGGAAACGGTAGCTGATGCCCGCTGCCAGCACATCCCGATATTGCAATCGCAGCAGGGGCTGAATATCCAGAGCAAGCGCACGGCCCAGGGACAGCAGATAATAATCCAGGTTTTCCGCAAAAGCCATGCTTGCGGAAATACCGGGGCTTAAACTGACCGCATTCCATTTTATGGGAAAAAGCCAGGCGCCGCGCAGTTGCGGCGGATAATATTGTGCGGAACCGTTGCTGAAGATCATGATCGCCGAAGGCAGATTTTTAACCGCATAAAGGGATTGTACGTGCTTGCCGCGCAGCTCGGCATACAGATCCAGCGTCATGCCGAAACCTTTGCTTATCATCAGGTCCGAATATAGCAGTCCCAGACTCATACCGCCGCGAAAATTTCCTTTTTCCAGGAGCGGCATTCCGAGATGCAGGGCGTAGTTGGCAATTCCGGAATACCGGATATTATCATGATCAAGGATCTCGTTTTCATCCAGGATCCCGTTCCCTTCCCCGCTATCTCCGGTACCGGGGATCCCGTCCAGCCCGTAATCCAGAAGAGCATTGCGTGAATCCGGAATATCGGATACGCCGATGCGGGATACCATCAGTCCCATTGCCTTTTGCCGGTAATTCAAAGTATAGGCCAGCGAGCTTGCCGTGACTTCATTGCGGAACCAGGACGCGTGGTACAGATACAGGGGCTTTCCGGCGGAAAGCTGTAAACCCGCGGGATTGATCAGGGTGTTCTCGCTCCCCTGCTGCATTAATCCGTAGGCCGTTCCGTAGAGCACGGCTCCGGGTCCCTGAAGCAGATTCAGGTGATCGTTTCCGTAACTGCGGTAAGCCGCCGGCAGCAATGCAGGCAGAAGGCAAAGCAGGATCAGCAGATGTCTTGAAGCGCGTAATGGATTCATCGTGGTTTGAATATAAAGAATTTTTCTTTTGAATGTTCCTTCTTTTTTGATGTAAAGGGGCAAAGAAGCGGCGTTTTGTACGTGGCGAGGAAGGAATAACTGCAATCCGGGGAAAGGCCGGCAGGAAAGGTTTCCCTAGGCCGCTGCGTTTCCCGGTTTGTCGCAGTGTTGCGAATCAGATAATTTTGCTAAGTTTGCCGTTGTCCAGCTGATAGTTGATATCCGCGATGGCGGCAATATGTTCGTCATGGGTAACCAGGAAAAAGGTCTGGCTGAAATCCTTCTGGATCTTTTTGAACAGTTCCAGCATGCGCTGTCCGCTTTTTTTGTCCAGGTTGCCGGTAGGTTCGTCCGCCAGCAAAATATCGGGCCGGTTGATCAGGGCGCGACCGACGACCGCCCGTTGTTTTTCACCGCCGGAGATCTCGGCCGGATAATGATGTCCACGATCCGCAACGCCCAGATAATCAAGGATCTCCCGGGCGGTCTTCAGGGCTTCCGGACGCCGCGTGCCGCCGATCATCAGCGGCATTGCCACGTTTTCTTCAATGGTAAATTCCGGCAGCAGGTAGTGGAACTGAAACACAAAACCAATGTGTTTCTGGCGAAAAAGTGCCAGCTGCGTTTCCGGCATGCGGGTAACGTTCTGTCCGGCAATGACGATCTCACCCGAATCGGGCGCATCCATGGTACCGATAATATTTAGAAACGTGGATTTTCCGGAGCCGGAAGGTCCCATGAGAGAAATAAAGTCGCCACGCCGGACCTGGAGGTC
Organism: Fidelibacterota bacterium; assembly: GCA_028699915.1. Classification (GTDB taxonomy): domain Bacteria; phylum Fidelibacterota; class Fidelibacteria; order Fidelibacterales; family Fidelibacteraceae; genus M50B103. The sequence continues at coordinate 3,847 of JAQVTR010000063.1, forward strand.
GATATGGTCCAGGACCCGCAGGGACTGCCCTCCGGAAAGGTAGCTTTTACAGAGCTGATTTACCGCAATGATGGTTTCCATCGTTGTTCCTTATTGTTTGGTTCTTATGGCTTCGAGGGGACGGATACGGGCGGCGCGGCGTGCGGGCAGCAGCGAGGCAAGGCTGATCAGCAAAGAGACCACCAGCACGGTAAAAAGCACATCCCAAAAATTCACGATCACCGGGACATAGCGGAAGATGTACACATCTTCGGCGCCCGGCATGACGAAAAAGGGGAAATACTGCTGGATCAACAAGAGCAGCAAGGCTGAAATCAGTCCCAGCATCATGCCAAGTCCCCCGGTATACCAACCCAGCCGAAAATAGATGCGGTAGGCATCCCTTGAGGCGCAGCCCATGCTTTGCAGGATCCCGATCTCCCATTTTTTTTCCAGCAGCAGCATCACCAGGGAGGCGATCAGATTAAAGCCGGCCAGCAGAATAACGAGGCAGAGCACCAGAAAGGTTGCGATCTTTTCGATCTGCATCGCGGAAAAAAGTTCAAGGTGTTCTTCCCACCAATTTGCCACACGCAGGGATTCCGGCACCCGGCTCTGCCAGTCTTTTTGAACAAGCGGCAGCATCTTTTCCCGGACCAGCTCCGTCTCGATCTGATGATAGGCGGGTTCATCCAGCAGATACTGCATATCCAGCAAATGCATATAGGCGCGGTAGTCATAGTCAAATACCGTAACGTTAAAGAGATCCCTGACCACACAACGGATGCTGGGGGCGGTATAGTTCCGGATATCCAGAAGGCTGACAAGGGTAACGGTATCGCCCACGCTGACGCCGATGCGGTTTGCCAGGGAAAGGCCCAGCAATATTTCCGGGAAAAGCGTCTGTGCAAGATCGTCTGTCAACGCTTGTTTTTCCTGCAGATAGGGACGGATGTTCATGATGCCTTCATATTCTTCCGGACGTATCCCCTTTATAAAGGCCAGTTGCTGGTATTTGCCCGCGCTGATCAGCATCTTGCGCTCGAGGGTCGGCGTGGCAACGCTGAAATCCGGGCTTTCCCGCAATTCCTTCAGCAAATTATCCTGTGTTTCTTCCGGCGTGTTTTTAACATAGAAGGTCAGGGCCGGCGACATGTTCCGGGTGCGTTGAAAGACCATATCCCGGAAACCGTTCATCACCGAAAGCGCCGCAATAATGGCAAAGGTCCCCAGAAAGGTTCCGATTATGGTGATCACGGAGGTCGTGGAGATCATTTTGACCTTTTTGCGGGAGGCGAAATACCGTTTTACAATAAAGTTGATGTAGGATTTTTGCTTATTCATAGCGCAGGATCTCCACGGGCCGTATCGCCGCCGCACGGCGTGCGGGAACCAGGGTCGCGGTCAGGGCCAGCGCCAGTCCAAGCGCCGTAATGATCAGAATTACCGGCGCGGAGATCTCGATCGGCAGCCGGTCGATGAAATACACATCGGCGGAAAGCCGGATCCAGGCATATTTCATTTGTCCCCACTCCAGGATCTTGGCGATCAGAATGCCGGTCGCCAGTCCCAGGGATGTAATGATCAGCCCGTCCAGCATGTACTTTCTGCGGATATCGGAAGGCTTCATGCCCATGGATTTCAAAATGGCGGTATCGCGCTCCTTAACCAGCACGATCATCACCAGCGTGGAAATGATATTGACCATGGCCACCAGAGCAATGATGCCAAAGGTAATGATAATGGGCGCCTTTTGCGTCTGCAGCCAGCGGAACAACATCAGATTCTGTTCTTTCCAGGTGACGGGAGAATAGTGGTAGGCGCTTACCGACTCGATCCAGCGTGAGACGGGATCGGCTTTCAGGGGATTGTTCAGCAGCAGGCGGTAGCCGCTGATCAGATTGGGATTGCCCTTGACCGTTTCGGCGAATGCACGGGAAGTATAGGCGTAACTGGCATCAAATTCTTTCATACCGGTCGAAAAAATACCGCTGACCACCAGCGGATAGCGGCTGATGGGATTGAAAATGGACGGGATCCCTTTCGTAAAGAGCGCCCATACGGTATCGCCAACCTGCGCATTCAGATAGTCCGCAGCGCCGTATCCCAGGTAAATACCCGGGACTTCCGCATTTTCCTTAAAATCCGCTTTGCCCGCGACATTTTTTTTGGAAGCGGAAAGAACCTGCAGGAAATCGGACTCGCTCATACATTCCAGGAGCACGCCTTCGGTCTCTTCACCTTTGCGCAGCATGGTTTCAAGTTTTACATAGGGCGTAATGCTGGTAATATCGGGGTGTTGGTAAAGTTCACGTACATAGGCGGCGTCATATTCAAGATCCCCCTTGAAGCTCTCCAGCCGGATATGCGCATCGAAGCCGGTGACCTTTTCCACCAGGTTATTCTCAAAACCGTGTAAAATGCCGAGGGTAAGCGACATCGCCACGGTGCCGATCACCAGTCCGATAATTGCCAGCATACGGATGAAGGGTACGAACTGATCCGAACGTTGATGAAAAAGCGTGCGTTCCGAAAGGTAGAAGATAAATTTCATTATGACAGCTTTTCCGGCCTCATTGCGGGGAACAGAAGTACATCCTTGATCGTGCTTTGTCCGGTAAAGAGCATAATCACGCGGTCCAGGCCGATCCCCACTCCGCCGGTGGGCGGCATGCCGGTTTCGATGGCACGGATAAAATCCTCATCCAGCATCTGGGCTTCATCGTCACCCAGCGCACGTAGGCGATCCTGCCCTTCGAGCCGTTCGCGCTGATCCAGCGGATCGTTCAGTTCGGAAAAAGCATTGACATATTCCGCGGCGCAGATAAAAAGTTCAAAGCGTTCCACAAAGCGCGGATCACCGTCTCTGCGAACCTTGGCAAGCGGCGAAATGGCCTTGGGATAATCGAGGACAAAGGTGGGCTGAAGCAATTTGGGCTCGATGAATTCATCAAAAAGCTTATCCAGGAACTGGCCGTAATTCCATTTCGGGTCGTATTCAAAATGATGCTCGCGGGCCCAGGCGGCAAAAAGCGTTTCATCGGCCTTGCCAAGATCGATCCCCAGGTATTCGTGGAACAGTTCCGCCATGGTCCTGCGCGCAAAGGGCTTGCTGAAATCGATGCTTTCTCCCTGGTATTCGATAAGCGGGCTGCCCAGGGTTTCGGCAATGTGGCGGAAATAGTGTTCCACAAGGTCCATCATGTAATAATAATCCACATAAGCCTGGTAGAATTCAATGGCGGTAAACTCCGGATTGTGATTGCGGTCCATGCCCTCGTTGCGAAAGTTTCGCGAGAATTCGTAAACCCTATCAAAACCGCCCACGATCAGGCGTTTGAGATACAACTCATCGGCAATGCGCAAAAAGAGGTCGGTGTTAAGACTGTTGTGATGCGTAATGAAGGGGCGGGCATTGGCACCGCCGTAAAGGGGCTGAAGAATGGGTGTTTCGACCTCCAGATAACCACGGCTGTCAAAAAAGTCCCGGGTTGCACGGATTATGGCGGAACGTTTTATAAAGACGTCCTTGATCTCCGGGTTTACGATCAGGTCCAGATAGCGGTGCCGGTAGCGCAGTTCCTTGTCGGCAAAGGCATCATAGACCACCCCGTCCTTTTCCTTGACAATGGGCAGCGGCCGGATGTTCTTGCTCAGAAGCGTCAGCGCATCCACTTTGACCGTGATCTCGCCGGTACGGGTTTTCATGACGACCCCCCTTACGCCCACGATATCACCAATATCCAGAAGCATGAACATTTCATAAGTCTTTTCGCCGATGTCATTCCTGGACACATAAAGCTGGATGCGCCCTCCGGCGTCCTGAAGATGCGCAAAACTGGCTTTGCCCATGCGGCGGATGGTCATCAGGCGGCCCGCCACCGCAACGCTTTTTCCTTCCAGCGCCTCATAATGATCCGTGATTTCCCTGCTTTTATGGCTGACATCGAAGGCATAGGGATAAGGCTCGAATCCCATTTCGCGGATCCTTGCGATCTTTTCCCGGCGCTGCGCGAGTATTTGTTCCAGCGTTGATTGCTTTTCCTGTGCTTGCTGTTCGTCCATGGATGATCCTTTCAATATTCATGTAATGTAAGGGAATTTTCAGAAAAATGAAATAAGCGAAGCAAATAAACAGCAAGTTTTTTGTCAAAAGACTTGACTCAGATTTTCAAAAACCGCTATATTTAAAATACGATATACTAAACCGGGATACGAAGGGAAGAAGCATGAAAAATACGAAGCCGATTTTGGAAATAACCGTTAAATCGGTTGTTCTGGGAATTCTTTTATCCGTTATTTTAGCCGGCGCCAATGTCTATTTGGGTCTTTTTGCCGGCATGACCGTCAGTGCTTCGATTCCCGCTGCGGTCATATCAATGGGAATTTTACGTTTTTTTAAACGCTCCGGCATTCTGGAGAACAACCTGGTTCAGACCGCCGCGTCGGCCGGGGAATCCCTGGCTGCGGGGGTGATCTTTACCATTC
>JAQVTR010000064.1 GCA_028699915.1 Fidelibacterota bacterium
TCCAGATATTGTTGGGAATAAAGATGACCAGCAATAGCAGAACGACCAGGATCACAGCGATCCATTTTACCGCAAACGACCATTTTTCACTGTAATATTGCTCTTCTTGCACAGTACCTCCTCATGGCTGCAATTTAATGAAAGGTTTTAATTTTTCCAGGGTTGAGGGGCCGATACCCTTGACCTTTGTCAGTTCATCGACCGTAGCGAAGGAGCCGTGTTCTTCGCGGTAGGCAATGATAGCCTTTGCTTTTTCAATCCCGATATAAGGCAGGGCTTCAATTTCCATAAGTGCGGCGGTATTGATGTTCACGGGCTGCAGGGGAAGATCGCTTTCGCCGCGCTGCTCGTCTTCACGCTGAAAAGAACTTTCCATCCGGATATCGGCGGTACTGAGCGGCCGTTGTTTTTTAACCACCGTGCGCAACAGCGACCACAGGGCTCCGGCAATCAGGACCAGGGCGATGATCAGAATAAGGTTTTTTTCTTTTTTAGTGAACATAATACTTCCCTTTTCAGGGTGTGAATTTCTTAATTTTAATATTTTTTTTATCCGAATACAATTGATATAATTCGTTTATCAGTTTTTTTTCGTTGCGGTCGGGATGTGCCGGTGTTTCAATAAGGATCTGGACCAGCTGATCTCCGTGACGGCCGCCATGCAGGTGCGGCATTCCCTTCCCGCGCAGGCGGTAGATCTTGCCGTGTTCCGTTCCCGGATTGATCTTGAAACTGACCTTCCCGCTGAGGGTGGGCACTTCCACTTCATCGCCGAGCACGGCCTGCGGCCAGGTGATCAGGCAACTGATGATCACATCCTCACCGGAGCGCGTAAATACAGGATGAGCGCTTTCCTTGAAAATAACGATCAGATCCCCGCGTGCGGCACCGCGCGTGCCGGCATGCCCTTCGTTGCGAATGGTCATGTAATTCCCATCCTGCACGCCGGGCGGCACATCGATCGGAAGGGTAACTTCACGCCGGACCCGCCCTTCACCGCTACAGGCCGGACAAGGCTGATCCACAATAACTCCCTGCCCCTGACACTGATAGCAGGGCTTGCTGCTGATCATCTGCCCGAAGAAGGAATTGACTCGCTCCCGGATCTCTCCGCTTCCGTGACATACCGGACAACTGCGCCTGCCCTTGCCTCCGGCGCCCTGGCATTCGTGACAAACTTCAAAGCGGGTCAGCTTGATTTGCTTTTTCACTCCCTGGTATATGTCTTCCATACTGAGCCGGAGATTCACGCGAAGGTCCGCTCCGCGGCCGCTGTTGCGCTGTTGGGCTCCGCCCCCGAAAAAGCTGCCGAATCCACCGCCGAAAGCATCGCCGAAAATACTGCCGAACTGCGAAAAAATGTCATCCATGGACATGCCTTGTCCGCTGAAACCGCTTCCGAAACCGTTCTGCTTAAGCCCCTCGTGCCCGAATTGGTCGTAACGCCGGCGCTTTTCGGGATCGGAGAGAACGGAATAGGCTTCCGCAGCTTGTTTAAATTTTTCTTCGGCTTCCTTGTTATCGGGATTCTTGTCCGGATGGTATTTTACCGCAAGTTTTCGGTAAGCTTTCTTCAGCTCCTCGCCCGTTGCGGTTTTGCTTACCCCCAGTATATCGTAATAATCTTTTGCCATAATGTTCTTGTTTTATTCCGTTATGTTGACGATCACTTTTGCGTGACGCAGAATTTTGCTGCCGATCGTGTAGCCTTTCTGGAACTCTTCCAGAACAGTATTGTGCTTTTTATCGCTTTCGCTGCGCGTCAGCATGGCGTCGTGCCGTTCGGGATCAAAGTCCGTTCCGACCGCATCAAAGGGCGCAACTTCATATTTTGCCAGATATGCCAGCAACTGTGTAAAAATGAGCGTAAAGGCCTTGCCGGTTTCATCTTCGCCATGGTGTTTGATCGCACGTTCAATATCATCCAGCACGGGCAGCAGGTCCAGAAGCAGATTTTCCTTGTAAAATTCGCGCGCCCGCAGCTGATCCTTGTTCGTACGCTTCTTGAAATTTTCGAATTCTGCCGCAAGCAAAAGAAAGTTGTCCTGATTTTCCCTGCATTGGGCCTTCAGGTCCGCATTTTCCAGTATCAGGCTGTCGATCTCTTTCGGGTTCAGCGTCGCTTTGGCGGTTTTTTCCTTTTTCGCAGACGTGCTTCGCGCTTTCTTTTCCGTATTTTTGTTTTCTTTTTCCTGTCTTTCCACGGGCTTTTCGGCGCCTTTTTCCTGTTCCGGCGCTGGCATGTTTTTCTCATCACTCATAATACGGTCTCCTCTATGTGGTGAACGGCCCTTCCATTACCCGTTAAAGACAATAAAAATACATAATAATTCGCCAATATTCAAGCGGATATTAATAAGAAACAGGAATTTGCAGAAGGGGGGCCGGGTGCAGCGGGTCCGGGATCAGGCATCATCCCGCACAAGGATCTTTTCCGCGTCGGACCAAAGCGTCTCCAGATCGTAGTAGCTGCGGGTCTGCACATCAAAGATATGCACGATCACGTCAATATAATCCATCAGGACCCATTTGAGGTTCTCGTAACCTTCCTTGTGCCATATTTTAACTTTATAGCGGCTTAGTTCTTTTTCAATATGATCACTGAGCGTGCGGATGTGGGTGTCGCTGTTGCCGGTCATGATCACAAAATAATCGGTAAACCCTGCAATTTCACGCATATCCATGATAAGGACGTCCTCCGCCTTTTTTTCGATGGCAAGTTCCGAGATTTTTTCGGCTAAATGATGGGATGCGTTTTGTTCTTTCGCAATTGCGCGTTTCGTCATGCAAGTCCTTTGTGTTTAAACATTGATCTATTCATTGGCAAAAGGCGGGAGCATTTGATAGTCTTTCCCGATCACGATGGTGACATCGCAGGGGTATTCGGGCGTCCGGTTATCCAGAAAGGGATTGTTCGCCATTCGCAGTCTGTCACTGACCAGCTTTGCAACCTGAAAATCATTTCTATGGAGATAAATGATGGTCTTTTCGTAATTGAAATGTTCCGCATTTGTCGTTTCGACGACATCAAAGCCCTGCGTAAGCAGGTATTCCCGCAATTTGTATGCAACTCCGCTTACCCCGCAACCGTTGAGCACCCGCACGACGATGTGCAGCGCTTCCTCTTCGCTTTGCGCCGCCGTACGCATTTCGGGGATATCCCGGGGAATCTCGACCCGGGCAAATTCACGGAGGCGCGCAGGACGGTCCACCAGGGCGGAGTACACAAAAAAGCCAACCAGCACAAGAATAAAGATGATCAGGATATTCAGAATCCGGTTTAACAATTTTGCTTCTATGGCCATAACCCTCCCGGCCTCTCCTGCATCATCCGGTAATAGGGTGAATAATGGGGAGAATAAATGGGAGAATAGCCGTTATATCCATATTCGAGGGGATAGCGGGAAATTCCCAGGCTGATGGCGGAGTTCTCGCCAAGCCGGTAATTCAAATTGGCGTCAAAATAAAGGGCGCCTGCCGGACTGTTGATACGTTCCAGCACCGGATTGGAGGCATGTGTCTGCAGCTGCCAGTACATATTGCCGTAAAAGGACAAACGGGAGCTCAGCGGCATGTAAAACTGGTTATGATAGGTCAAAAAGGAGGTGTTGCCCAGGGCCGAAGCGCCCATGCTCATAGAAACGGAATGCCGCATCTGCCATTTGGAGGCGTCCAGAAAAGCAGCCCGGGACTGCGCATCCGACATATCATAGCCCACGCCCTGGCGGCTAAAGGCGGATACCCGGTCCGCATGCTGGCCGGAAAGCGGCATAAGCCCCAAAGATACCGTTAAAATAAGGATCAAGCTACGTTTCATAAACCTGTCCTGAACTTTGCTTCGGCAGCGGAAAGCTGTTCGACCGTATTGACCCCCTGGATCTCATCCGGATCTTCCGCGACCTGGAGCGCAATGCGTTTGCGGTCCTTTCGCATCAGGGGAAGCACATCTGTCAGATAATACTCTCTCTGCGCATTGTCGGTTCCTATAAAACGTAAGTAATGAAATAATAATTCCGCTTTGAACACATAAATTCCCGAATTGATCTCCCGGATCTTCCGGATCTCCTCGTCGGCATCCTTTTCTTCGACGGAATGCGAATAATGCCCGTCCGCTGTCCGGACAATGCGTCCATATCCGTGCGGATCCTCAAAGATCGCGCTCAAGACCGTAGCATCCGCTTTATCTTTACGGTGCTTATTCACAAGTTTTTTCAATGTTTCCGCTCTTAACAAAGGTACATCGCCGGCCAGGATCAGTACATCGCCCCGGAAATTTTTCAGCAGGGGTTCCGCCATCTTGACCGCATGGCCCGTCCCCAGCTGTTCCTGCTGTACCGCAAAGCGCACCCGGCGATCCCGGAGTTCCAACTCCACCAGCTCTTTTTTATGTCCGATCACCACAACGGTATCGTTGCTGCCGGCCGTTTCGGCGGTAGCTACAACACGCGACACCATGCTTTCTCCCAGTATCTTGTGCAGGACCTTGGGCAGGTCCGACTTCATCCGGGTGCCCTTGCCGGCAGCCAGGATCAAAGTCGCCAGTTGATCAGCCATTTATTCTCCGATTCGGTTGACGATGGAGTTGTTTTCGTTCAGGACCAGAATATGGGGCCGGTGTCCGGCAATTTCCTTTTGATCGAGGTCCACGTAGGACATAATGATGATACGGTCCCCAATTTGAGCCAGGCGCGCCGCGGCGCCGTTCATGGTAATGTTGCGGCTGCCTTTCTCCCCCCGGATCACATAGGTCTCAAAACGGGCGCCGTTATTGATATTCACTACCTGCACCTGTTCGTATTCCAGTATATCTGCGGCCTGCATCAGGTCTTCCGGCAGGGAAATGCTGCCCGTGTAATGCAGATTTGCATCACTGACAGTGGCCCGATGGATCTTGGCATGTAATATGCGTCTTCTCATAGTTTCCTGCGTTTTTCACATAGCTAATAATATAACATAAAATGCGGGATTTCAAGTAAATCGTAAGCGGCCGGCAAAATGCGGATTTGGGCGCTTCCGGATACGCCCCGCTGCAGTTGGGGCCCGGCGCAGCGCCGCGATAAAGGTTTATCATTCATTGTTTCTCATTCCTGTGGCGCGGTTGCCTGCCGTTTTGACGCTGCCTTTTCTCCCCATCCCCATTTCTCAAACGCGCTGCTCCCCCTTTTTCGGGATCAGAACATTATCGATCAGGCGAACCTTGCCGAAACGGGCGGCAAGTGCGATCAAGCAGTTTTTGTCCGGATCCGCATTTTGGAGAAGTTCCATGCCAGGGAATGTGCGGGCTTCGAGGTAATCCAGCCGGGCGCCGGGAATTTTTTGTATTTTTGCACGGCCCTGTTCCAGCAATTTTCCCAGCGGCTCTCCGTTGTACAAGCCTTCACGGATAGAAAAGAGCGTCCGGGAAAGTATGAGCGCGTTTTTACGGTCTTCCGCCTTCAGGCGCACATTGCGCGAACTCATTGCAAGTCCGTCCGATTCGCGTACAATGGGCGCGATCCGGATCTCGATATCCATATTGAGATCCTCGACCATTTTCAGGATCACCGCCGCCTGCTGGGCGTCCTTTTGTCCAAATACCGCAAGATGCGGTTTGACAATATTAAAGAGCTTGGTCACCACAGTGGCAACTCCGCGGAAATGGCCTTGACGGCTTGCTCCGCAGAGGACATCCGTAATGCGACTGACTTCCACGTTCGTTAGCGGGCATTCACCGTACATGGCTTCGGCGGAGGGATGGAATACGATATGGGCTCCGCGTTTTTTCGCCAATTCGATATCACGTTCCAGATCCCGGGGATAGTTCTCAAAATCTTCCTGCGGACCGAACTGGGTGGGATTGACAAAAATCGAGACGATCACGATATCGCTTTCCCTGCCCGCCGCATCGATCAGGGATAAATGCCCTTCATGCAAATAGCCCATGGTCGGCACAAAAGCAATGCGTTTTCCCGAAAGCCGGAGTTCTTCCGCCCGGGCCTGCATATGCCCGGGGTCTTGAATGCATTCCATTTAATAACTCTCTTCGTCCGCCGGAAAAGCGCCGGCGCGAACTTCTTCGGCGTAGCGGTTCAGCGCCGTGCGTATATCTTCCGCAAGACGGGCGTAGAGCCGTACAAATTTGGGTTTGAATTTTTCGTACATGCCCAGCATGTCCTGTGTTACCAGGATCTGACCGTCCGTATGCACACCGGCACCGATGCCGATAGTGGGGATCTCCAGTTTTTGCGTGATCTCAGCGGCAAGTGCTGCAGGTATCTTTTCCAGAACCAGGGAAAATGCGCCCGCTTCCTGAACGGCTAAAGCGTCTTCTAAAAGCATCCGGGCGGCTTCGGGACTCTTACCCTGGGTCAGAAATCCGCCAAAGCGATGAACGCTCTGTGGTGTCATTCCCAGATGCCCCATAACCGGAATGCCGGCTTCCACGCAGGCGCGCAGCTGAGGAACAACGGACCTTCCCCCTTCGAGCTTGACCGCTTCCGCTCCGCCTTCCTTGACCAGACGGCCGGCGTTGCGGAGCGCTTCTTCAACGCTGACCTGATAGCTCATAAACGGCATATCGACAACCAGCAAAGCATTTTTGACGGAGCGTCTGACCGATCCCGCATGGTATACCATGTCGTCCATAGTCACGGGAATGGTAGTGTCGTGACCGGCAAAGACCATGCCGGCACTGTCGCCGACCAAAACGACATCGATGCCGGCACTGTCAATAAACCCCGCAAACAAAGCTTCATAAGCGGTGAGTGCCGTGATTTTTTCGCCTTTTTGCTTCATGGCCATGATACTTTTTACCGTGATCTTCATATCCTTATCCTTTCTGCCCGTTTGGCTGTATGATTCCGCCGCCGATCAAAACATCCTTATCGTAAAATACGGCGGACTGCCCGGGAGTGACCGCATGAACCGGTTCCCGGAAGAACAGATGGAATTTTCCGGATCCCAGGGGTTCAATTCGGGCAGCGACGCCCTTGTTCCGGTAGCGCACTTTGGCTGTGCATTCCAGATTTTCCTGCGGGGCTGGAACAGAGATCCAGTTGCAGTCGGTAACAACGCAACCCAGGTCTTCCGACTCCATGCGCGTCCCGACCTGAACGGTATTGCTTTCGGGATAAATCGCCCGGACGTATACCGGTTCGCCTTGTGCAATTCCAAGTCCTTTGCGCTGCCCGACCGTAAAACGATAAAATCCCCCGTGCCGCCCGATCACGCGTCCCTGCATATCGATAAAATCCCCTTCGCCAACCGCATGCACGCGCTCCGCAAAATGTTTCTCCAGAAAAGTTTTGTAATCTTCTTCCGGGATAAAACACACATCCTGGCTCTCCGGCTGCCGCGCCTGTTCCAGTCCGAGCTCCTCCGCGATCCGGACTACCTCGGACTTTTGCAGTTCGCCAAGCGGGAATACGGTACGAGCCAGATCGTCAGGGCTCAGACGCCATAAAAAATAGGACTGGTCTTTCAATGCGTCTTTCCCTTTTAACAGCAAATGCTTTTCCCGGCGATCTTTGATGCGCGCATAATGGCCGGTTGCGATAAAGGGGATCCCGAGTTCGTCCGCAAGCCGGCCCATTGCCCGCCATTTGAGTTCCCGGTTGCACTGCACGCAGGGATTTGGGGTAAACCCTTTAAAATACGCATCGGCAAAATAGCGGACCACACAGGAATCAAAATCCGCGCTGTGATCGGCGACAATATGTTCGATTCCAAACTGTTGGCAGACCCTTGCCGCACGTTCAGCGACATGCAGTTGTTTAGCGCTGCCGGCAAGGTATCGGTCCGCCAGGCGGAAAGTGACCCCGGTCACGTTATAATCCGCTTTCTGCAGAAGGTGAACAGCGATCGAGCTGTCTACTCCGCCGCTCATTCCCACCAGGATTTTCCGTTTTCTGCCCATTGCGCTAAAGTAATAAAAACAAAGGAAAGAATTAAGGATTATTTTTAATTCCGGGCGGGAGGGTTAAGGTTTAAAGTTTAAAGTTTAAAGTTGGTATTCCTACAAAAAAGTGGACACATGGTTAAGCCACTAGGCGACATGTTTTTAAGATTTCCTTTGCATAATAGTTGTTCACATACTGATCGGGGGAGATATTTCCCAGGCTCGAATGCAGTCTTTCCTTATTGTAAAAGGTCTCAATATAATCA
>JAQVTR010000065.1 GCA_028699915.1 Fidelibacterota bacterium
CCAATTGTTTAAGAGTTATGGGACAGAGCTAAGGAAAGTAAAGTGGAGGCGGCAAGGAACGGGAAGACCTTAAGGGCTTCCGGGCGTCAATCCAATTGAAGATTGGATTGACGACTCAAATAAATTGACTCAAATAAATTGACTCAAATAAATTGACTCAAATAAATTGACTCAAATAAATTGACTCAAATAAATTGACTCAAATAAATTGACTCAAATAAATTGACTCAAATAAATTGACTCAATCCGCTACTGCAACGCTTCCTGGCTGTCAAAGCTACGATAAGGATTGAGCTGCTTCAAGATAAAGTCATAGTCGGATTTCCCGGATGTCAGATGTACCGCGAGAATTTTCCCCAGTCCGGGACCCAGCATAAAACCTTGACCGCACATACCGATAGCCAGAAAATTATTTTCCAGTTCGCGGTTGTAACCGATCAGCGGAAAACCGTCGGGAGTCATGGGATACAGTCCCCGCCAGGTGCGGCGGACCCGTAGACTCCGCAGGCGCGGATAGATCCCGATCATTCGACGCACCACCAATGGCAAAAATTCCGAGGTATTGTCGCAATCGAATCCGTTCCGTGCCGGGTGCGGCGTAATGCAAAAAACGATTTGTCCCTCTTTGTTCTGATAAAAATAATAATTTTTGGAATCTTTTTCCGGGCGCATATCCACGATCATGGGATCGAAAAGCGACCGTACCGGCTCGCTGATGCCGGCTTCGTGTGAATCCGGATTGACCGGAAAATCCTGTCCGCTCAGCCTTGCGATGTTGGCGGCATGCGCACCGGCGCAATTGATGATCAGCCCTGCAGAATAGGTGCCCTTATTTGTGCGGACTTCTTCGATGCGCTTTCCCCGGGTCCGCATTTCATGGACTTCTTCTCCGAAATAAAATTCCGCTCCGCTTTGTCTTGCCAGCTGAAAATAGGCATCGGAAGTCAGCAGCGGCGAAGCGGAACCGTCCTCCGGAGAAAAGGTACCGCCAAGCAGTCCTTCGGGATTGATTCCGGGTATCCGGCGTATGACGGCATCTACGGAAAGCCAGGAAATATTCAGCTTGTAGCGGACTTGGATCTGCAGCAGCTCTTTAAAAGTCCTTTCTTCTTCGCGGCGATAAGCCGGATAGCAATATCCGCCCTGTTTCCAATGAATATCAAAACCGTGTTTATCCTGCATTGAAGAAAAGCAGCGGATGCTTTCCTGACATATCGCAATCTTGGCCGGATCGGAATGGGTAGCGCGTACGCCGCCGATCGCTGCCCGGTTCTGTCCGCGGCCGACCGAAGCTTCCTTTTCCAAAACCGCGACCCGGAGTTTTTCCAAGGCCAGGTAATATGCCAGCGGAACCCCGACGCTGCCGGCGCCGATGATCAGGATGTCGTAGCGTTTCAACACGGGCTCTCCTCGGTAGCTTCGGTATCTTCGTTGATCAGCGCCTGCATCGGTATTTCGACCGATAGCGGCCGCTTGCTGCTCGGAGTCACTTCTTCGGGAGGAATGCCCATTTCACGGAAGATCTTCGGAAGCAGCAGAGCGCAGTTCCTGCCGCCGCAGGATCCCATGCCTACGCGCAGGACCTTCAGCTGATTCAGGTCATGGACCGCATGTTCCGTGATGAATTTCCGGATCTCGCCAACGGTGACCATCTCGCAGTGGCAGACATAAGCATTGTCGGGTAAGCAGGAATACGAGGTGTCCCTCGCGGGCCGTACCGCAGTTTCCGGCTGAATCCGGATACCGGCGATCCGGGAGGCATTCTTTAGCGACACTTTTAATGTGATCAGCGTTGTCCGGGTCTTTTTATGAAAACGGATCTTAAGGACAATGCCGCTTTCCAGTACATTTTCATCGATATCCGTAAGCGGTAAAGTATCGCCGGGCGAAAAATCCGGAATGAATTCATAGGGGAGTACAAGTTCAGCATGCCGTGCATCCCGCTTGCGGGCAAGCGTGATGGCAAGTCCGGGACAGATGGCTACACACTGCATGCATCCTGTGCAATTTCCGGTATATTCCGGAATATCCAGGATATTGCCAAGACGGGGATGCAGCTGAATGGCGTTCACGGGACAAATGCTGACACAGGGATTGCAGGGAATTTCCTGGAGGCAGTGTATAAGCGGCCGGAAATTTTCGTTGAGGGAGACGGACTGCGGGGGATAGATTTTTCCGGGCGGGCTTTTTAGAACGCGGACTTTCTCGTTAAGAGCGTCATCGATTCGGATGTTCTTGCCGAGCAAATTTGCCATCTGCAGTCCGGCAATGCGTCCGCCGAACATGGCCGAAGAAGCCTCCGCAATCTCCTCGGCATCTCCCGCTTTGAGCACCGGGAATCCGAAAGATTGCGCCATTGTATAGAATTCATCGATAGGTGCCAGCCCTACCGCGATCAGCAAGGTGTCGACATCAAAGGTTTTTGCCGTATTCAAAAGAGGATCGTTCATTTCATTGACTTCCGCAATGGTCACACGTTTAAGCTTTTCATCGCCTTCGGCGCTCAGAATGGTATGGCGCAAATAGATGGGAACTCCCATGCGCCGGATCTTGTCCGCATGAACTTTGTAACCGCCGGGTTGGGGAAGAATGTCACAAATGCCTTTCACACAAATCCCGGCCTGCAGGGCGTGATAGGCGGCGATCAGGCCAACATTTCCGCTGCCGACGATGAAAATGCTGTCGGCGACTTTAACGCCGTCGCGATTGACCAGAGTTTGAAAGGCGCCGGCACCGAAAATACCGGGCAAGGCATTTCCGGGAAAGACCAGAGAACGTTCGCGTGCCCCGGCGGATACCAGCAATCCCCTGAAATCGACGAGGGCATAACTGCGGTTGTTCACAAACAATCCGGCCTTGCGGTCCTTGTAAATGCCGGCGACGATAGTATTGGACAGGACCCGGATATTCGGATGTGTCCGCACTTTTTCTGCCAGCAGCTTTGCGATCTCGTGCCCGCGCGTACCGGCATAACAATCTTCGGTAGATCCAAAGAATTTATGTGTCTGCAGTAAAAGTTTTCCGCCGAGCTTTTCCTTGTCGTCTGCAAGTAAAACGGAAAAACCTGCATCGGCCAGTTCCAGGGCAGCCGTTAATCCGGAGGGACCGCCGCCGGCGATCAGCACATCACAGTTATAGCGCAAAGCCTTGGCTTTTCCGGGCATTTTGTCCTTTTCTGGCAATTCGGGTATGCCGTCCAGAGTGCGGATATCCATATTTGCTTTCAGGGGAGTGATGCAGGATTTTAAAGGAATACCGTCGATCAGTACCGTGCAGTGTGAACATTGGCCGTTGGCACAAAAAATTCCCTGGGACTGATGATTCCGGGGATGGTAGGAAAAAATATGTATACCGTTAGCGATGAGAGCGGAGGATACAGGATCGCCTTCACAGGCAATGCAGGTCCTGCCGTTACAGGTAAAAGGAACCTCTTTCTTTTCCGGGATATCCAGAACCGGGTGTGTTTTTATGAAGCGCACAAAATACTCCTGAAAAAACAGCGGAAATGTAGTAAAAAAATATTGGAAAATCATGATAAATATTTTACCGGATGAACCGCATAAGCATAGGATCGTGCTTCAGATCTCCCTCTCCGCTCCTTTTATGAAAAAATGGGGGAAGTTGTCATATTAAAAAATATCCGCCCGTTGCGGTTCCCCCTCCGAAAAAAATCCATCGCAATATTTTCAGTTTAAAAATTTTTAGACGAATGATCTTTAAACTAAAGGAGGGAATTCTTTTAAACGGACTTCGAACTTTCGGGCCGCATCAGCCGTTCATAGTGGCATTGCAGCAATGCGCCGGTATTTTCATCCCGCAGGTGCAGACCGTTGCCCTCGCACCATTTATAGACCTTGCATTTTGCGCATTTCCCGCTGCGGGTCCAGCTCCGGTCCCGCATGATCTGAAAGCGGTTTTCCCAGACTTCCCAAAAATCATCCCGGTAAATATTACCCTGAATGTAATCCGCCCGCAGACTTGGGCAGGCGGAAATGGAGCCGTCCGCCAGCACGGACCCGATATTGATCCCCGCCCGGCAGAAAAAGGGGTAATCCCGCGCCTGCAGTTCGTAATCTCCCAGAAAACCTTCACAGCCAGAATTGACGCGGATCTTTCCGGAATTGCGGGTTTCTGCAATAAAATCGTAAACCGCGCGAAATTGCGTGTCATCCAGTGACAATTCGGGATTGTCTTTGGCGCGGCCTTTGGGAAAGACCACAAAGATGCGCCAGCGCTTCAGTCCCGCATCGATCAGTAAGTCCCGTAAGGAAGGCAGTTCATTAAGATTGCGCTGATAAACGCAGGTGGCGACATCAAAAGTAAGTCCTTCGGCGGCGCTACCCAGGAGAATGGCTTTCAGCGCGCGTTCAAAAGATCCCTGGCAGCCGCGGAAACGGTCATGATTTTCCTGCAGTCCGTCCAGACTGATCGTCAGGGAGCGCAGTCCGGACTTCATCAGTCGCGAGAAGAGATTTTCGTTAAGAGCAAAGCCGTTGCTGACCATTCCCCAGGGGAATCCTCTTTGGCTGAACTGCCGGCCGGCCTCGCAAAGATCTTTGCGCAGGGTGGGTTCCCCGCCGGTCAGCACAACCGTTGTGTTGGGTGGATCCACGTGTGGACGAATAAGGTCCAGCACTGCCAGAAAATCTTCCAGCGGCATTTCCGGCACCTGCATTTCCTTGGAGCAGTCACTGCCGCAATGCATGCAGTTCAGATTGCAGCGCAGGGTACATTCCCAAAATAAATAGGTAAGCGGGTGCAGCCGCGCCTGATTGTGCCGGTAGCGGCGGTAAATGTCAAAGAAGATACGTTTTCGCAGATCCATATTGGTTAGGATAAAAATAATCGGAAGCGCAGGGTCTTCGGTTGTTCGGGAATAATTCCGGTCCGGATAAAGGGATCGCTATTCCGCTTCGTTTTCAAATTTCGCGAGGCTGTAACTGTGGGTATCCGGCAAAGTGTCCGGTTCGGCTTCCCGGTAGACGGACGAAACTCCGTATAAAGGTTCGACAGTGCCATAAAGCGGTTCCGGGCCGTATTCGGCCGGGGGCGGATTCAAAATACAGCCGCTTCCCAGAAGGCCTAAAGCGCTCAAAAGAAGCAGGTCCCAGAACTTATACAGTTTTTTCACAGCATTACCCCATGATCTTGATAACGGTTCAATTTAAAGCATTTTTCGGGAAAGGCATCAATTATTATATTTTTTCTTTCTCCCATAACAGAATCTTATTTTTCATAAACAGAATGATTTTTTATTTTGTTCCGGTAATCATCTTGTGAAAGATGAGGAATTATATTAGTTTTATGCGAATAAAAAAATCATTGATACGGGAGTTGGAATGATCAGCAAAGAACAAGCGTTGCGATACCACGCCGAACCGCGGCCGGGAAAACTGACGGTCCGCAGTACCAAAGCCTGCGAAACGCAGGAAGAACTCAGCATGGCCTACACACCCGGCGTAGCCGAACCCTGTCTGGAGATCGAAAGGGATCCCGCTGCCGTTTATCAATACACCAATAAAGGCAATCTTGTGGCCGTGGTTTCCAACGGCACGGCCGTTCTGGGACTCGGGAATATCGGCGCTGCGGCCGGAAAACCGGTCATGGAAGGGAAGGGGGTGCTTTTTAAACGTTTCGCGGATGTTGATGTCTACGATATCGAACTGGACACCCGGGATCCCGACGAACTGATACGGATCGTTAAAGCCATGGAGCCGACATTCGGGGGGATCAATCTGGAAGATATCAAAGCGCCGGAGTGCTTTTATATCGAAGAGACACTCCGGCGGGAGATGAATATCCCGGTTTTCCATGACGATCAGCACGGCACAGCCATTATTTCGGGTGCCGCCCTGCTGAACGCCTGTGAAGTGCAGCGCAAAAAGCTCGAAGATTGCCGTATCGTAATTTCCGGTGCGGGTGCTGCGGCGATTTCCTGTGCTTTACATTACGAACAATTGGGTGCCCGTCATGAGAATATCCTGCTTTGTGACAGCAAGGGTGTCCTTCATCGCGGACGAGCGGAGACCCTGGATAAAAAGAAGCAATATTTTGCCGCGGATACCCGGGCGCGCAACCTGGCGGATGCCCTGGAGGGCGCCGATATTTTTATCGGCCTTTCGGTCGGAGGCCTTGTAACGGAAAATATGATCCGGCGTATGGGAGCAAATCCCATTCTGTTCCCGATGGCGAATCCGCTGCCCGAGATCTCCTACGAGCAGATCCTTGCTTGCCGGCCCGATGCTGTTGCGGGTACGGGCCGATCCGATTATCCGAATCAGGTGAACAATGTGCTGGGATTTCCGTTTATTTTCCGCGGAGCTCTGGATGTTCGCGCCACTTGTATCAACGAGGCGATGAAGATCGCGGCGACGTATGCGCTTTCCAAACTGGCAAAAGAACCGTGCATTCCGGAAGTTGAACTGGCTTACGGCGGGACCCGTTTTGAATTTGGCCAGGATTACCTGATCCCGAAACCTTTTGACCCGCGTGTTTTCATTGAAGAATCACTGGCGGTTGCCGAAGCGGCTGTCCGCAGCGGTGCGGCTCCGGGACCCCTGCAAATTGAAAATTACCGGAGTTCTCTGAAGAAACGTTTACAAGAAATGAAAAATTCCCGTTAAAATTAGCGTGTTTCCGGTCACAAATCTATTCCGCCCCAAGGTATATAAAATTTATTTTATGAAAGAATGCAAAAATTTCTTATAATTACCCGAACGCCGGCGAAAGGCAACGCGGCGAAAGGCACATTCATAAATAAACGGAATTGCGGGGAAAGACAATGTTGAGTCTCCGAATATTGCGGAATAACAAGAGGGAAAAATTCCCGCTCAATTTTTCGGTGATTTTCCTGCTTTTATGCGCGCTTCTTCCGCTCCGGGCCAATTCCGTGAAAGATCAGCAACCGAACATCAATTACAGCGCCTTTAAATACGATCTTGGGAAAAACGTTCTGATCCTGAATTCGTATCATCAAGGTTATGCCTGGACGGACGGATTGGTTGAAGGCATTCTGACCGCTTTCCGCGAAGCCAAGATCAATGCTGAAGTTCATATCGAGAACATGGATACCAAGCGTATTTACAATCCGGAGATGTGGAAAAAGAATCTGATCATTAAAATGGAATTCTATCCTCCCGAAAACCTTGATCTGATCCTTGTTTCTGATGACAATGCCCTGAACACCCTATTGGAAATGGGTCATCAGTACCACCATATCCCTGTTGTATTCTGCGGAGTGAACCGGGAACCCGAAGCGATCCGGGAACACTGCCCCATGTTTATCGGTGTACGCGATAATATTCCTTTCTCGGAGAATATCGATCTGGCCGTAAAATTATTTCCGGAAACCCGTAATATTGCCATCGTTACAGACAATTCCCCCACCGGCAGATCCCACCGTGAAACGGCAGAACGGATCAGGGCAGAAAAAAATCTGAAAGACCTTGAATGGATATGGTTGGACGGCAGCAAGGGCTTGACAACACCCGGACTGATCGAGGCGCTGAAAAATCTGCCCGAAAACACGGTAGTAATATTCTCGGTCTGGCAAATTGACGCTAACAACCAATTCTGGGATCCCGGTAGATACTATTCAAAGATCCTTGAGGCCTCGCCGGTGCCCGTATTGACCAATACGGACGTGGGTTTGCATGACGGGTTTTTGGGCGGTAAGCTGATCAGTGCAAAAAGCCACGGTTTTCAGGCCGGAATGATGGCTGTACGTATCTTGCGGGGAGCGGCGCTGGAAACGATCGAGATAGCCGAAGACAACAATGAATACTATTTTGACTGGAAGCAGATGCGTCGCTGGGGGATCAAGAGAAGCGAACTGCCGGAGAACGTTATCATTTTTAATCGTCCCCTTACCATTTACCGGCAATATACAATGTTCTTCTGGGTGACCCTGAGTCTGATCATCACATTGTTCATCGTATTCTGGATCCTGCTGATCTACCATTTCCGTTACCGTTATTACGAGGAGGAACGCAGCCGGCTCAGCGCCAATACGCAACGTCTGGCTCAGCGTTTTATGATCCTGTTTGAACAATCCAACAATGCCGTGCTGATCTTTCATGCCGAGACA
>JAQVTR010000019.1 GCA_028699915.1 Fidelibacterota bacterium
GAATCATGAAACAATTCCGGGTTTTACTGCAGACGGAATACCAAAAACGCCGCAGCTCCTACTGGCTGCCGCTGTGGATCATCGGGGGCGTCGCCCTGCTGATCCTGCTGCTGGTCCTCGGAGCGCTGATCGGCAACTGGGAAAATATCCAGGTTGGGTTTATCAATCTTACTTTCGACTACGAAGATATCTACGAGGGTGTCAAGATCGCGGCGTTCGGGATCATGATGATGATGGCATTTGTCTTTATGCTCTTTATGATCATGAACACCCAGAACAGCCTTTCCAAAGAAAAAGAGCTGGGCTGCGAATTGTTTTACCGTTGCCAGCCGGTGAACATCTGGTCTTCAACCGTGTCACGCTATCTGATGCATATTTATGCCGGCAGCCTTTTGCTGCTGGGTTTGGGGATCGTCACGGCATTGATCACGGCTGTTATTACAGCATGCACGGTCGGCGGTTTTTATCTGGGCTGCGCACTGTACGGAAGCCTGCTCGGCTGGCTGATCTATCTGAAGATCTGCATCGTTTTCGGAAGCATGTATTTCCTGTTTTCCGCGATCTTCCGGAATAATGCCTTTATCAAAGGGACCGCAATGCTGGGAATCGTTGAGCTGGTATTCTATCTGATCGAAGAAATGTTTCACCGGACCATTTTACTGCCCGATATTTTCAAAAACCTTTTTGTGATGCTTGGCAGTCTGAATGCTGACAATGATCTGAGTCTTGCCATCGTCCTGGGTGATGCGCGCCTGATCGCGGCCCTGCTTTTCGCAGGAGCCTGTTATTCGGGAGCAACCCTGATCTATCAATATAAACGTGCTGAAGGATAGGAGGACAAGATGAAACGTATATGTCTGACCGTTTTTGTTCTGCTCTTTGCCGTGGCGAACGCCAGGGTGATCGACGCCCGGGGCGAAGTGGTCCGGAAAGAGATCAATGCCCGTGACATTCGTTCATTGGATATCCGTACCCAGTTCGACGTGTATCTGAGCCAGGGTGACCGGGAAGCATATATTGTGGAAACCTATAAAAGCATTCTGCCTAATGTGGAGACAAAACAAAGCAAAGATCAATTGATGGTCCGGCTCGACCGCATGGTGACCCGTATCAATTGGATGGGGCGCGAGAAGATCCTGAAACTTTATGTAACGGTCAGGGACATCGAAAAGCTGGACCTTTCCGGAGCCTGTGACCTTTATATGCAAAGCGTCCTGAACGTCGGGGATTTCCAGCTGAATGCCAGCGGCGCCAGCGATCTGCATTTTATGCCGGTTAAAGGGAATTCCGTCCGGATATTTTGCAGCGGTGCTTCCGATATTACGGACGGGGATTTTGATGTAAACCGTTTTTATCTGAATGCCAGCGGCGCCAGCGATGCGGATCTGCGGATCCGCTCGGAAGAGAGCGAATTTATCACTTCCGGCGCCAGCGAGATCGATCTGGAAATCAGCAGCGCTAAACTCAAGATCAACGGCAGCGGTGCAACGGATTTTGCCGTTGCCGGCGAGGTGGATTATCTGGACGCTAAAATCGGCGGTGCCAGCACGCTGAAAGCGGATGGTCTGCGCAGCCGCTTTACCGATGTGAGCGTGTCGGGGAACAGCACCTCTTATCTTTATGTGCTTGAATCACTCAAAGCGAACAGTTCCGGGATCTCAACGATTTACTACCGGGGCAATCCGCCGAAAACTGCATTCAGTTCTTCCGGAATGGCAAGTATAAAAAGCAGATAACACACGATTATTATAAGGGGAATATCCATGAAAAAGATCTTTGCGATGCTTTTAGTGCTGTTGATCCTGGCCTCCTGCGGGATTAACAGCGACAAAATCAAACGTATTGCAGTCTCGGGTGATGTAATCAGCAATACGCTGCAGGTGGAAAGCTACCGCAGCGTAATTGTTGCCGGTCCGGTAGACCTGATCCTGGCGCAGGACGGCGGAAGCAGTGTGAGTATTGAAACTTACGAAAGTATCATGGAACAGTTCCATATACAAGTCGTTGACGGGGTGCTGTATCTTTATCTCAAGGATAGCACGGCAATGAGCAAAATACACATTAATGATATGGCGGACAGCAATTTTTCGAACGCTCTGATCAGCGGTAGCCGGCTGAATTGGCCGCGCGGACAAAAGATCCTGAATATCCGCCTGTCTTTCTCCGAATTGAAAGAGATCCAGGTGATCGGAGAATCGGATATCCGCAGCGAAGGCGCCTGGAAGGGAGAAGATCTCAGCCTGGACGTGGCCGGCGCGTTGCACCTTGTCGCCGATCTGCAGATGGAAGAATTTGATGTCGAGATCGCCGGAGCGGCAAATCTGGAACTGCGCGGGTCCGCCCGAAAATTCAATATCGAATGTGCCGGCGCCGGATCGCTAAAGGCGTACGATTTTCTGGCCGATGCGGTCAATCTGGATATTGCCGGTGTCTGTACGGCAAACATTTACGCCGCCAAAAGTTTAAAAATCAATATTGCCGGCCTCGGGAATGTCCGATACAAAGGCAATCCTCCCGAAGTGAATATCGAAAAAGCGGGAATGGGAAAAATCCGGCAAATGGAAAGCGAAGACATCGCTTTATAGAATAACGATTTTGATAAGAGGTATCCATGAGTATGAAAGCAACATTGCTTGCACTGACAATGTGCTGCGGGGCATTCTTGTGCGCGGAAACACTAAACCTGGAAGAATGTATAGCCATTGCCCGGGCTCAAAATCCCAGTGTCCGTCAACAAGAACTGTCGACCGGTATTGCAGAGTCAAAGCAAAAACAATCCTACAGTTCCGTTCTTCCCAGCCTTTCGATTACTTCCGGCTTGTCGGCATCTGATCAGGATAACTGGTCCCTGGGTAAGAGCGTCGGCCTGCAGGCCGGTATGACCTTTTATGCGCCCGGACTGTATACGGGGATCAAAGCCGCCAGGCTGAACAGTGAAATGAGCCGTGCGGGAGCTTCGGCAACCGAAAACGAGATCGTCAGTCAGATCAGTGCTCTGTATTATCGAATCCTGACGACCCAACGTCTGATTGCGGTCTACGAGGGCAACATTGCCGTAGCGGAAAAAAATCTGAAGAAAACCCGGGCGATGTACGAAACGAAGTTGATTACCGAATCGGATGTGCTGAAAGCGGAAACACAGAAAGGGGAATTTGAATCCCAGCTCCTGAGCCAGAAACAGGCGTTGAAAAGTTATGTGCGCGCCATGAACATCCTGCTCGGACAAGACCCGGGTAATTCCCTGGACCTGGAGGATGTGGACGTGGATGTGGTCAGCATACCCGAATACGAACTTGCGCGGGAAGCAATGCTGTCGGATAATCCGGAATACCATGCGGTGCTGATGCAGGAATCCGTCAGCCGCCTGAATTTGCAGGCAAGCAAAGAGAATTATCTGCCGAGTATAAGCGGGAGCTATCATTACAGCAACTACCTTGATCCCGCCCTGACACCCAGCAATGGCATAAGCCTGAATGCCAGCTGGACGCTCTTTAACGGACTTTCCCGCCGTCAGCAGGTCCAGCAGCAGAAACTGCGGCTGGATCAGTCGGGGATTGAAGTCGATAACACCTTACGTCTGCTGGAACAGGAGTTGCAGGACTTTTACACGGAATTTGAAACCTATACGTCGCTGATCGAAATCAACCGGAGACGCCTGCAGTCCGCAAGCCGTGACCTGGAGATCGTCAATCAGCAGTACCAGCTGGGGAAGGTCACCATGCTGGAACAAATGCAGGCCCAGCTTGCACTGCTCAGCGCCGAAAGTTCGCTGGTGGAAGCGCAGTATGCCCGCAAGCGCGTTGAAGCTGAAATTTTAAAATTAATCAATAAGATATAGGAACGAGCATGAAGAAGAAAAAGATCATCATTATTCTTGCGGCAGTGCTGCTTTTGGGAGTGTTCATTGCTTTTACGCTCAAACAGGACAATAAAAAAGCGATTGCCGTCCAGATGGAAAAAGTTGCCTTGCGGACCATTGAATCCAAGGTATACGCGGCGGGATATGTCCAGCCGGTGATAAAAGTCAATATCTCCGCAAATGTATCCGGGGAGATAATTGCCCTGAACGTACGGGAGGGGCAGGAAGTCAAAAAAGGGCAGGTACTGGCTCAGCTGGACCAGGTAATGTATCAGGCGGAAGTGGAACAGGCAAAGTCCTACCATCGTTCCTGCCTGTCCGCCCGGGATGTCGCTGAAAAGGACTTCTACCGCGTAGAGGAGCTTTTCCGAAGCGGGAATTACAGCGAATCTCAGTATGATCAGACAAAAGCCCAGTACGAACAGGCCGTCGCGACGCTTGAACAGGCCGCGGCGCGACTGAAACAATCCGAAGACAATTTGCGGAAAACAACCCTGGTCGCTCCTATCGACGGCACGGTCATCGGTCTGAAGAAAGAACAGGGCGAAATTGCCATGGGCTCAACCTTTCAGGCGGATGTGGTCATGACGGTCGCCGATCTTTCCGGCATGGAAGTCGAGGTGGACGTAAATGAAAACGATATCGTCCGCGTGGAACTTGGCGACTCGGTGGATATCGAGATCGATGCGCTGGGGAAAAAGCGCTTTTCCGGGTATGTAACGGAGATATCCCAGCTGGCGACTACCGTCGGAGCCGGAACCCAGAATGCCGTAACGAATTTCAAGGTGCTGGTAAAAATGACGGAAATTCCGGCTGAGATCCGTTCCGGGATGAACGCCACCGTAGAGATCCTGACCGAACGCAAGGAACAGGTGCTTGCCGTCCCCATACGTGCCGTAACAGTGCGTCCGGAAGATAAGGTCCGGAAAACGGCGAACGGCCGCAATGAAAAACCCATGCTGCTTGAAGTCGTTTTTGCCGTGGAAGCCGATACCGTGCGTGCCGTTCCCGTTGAACTCGGGATCAGCAGCGAGGATTATTTTGAAGTGCTGAGCGGAGTTGACACCAGCTATACGATCGTAACGGGAAATCATCAGGCACTTACCTTCGATCTGCAGAGCGGGACGGCGGTTAAGGATGTTGCCAAGGTCAAACAAAAAGGGAAAACCCCTAAATCATAACAGCAAGGATCCCTTATGACGTTATTGAAATTACACAATATCTACCGGATCTACCGTATCGGCCAGGTGGACGTTCGCGCGTTGAACGGTGTGGATCTTCTTGTGGACAAGAACGAGTATCTGTCCGTAATGGGACCTTCCGGCAGCGGGAAATCCACCTTGATGAACATTATCGGCTGTTTGGACACTCCAAGCCGCGGCAGCTATGAGCTGGACGGTATTTCCATTCACAAAGAGGATCACGAAAAATCCGACACGGCAAATGACGATGAGCTGGCCTATATCCGGAATCGGAAGATCGGGTTCATTTTTCAGACCTTTAATCTCTTGCCGAGGATGACGGCGCTGCATAATGTTGAACTTCCGCTGATTTATGCCGGTGTCCCGCGTCTGGAGCGGATCGAACGTGCAAAAAATGCGCTGGAAAAGGTCGGCCTGGAAGACCGCATGTACCACAAACCGAACGAATTGTCCGGCGGTCAGCGCCAGCGCGTCGCCGTTGCCCGCGCGCTGATCAACAATCCCTCGATCATTTTGGCGGATGAACCCACCGGAAATCTGGACAGCAAGACCAGCCAGGATATTATGGATCTGATCGGTGAACTGCACGAACAGGGGAACACCATTATTCTGGTGACCCACGAGGCGGATATTGCGGTCCGCGCACAGCGCGTGATCCACATGCTTGACGGAAAGATCAGCGAAGACAACAAAAAGAAGTAAGCCATGTTCAACCAATTGTATGAAAGTTTCATCATCAGCTTTAAAGCGGTATTTCAGAACAAAGGCCGCGCTTTTCTGACCATGCTGGGCATTATTATCGGAATTTTGTCGGTAAGCCTGATGGGAACCGCCATTAACGGTATTGACAATGTCTTTAATGAAACGCTGGGCATGTTCGGCAAGAACGTGCTTTATCTGCAACAATTCCCCTGGTTCATGGGAAATACGGAATGGTGGGAGTTCAGGAACCGGCCCCGCATTGAAGAGGAATACGCGGACAAGATCCTGGAACGGGCCCCGACCATTTCTTATGCCAGCGTAGAGGCCAGCCGCAGAGTGACACTGTCCTATAAGGAAAAATCAAGCGAAGGCGTAGACCTGAAGTGCGCGGGCTGGCAGTCCGCCTACATCGACGCCGCCCGGATAGAAACGGGGCGCTATTTTACGCAGCTCGAAGACGAACACGCTTCGCGGGTCATTGTGATCGGTTCCGAAGTGCGCCGTCTGCTTTTTCCTAATATTGAGGATCCGGTCGGTCAGTATGTCAAGGTCAACGGTCTGAACTTTAAAATTATCGGTGTTTTTGCAGAACAGGGAAAAGTGTTCGGTATGTTCAGCGTTGACAATATGGGCGTAATCCCGTTTCAGACCGGCAAAGCGGTATTCGGACGCAGTTGGTGGCTGTCGGTTTCGCTGAAGATCAGAGACGGCGCAGACCCGGCTTACGCGCTGGATGAAGTTCGTTATATTACCCGGGGACTGCGCGGATTGCGGCCAATGGATCCGGACAACTTTGCCATCAACCAGCAGGAGGCGATGGAAGATGAGCTTGACCGTATCAAATCGGCCATCGGATTTGTCGGGATCGGCATTGCGGCGTTGTCGCTACTGGTCGGCGGGATCGGCATTATGAATATCATGTTTGTCAGCGTCAAGGAACGCACACGGGAAATCGGGATACGCAAAGCGCTGGGAGCAAAGCGCTGGGTTATTATGATGCAATTTTTGCTGGAGGCCGTCATTATTGCCGTGATCGGCGGTGCCATCGGACTTTTGCTGACAATCCTGCTGGTCGGTGTCGTTAAGAAATTCTTTGTCGCCAGCCTTTCGCTGGAACTGGTGCTGATCGCCTTGCTGGTCTCCGTTGCGGTAGGGCTTGTATCCGGCATTGTTCCCGCAAGTCAGGCTTCCCGCCAGGATCCCATTGAAGCCATGCGCTACGAATAGGAGGAACTGTGGATTTTAAGGAAATATATCAGTCTGCGCGGGATTCCATCCGGCAAAACCGCCTGCGTTCTTTTCTGACTTTGCTTGGGGTCGTGATCGGCATTTTTTCCATCATTGGCGTCATGACCGCCATTAATATTTTGCAGAAAACCGTCGAAGAAAACATGACCGGTCTGGGTGCCGGTACTTTTCAGGTCCAAAAATATCCTGTTATACAAATGGGCAACGACCGCTGGCGCTACCATAATCGCAAGAATCTCGACTACCGGGAATTCAAGCGGTTGTTGACAAAACTCAAGATCGTTGATTATGCAACGGCTGAAGACTGGAATTACGGGAAACGCCTGCAATATGACGACAGGGAAACCAAGCCCAATATTATAGTTGCCGGCGTCACGCACAACTGGGAATTTACCAACAATCTCAAGATCGACCGGGGCCGCATGATCGCTCAGGTCGACGAAACGAATGCCGCGCACGTGATCGTACTGGGTTATGATGTGGTGGATGTCCTTTTCCCGGACCGGGACCCTCTTGGCGAAGATGTCAAGATCGACGGTATCCGCTACCGCGTGATCGGGATCTCGGAACGCAAGGGGCAGCGCTTCGGAGAATCTCAGGATAACCGCACTTATATTCCGCTCACAACCTATTTCAAATACTACGGGCAAGCCAGTTTTACCAGCCTGAATTACTGCTTTACCGTTGTTGATCCGGATCAGTTCGAAGAAGGGATGCAGGAGGTGATCAACGAATTGCGGCTCATTCGCGGCGTTCCTTTTGGCGCCGAGAATGATTTTGAAATCTGGACAAACGCTTCACTGATCGATAATTTCAATAAAATGACAGCGGCCATTAAACTGGCGGCCATCATCATCAGTTCGATTGCACTGCTGGCCTCCGGGATCGGCATTATGAACATCATGCTGGTTACGGTTTCGGAGCGTACGCGCGAAATCGGGGTGCGTAAAAGCCTGGGAGCCAAAAGCCGCGACATACTTTCACAATTCATGCTGGAAGCTCTGATCCTGACCGAAATGGGCGGCATAGCCGGGATTATCCTGGGCATTATTACGGGAAACATTCTCGCATTTGTCATGAAAACCAAGGTGGTCTTTCCCTGGGACTGGGCAATAATCGGTTTTGTAGTGTGTTCGGTGATCGCCGTCGTTTTCGGGTCCTATCCGGCCTATAAAGCCGCCAGGCTGGATCCGATCGAAGCATTGCGTTATGAGTAGATAAAAATACGATCCCCTTATGAAGATAAAGGATCCCTCAAACGGGGGATCCTTTATCGTTGTCGCAATTTTTTCGCATTGTACAGCGGGATCTTCATTTTAAAAGAAGATACCCGTTGCGCGGAAGCCGGGATGATCAAGCCCGTTTTCGAATAAAAGCAAAATCGCCGGGGTCCGAAGGCAGTGGAATGCGGACGTTTTTGCCACCGCCGTGCGCACATTCCACTGCGAGGCCTTTCTCGTCTTCAATATGGTCCACGATTATGTCCAGGTTCCCCCCGGGGCTGATCAGGGTCATTTTTTCGCCGCGGGAAAATCGGTTTTTGACCTCCAAAACGGCCAGACCGCTTTGGGGATCATAGTGAAGGATCCTGCCGGCAACCGCTTCACCGACACCTTCGGAAAGGCCGTCACGGAAATTCTCACCGTACTGGCGCGGATTGCGCGTATAAAAACCGGTTGTATAGGTGCGGTTGCTCAGACGCATCAGTTCGCGCAGATCTTCCGGGTCAAAGGGGCGTCCGGCAAGATGGGCGTCCAGCGCCCGGCGGTAAGCCCGGGCTGTGACAGCGGTATAATACGCCGATTTTGTGCGGCCTTCGATCTTCATGCTGCAGACACCGCTGTGGATCAGTTCCGGAAGCAGCTCGATGGCGCAGAGGTCTTTTGAATTCATCAGATAAGTGCCCTGGATATCCTCGGATACCGGAAACGCCTCGCCGGGCCGTTCGGATTCGTGCAAAACCAATCCCCGGGCAGGCGCGGGCAGCGGTTCGGCGGGATGCTGGCGGGCTTCCACATCCAGCAGGGAACCGCGTTCATAGGCCAGGCGGTATTCCCAGCGGCAGCTGTTGGTGCAGGTGCCCTGATTCGCGTCGCGGAAATGCAGATAGTTCGAGATCAGGCAGCGGCCGGAGTAAGCGATGCAGATGGCGCCGTGTACAAAGGCTTCGAGTTCGATATCCGGCACCTTATCGTGTATTTCGGCGATCTCTTCCAGACTCAGCTCGCGGCTCAAAATAATGCGCCGTACCCCCAGATCCCGCCAGAAAGCTGCTGTTGCCCAGTTAACGGTATTTGCCTGGGTGGACAAATGAAGCGGCATGTCCGGGTAGCGTTTCAGCGCAGCGGCGATCATTCCGGGATCGGCCATGATCAGCGCATCGGGTTGCAGCGGCACCACGGCATCCAGTTCTTTCAGGAACGCATCCACCTTCAGGTTGTGAGGAAAGATGTTCAGGGTCAGATAAATGTTTTTACCATGCCGGTGGACATAATCAATGCCGTTCCGGATGCTTTCTGCCGTAAATGCGGTTTCCCGGGTGCGCAGGGAAAACTTCGGAATGCCCGCATATACCGCATCCGCTCCGTAGGCAAGCGCGATTTTAAGCTTGTCCATATCGCCGGCAGGCGCCAGGATCTCAGGTTTTGTTTCCATAAAACAAATGTACAATAAATTTCTCAAAGGGGGAACAAGTAAAAACTTGAGTCAAGTTGCTTGACTTTCATTAAGTTAAAAGTTATTTTAACAGGCTAATACAATGAAGATAAGGTGGCTCATGGAAATCAAGGCGGAAGAGATCAAGCAATGTGCAAATAAGCCCCGGCATGTGGCGATCATCCTGGACGGAAACGGTCGTTGGGCAAAGAAACGCGGACTTCCGCGCACAATGGGGCATAACGAGGGCGTCAAGAATGTCAAGGAGATCGTTACCGCATCTGCGGAGGCCGGTATTCGCTATCTGACCATCTATGCGTTCTCAAAGCAAAACTGGAGCCGCCCTTCCGATGAAGTCGGCACCATTATGTCACTCCTTAACGCGACGGCAAGAAAAGAAATAAACGAATTACACCGGAACAATGTCTGCCTGCGGATCATAGGAGACAAGAACGATTTACCCGCAGAGGCCAGGAAGATCCTGGAAAACGGTGAAGCGCTCACTCGCGATAACACGCTCTTGACCCTGATCGTTGCGCTGAGCTACAGCAGCCGCGACGAAATCCTGAGGGCCGTCCGCTCACTCGCAGAGGACAGCCGCAAAGGGATCACAGATCCGGGACAGATCGACGAAACGCTTTTTGAGTCCCGCCTCGATACCGCCGGTATCCCCGATCCGGATCTGGTCATACGGACCAGCGGAGAATTCCGGATCAGCAACTATCTCTTGTGGCAGTCCGCCTACGCCGAATTCTTTTTTGCAAAGGAGCTATGGCCGGATTTCCACCGGCAGGAATACTATCGCGCGCTGCTGGATTACACAAAACGGGAACGGCGTTTCGGAAAAACCAGTGAACAGGTAACCCCATAAAGTATGAAACACATTCAACGCTTATTTCTCTGTCTGCTTCTTGTCCTAACCCTTAACGGAACGCTCCTTGCCCAGCAACAGAAACTGCGGGTTGCCAGTGTGACCGTTATGGGCAACAAGACCGCTTCCGAACGCATTATTCAAATGTCCATGGGACTCATCGAAGGAAGCGAGGTCACTTCCAATGAAATTCAGAACGGCATCAAGAAACTCTACAATCTGCGTATGTTCAGCGATATTAATGTGTTTGCCGCAGACGAGACCAAGGCCGGGATACATTTTATTATTCAAGTTACCGAATACCCCCGTATCCATGATGTTCTGTTCGAAGGCAATAAAAAGTATAAAAGCGATAAACTGCTCGAAGAAATTTCACTCATCCGCGGCCAGGTCTTCAGTCCGCATTTGATCAACAAGGCCAAACTTGATATTGAAAAAAAATACCGGGACGCCGGATTTTACAACGTCTTTATCGACGTTATCGCCGAAGCGGCAACGGATGTTGAAGACCGGGTAAATATTACCTTTATCATCGAGGAGAATCAGCGGGTCTTTATTGATGAGATCCTCTTTCACACGAATGAAGAATTGTTCAAGCCATGGCGCTTGCGCTGGCAGATGAAAGACACCAAGCAGCGCGACTGGTACACTTTTTTCCGGAGCGCCAAGTTTGACCCGGACAAATTTCTTGACGACAAAAACAAGCTTCTGCAGTTTTACCGCGATCACGGATACCGCGATGCGCGCGTAGTCCGGGAAGAGACTGCCCTGGATTCCCTCAACCGGAAAATGGTTCTGCATATTTACATAGACGAAGGCCCGCTTTATGCCTATCGCAACGTTAAGGTAGAAGGCCCGCAGGTATATCCGCAGGATTTCTTTTTAAGGAATCTGGAGCTCGCCGGCATCCGGAAGGGGGAGGTCTTTAAGGAAAAGTATTTTGAAATGGCCGTGGACGCCAAGATCCGCAGCCTGTATATGGATACCGGTTATCTGTACGCACAGGTGACGCCGGAGATCACCCCGGTGGGGAAAGATTCCCTGGATGTACTGATCCGCGTGCAGGAAAACCATAAAGTAAAGGTGCGGCGCATTCAGTTTGCCGGCAATTCCAGGACCCGCGAATATGTGATCCGGCGCGAAATGAAGCTGATGCCCGGCGATGTGTTCAACCGTGAAAAACTCATTCGTTCCCAACGCGAGATCTTTATGCTGAACTACTTTGCCGATGTGGTGCCCGATATCGTTCCCGTTGATGATGAAACCATTGACCTTGAGGTCCGGGTCGAGGAAAAATCCAGCGATCAGGCCAACGCCTCCATCGGTTACAGCGAGTACGACGGATTGACCGGCAGCGTGGGAATTGAGATCAATAATCTGGCCGGCCGCGGCCAGCGCTTGTCCATCAGCTATCAGAAAAGCGCCGGAACCGACTATGTCAGTCTTGGCTTTACCGAGCCCTGGTTGTTCGGGCGTCCCAATACCGTCGGCGTAAATCTGTATTTTTCGCAGCGTGAAATGACGGAACGTTCCTATTATTACGAACCCTACGATCGCAGAATTCTGGGTGCGACGGGGAGTTTTGGACGGCGTTTCCGCTGGCCGGACAGCTATTTCCGTGGCAGCTGGGGGCTGACCTTTGCTTACAAGAATTATTATAACGTACGCAATCAGGATTATTTTATCCAATACAATCCCTCAGGGATCACCGAACTGTGGGGAAACAGCCTGACACAGATCATTACCCGCGACAGCCGTGATAAACCGGAATTCCCGACCTTGGGGTCCAAAATGGTGTGGAACTCCCAGCTTTCCGGCGGAATTTTCGGCGGGAAAGAAGAATTCGTTAAGACCCAGGTTACCTTTGAGACCTTTACATCCATTGTTGAAAAACTGGTCTTCTATCAAAATTTTGATTTTGGGGTCGTGATCCCCTTTGGGCGCTATGGCGTGATCCCCTATGATGAGCTTTTTCATCTTGGCGGTGCAAATGCAATCAGTTATATTACACCGTTGCGAGGGTATGCCGACGGCAGCATCCGTCCGCCGATGTCTTCCTACGAAAGCGGCAACACCCTATTGAAATATTCCTGCGAACTGCGATTCCTTCTGTCTCCGAATCCGACCCTGTACGTTCTGGCCTTTGCCGAAGCGGGACGTATCTGGAACGACCTGAAAGAGATCAAGATCCCCGAAATGGCGCGCTCCCTTGGTGTGGGCGCCCGGGTTTATATGCCCATGATGGGAATGCTGGGCGTTGATTTCGGCTATGGATTTGACGAACTGTACTACTACAACAGCAGTGGAAAAGTCACCTATAAATCCCCTGGATGGGAAACGCATTTTGTGTTCGGTATGCCACTGTAAAAAATATTAAAAGGAGTATAAAGCGTGAAAAACGGAAAAAAAATACTTGTCTTGCTAACGCTGGCCCTGAGCCTGGTCTTTGCCGCAGATGTCTTTAAGGTCGGATTTGTTTATTCCGAGCAGATCATGCTCGAGTATCAGGAAGCGATCGACGCCATGAAAAAGCTGGAAGCGGAAGCGCAGGAACTTCAAATTGTCTATAAAGAAATGCAGGGGGATTATCAGAAACTGATTGAAGATTACGAAAAGCGCAAGCTCGTCAGTTCGGATGCCTGGAAAAGCCAAAAACAAAAAGAAATTTTGGATAAAGAACGTCAGCTTCAGCAGTATCAGATCGAAAAATTCGGACAGGACGGTGAAATTTATGCCAAAGAAGAAGAATATCTGGGGCCCGTACTGGAGAAGATCAACGAAACACTGAAAAAGATCGGCGAACAAAAAGGGTACGCCTACATATTTGATGCTTCCAAAGGGACCATCGTATATGCTGCCGAAGAGCATAATCTGACCGCAACCGTTCTGGAAGAACTTAAAAAATCTCAATAAGCATGCCAGCAATTTTAACCGGCAATCATGCCCGTATGCGTGAATGCCGGTTTTTTTATTCAGGGGCGGTATGAAAAGCTTTTTCCGTATCGTTTTATTGCTCTTTCTGATAGCAGGGCTAAGTCCGGCACAGGATGGCCGGCAATTTCTCCGCAGTATTGATCTATTGGGGCAGCCCATGCCGACAGAATCGGCAGGCATCAGTCCCGGCCTTTCTGTGTCAAGCAAGGGCGCCGTATTTCCGTATCTGAATATGAACGTTCCTTTCGGAGGGCGCTATTATTTTCATGGGGCGCTGGCCGCCGCACAAGATCCGCAATATGCCCTGCCCCTCTTTTTTATGCAGCTGGGGGTCGGCACCGCAGATCTGCTGAAAGCCGAAGGCCCCTGGTTTTACAATTTTGGTACCGCAGTGCGGCATTACCGTTCTCGCTATTTCGAGAACCTCAGTGTGGCCGGAACGCTGATGTTCGGGATCGAATTCGGGCTTTTCCGGCTTGCCGCGGGCCTGGATATGAATGTTCAGCACCATCAGATCAGGGATGCGGCGGTATTTCCGCTCAGCGATGAACGCGTTTACGGACTGGCCCCGAAAATTGCTTTCTACAGCAGTTACGGAAATATGATATTCACGGCGGGCAGCGGAGTCTTCGTTGCCGGATTGTCCTGGACCTTAAAAACGGAATAAAGGAATGAAAAAGATCGGCTTGCTGGGATCGACCGGTTCTATCGGAAAAAACACACTGAAAATCGCGGATGCGCACCCCGAAGATTTTCAAATCGCGTATTTAACGGCCAATACGCAGGTGAAACTCCTTATTGAACAGGCAAAAAAATACCGGCCGGACAGTGTCGTGATCGCGGATGAGAGCAAATACCCGCGTTTGCGCGAAGGTCTTTCAAAGAGCGGGATAAGCTGCATGGCGGGAGCGAAAGCCATTGAAGAAATGGTCCGTGACAGCGCCGCAGACCTGGTCCTGAACGCGATTTCCGGTACCGCCGGTTTGCCGGCAACCATTGCCGCTGCCGAAGCCGGGCGCGATATTGCGCTCAGCAACAAGGAGAGCCTGGTCATGGCCGGCGAACTGATCGGGCGGCTTTGTGAACAGAACGCATCCCGCATTCTGCCGGTCGACAGCGAACATTCCGCCATCTGGCAATGCCTTGCCGGTGAAAGGCGCGAAGATGTGGAGAAATTGATCCTAACGGCATCCGGTGGCCCTTTTTTGCATCGTGATCTTGAAAAATTCGAGAGCATTACTCCTGAGGAGGCGCTGCGCCATCCCAACTGGAGCATGGGCGCCAAGATCACGGTCGATTCCGCAACCATGTTCAATAAGGGACTGGAGCTGATCGAAGCGCGTCACCTTTTCCATATCGAAAGTGAACGCATCGAGATCCTGATCCACCCCGAATCCGTCATTCACAGTATGGTTCAGTTCCGCGACGGGTCCGTGAAGGCACAGCTCGGAGTTCCGGACATGAAGATCCCCATACAATATGCCCTCACGTATCCCTTGCGTTTTTCTGCCGCATGGCCGCGCCTGAATCTGGCCATGACGGGCGAATTGCATTTCGAAGAACCCGATATCCGGCGTTTTCCCGCATTGCGTATCAGTCGGGAAGCCCTCGAAGCGGGCAGAACCTATCCTGCTCTTTTAAATGTCGCCAATGAAAAAGCCGTTTACCGCTTCCTGAAAGGCAAGATCCTTTTCCCTGAAATTGCCGTGGAAATAGAAAAAGCCCTGGAAAAGCATCAGCCGCTTGACCCCTTTTCCAAAGCGGACATCCTGTCCATTGCCGAATTGCTCTGAAAAGTGTTTTTATTTGAAAAATTGTTATTTATATTATAAAGATTAAAGTAAGCGGGAACCAATATGAACGAATTAATTGCTGTTGTTGACGATGAAAAAAGTATTCTTGAGCTGACAAGCATCCATCTGAAGAAATTCGGTTTCAGGGTTGCGACATTTACCACGGCGCAGGAATATCTTACATTTATTGAAAAGACGATCCCGGATGTAACCATCCTGGACCTGATGCTGCCGGATATGGACGGTATGGACCTTTGCAAACAACTCCGCCGCGAACAGAAATACGACATGATGTCCATTGTGATCCTTTCGGGAAGAGTTGATGAATCCGATACCATTCTGGGACTGGAATTGGGTGCCGATGATTATGTCAAAAAACCATTTTCACCCAAGGAACTTACCGTTCGGGTAAAAAAATTATTGCGACGCCAGAGCAGTCAGCCCTCAAACCCAAAGAACGAGATCAATATCGAAAACAAGATCGTGATCGATATCGACCGTTACGAAGTTCGGGTTGAAGATGAAATCGTGTCGCTCACGCCGACGGAATACCGGATCCTGAAGATGCTTGCGGAAAAAGAAGGCAATGTGCTCAAACGCGAAGAGATTCTTTACAATCTTTGGGGAAATGAAAAGATCGTAGTGGACCACACCGTGGATGTGCACATTAAGCATTTGCGCGAAAAACTTGGCAAGTATGCCTCTCTGGTCAAGAATGTTCGCGGAGTCGGTTATAAACTGGACATCTGATATTGTTATAAAACAGCATCCCGGGGCCGCTTTTGCGGCTCTTTTTTTTATGTCTTTTTTTTGAGGAACAGCATTCCGGGACAGGAGTGAAAAACAATTTATTTTATCGTGATGAAAGAAAATATTTGATGCTTTCTTTCCGGTAGTTAAATTTACCTGAATAAATTCAGGGAAAAATGGCGCCATATCTCATCATGGTTATTATTCTGTTTCTTCTTGCCGTGGCCGGACTGGTCGTAGGCGTTACCAACGATGCCGTCAATTTTTTGAATTCCGCGCGCGGCGCCAGAGCCGCAAAGAATTGGATCATTCTTCTCATAGCCAGTCTTGGCGTTTTGATCGGCACCACCTTTTCCAGCGGAATGATGGAAGTCGCGCGGAAAGGGATCTTTCATCCCGAACAATTCGGATTTGCAGAGATCATGATCATCTATATGGCGGTAATGCTGACGAACGTTATCCTCCTGGATGCCTACAACACGCTTGCTTTGCCAACTTCCACAACCGTTTCGATCGTTTTTTCGCTTCTGGGAGCCGCTTTGGCGGTCGCGCTCCTGAAAGTGATACGCAGTCCCGGCGAAACGACGATCAATCTGCTTTCACTGTATATCAACTCCGACAAGGCGCTGGCTATCATTGCGGGTATTCTTTTATCGGTGCTGATCGCTTTTCTGGCGGGAAGCCTGATCCAATTTTTAACCCGGCTGCTTTTTACCTTTCAGTTTGACAGGCAGCTGTCCCGCTTCGGATCCGTGTGGGGTGGCCTTTGCATTTCCCTTATTACCTACTTTATTCTGATCAAGGGTGCGGACGGCGCTTCCTTTATGACCGAATCGCTGAAGGCCGCCATCGCCCGGAACACGGGGGAGATATTACTGCTGTCCTTTATCGGATGGACACTGCTGATCCAGTTTTTCCGCTGGATCTTTAAGATCAACATCCCGCGCCTGATTATTTTGATCGGTACCTTTTCTCTGGCGTTTGCCTTTGCCGGTAACGATCTGGTAAACTTTATCGGCGTTCCCCTTGCCGGCTATCACGCATTCCGGGTTTTTGCAGCCGTTCCGGGTGCGGACCCCCAAAACTTCCCCATGCAATTCATGTCCGGCAGCATCCATACCGAAACCTACCTTCTACTGATCGCGGGTTCCGTAATGATCCTGACATTATGGTTTTCAAAAAAATCACGGCATGTCAGTCAAACGGAATTAAGTATTGCCCGGCAGGATATCGGTGAAGAACGCTTTGCCTCAACCGGTATATCGCGGGCTATCGTTTATTCCATGATTGCCGTAAGCGCATTCTTCCAAAAGCATATCCCGGAAAGAACCCGGATGTTTTTCAACCGGCGCTTTGCCCATGCACTTCCGGGAACGGAACAGGAAACACAGAGCTTTGATCTGATAAGGGCATCGATGAATTTGACGATCGCCAGCTGCCTGATCGCGCTTGGCACATCTTTTGAATTGCCCTTATCCACCACCTATGTGACTTTTATGGTTTCGATGGGAACCACACTGGCGGACCGCGCCTGGGGCCGCGAAAGTGCCGTTTATCGCGTGGCCGGCGTATTTACCGTCATCGGCGGCTGGTTTCTGACCGCTTTTATTGCTTTAATAGTTTCAATGATCTTTGCCCTGCTGATCGATTTGGGCGGATTATTGTCCGTTATCCTGTTGTTTGCGCTTGCCGTTTTTATTCTTTACCGGACCTTCCGTCACCATCATAAAGAACAGCAACGCAGCGCCGGCAAAAAGGAAGACAGCGATATTTTTGCACAGTGCAATACGCATACCTGCAAGATCCTGGGGTATATACCGGATTTGCTGAAGCAAACGATCGAAGCGATTTACCGTGAAGACCGTAAAAGCATCAAACAGCTGTTGACGGAAGTCGATGATCTGCTGACCGATACGAAAGAAAGAAAAAATAATTTTACGGTTTGTCTGCGAAATCTGGATGAAGCGTCACTGAATTACGGACAGCTCTATCTGCAGATGCTGCACTATATCCGGGAATTTTCGCACAGCATTGAATATATTGTCCGGGGGAGTCATGATTATATTCTGAACAATCACCGGGCTGTAATCGAAGAACAATACGGGGAACTGCTGGAGTTACATGGGGGACTCGAACGGATCTTTTGCGAGGTGTCAGCGACGGTAAGCAGTCGTGACTTCAGCAGCAAAGAGAGCATTAAACGGCGTCAGGAAAAACTCCTGAAACAGATCGGTATTTTTCAGAGCCGTCAGGTAAAGAGAGTTAAAGACGGCAGGATCAACACGCGCAATACGCTGCTGTACATGACCCTGCTTTTTGGTATACGTGATCTTCTGGCGCATCTTGTGCGCCTGCTAAAAGTGCAAAGCAAATTTATCCCGCATGACCGGGTCCCGGGAAGCACCGGCAAAAACACAAAGAACGAACAGATGGACCTGTCTCTGTTTGAATAAGAGATTCCCTCCGCAAATATTTTTTAAAAAGTTATTGTTTTTCCGAAAATCATCACTAAATTCCGCCAGATTTTACAAAAACTGCGGAATGAGAAATATGATGGACAGTGCCGTATACAGAAGAAGTTTTTCCCGGGGCAAACGAAAGAAAAGGTGCCGGAAGCATATTCTGCCGGCGATTTTATGTTTATCGTCGATATTTATATTTGATTGTTAATGCCGTTATTTGATAACGGCATTTTCATATACGGGAAGAAAAGCGACAGGACAGAAGGAGAGAATACTATGCGAAAAAACAGAGAAATAACAAGAGAAGATTCTGCTTGTAAACATTTACACAGGCGTGCTTTCATTTGCACGCTTCGTATTTTTATTGCCGTCATCGTTCTGACGGCATTTTTGTATGCGGAGGGAAAAACAGGGAAGATCAGCGGATATGTGATCGATCAAAAAACGGGAGAAGCCCTGATCGGAGCGAACGTAATCGTTAAAGGAACATCTTTTGGCGCAGCTACGGACCTGGACGGATATTATTTTATTTCCGGTCTGCAGGCAGGCGTCTGTGATCTGCTGGTAAGCTATGTCGGTTATGAGACACGCGAAGTTCAAAATGTCGCCGTTGTCACCCATGATCAGAGCCATGTGAATATTGCCTTATCCTCCATCGTAATGAATCTGAATGAAGTGCTGGTGCAGGCGA
This sequence comes from Fidelibacterota bacterium, assembly GCA_028699915.1. Classification (GTDB taxonomy): domain Bacteria; phylum Fidelibacterota; class Fidelibacteria; order Fidelibacterales; family Fidelibacteraceae; genus M50B103. Next base: position 19,168 of record JAQVTR010000019.1, read on the forward strand.
AAGCCGGCGCACACAGCGATGTTTTTATTCTGGCAGAACAGCAACGCAGCGACAAGATCCAGGACGGCGTATCCGCCGATCAGATGTCCCGCTCCGGTGACGCTAATGCCGCCGATGCAGTCCGGCGCATTACGGGTGTTTCCGTTCAGGACGGCAAGTATGTCTCCGTCCGCGGTTTAAGCGACCGTTACGTATCTACCTCGATGAACGGTGTTCCGGTCCCAAGTCCCGAACCCGAAAAAAAGAGCGTTCCGCTGGACTTGTTCACTGCCGGCATTTTAGAGAGCATTACCGCCTACAAGACTTATACGCCGGACCTGCCGGGTGTTTTTGCCGGCGGGGCCGTCAATATCAGAACAAAAGCCTATCCCGACACCCGAATATTAAATGCAAAATTCGGATTAAGCGGGAAAACGAGTTTATTAAATGCGGACTATATGACCGGAACGAAAAGCGGTACGGATTATTTCGGGTTTGATGACGGGACCCGCGCACTACCCGCTGCGATCCCTCCGGACAATATGCTAAGCGAATGGTCTCCGCTCCCCGGATATTCCTACAGTGACTGGAAGGCACAGCTGGGCAATTACGGGCAAAGTTTCCGGACGGATTTTACGATACGGCCCGCCGGGATCGGCCAGCCGCTCAGCCTGGGTCTGAATTACGGAAATCGATATGTCGTGTCGGATGATTTTGAGTACGGGTTCTATACCAATCTGAATTTTTCGAACGGATACGGTTATAAAGATGAAATCTACCGGCGATATGCCGTATCCGATTCGGACATGATATCCCGTACGGATATTAACAATAAAAAAAGCGCGTACACCACCAACATGAGCCTGAGCGGCTCGACGGGTTTCAAACTGAAAAACAGACACAAACTCAAATTGTACGGCCTGTACACCCATAATTCGGAATCATCCCTTAGCTTTGGTCAGGGCCGCACACCCAACCTGGATGAGGATGGGATCTTTATCAAAGAATACTTTGTAGAAAAAAGTATTCTGAACGGCACTCTGACGGGAGATCACGCCTTTGAAGACGTCCTCAACAGCCGGCTGGAATGGGCCGCAAATGCCGGAATATCCTTTTTAAACGAACCGGATGTCAAAAGCCACAATTATAAATATATCTCATCGGGAGATTATTATGAGATCGCACGTTCCAGTGCCAAAGCGGGTCAGCGGTATTTTACGGATGGTTTCGACAGGAACGCGAATGCGGATCTTAATTACAAAACATCCCTTCATGACGGGTTCAACGAACTTTACACAGTGAAGCTCGGCGGCAGGATACAGTATAAAGACCGGAATTTTAAAAAGCGGAATTTTTATCATGAATATTCGGACGGGGCCTGGCCTGCCACTCTGGTACGCGTTGAAGGGAATGACTTCGGCGCCGTTTTCAGCGATTCCAACTTCGTTTCATCTGCCAATGAAGCGGGGCTGATCCTGCTGGAATCGACGGACGTGGCTTCCCGCAATGCCTATTGGGCCAATGAGTTCATTACTGCTGTTTATGTGATGGCGGATGTTCCGCTGGGTTTCAACCGGCTGGAATCCCTGAACAAATTCCGTTTTATCGGCGGCTTCCGCTATGAATACTACGACATGGAACTGATCCCCTATAATCCGGTTACCGGCCAGCAGTATTCAAGTCCGCTTATCGATGACAGCCGCAGCCCCGTAGAAGCCAATATCAGCGAGCACGAGATCCTTCCCAGTCTCAATCTCCAGTATGAGATTGTCCCATCAATGAAATTACGGCTTACTTACAGCAAGACCGTTGCCCGCGCCGAGTTCCGAGAGATCGCCCCCTTTGAATTCCAGCAATTTTACGGAGGGAGTGCCGTGGTCGGTTATCCTTTTTTGAAGACTACCGATATTTACAACTACGACATTCGATACGAGTGGCATCACGGCGCCGGAGAATTGCTGGCGATCGGTGTATTTTTCAAGGATTTCATCAACCCGATCGAGATCTCTCAGATCGAAACCGCGGATGAGTCTTACCTGACCTATCAGAATGCCATCAGCGCCGGCACGCAAGGCATTGAGATCGATCTCCGCAATGATCTGGGATTGATCGATCCGGAAAAAGGCCGTCTGATGGCGATGTTCAACACGACCCTCAGTTTATCGGAAGTCCGTGCGGATGAGATGATCACTTTGTTCAACGGCGTACGGATCCGGAATAATTCCACCACACTGAAGCGCCCTCTTCAGGGACAGTCGAATATTATGGCCAACGCCGCCTTGTCGTATACCGGTATCAAGGGGTGGAACGCGGCCCTTGCCTACAATACTTTCAGCAAACGCCTGTCGGCGTTGGGGAGCGGGTCCATTCCGAATGAATATGAACTGCCGTTTCATTCACTGAATCTGACCCTGAGCAAAAAGGTCCGGAACATCCGCTTCAGCATCAAAGCGAACAACCTGCTGAACGCTGCGGTTCGTTTCGGAATCCTCGATGCGGAGAATACTTTTTATGCCACCCGCGCCTACCGGCCGGGGATCGGCTACAGTGCAAGCATACAGTATGTGTTTTAAATAAATGAACGCAAAAGAAAAAGGAGAAAAAATGAAAACTGCATACTTTCTTAGCATTGCCATGCTGGCGCTGCTTCTGACATTAAGCGGATGCGATCTGTTTGAGGGAGGCGGCAACAACGGCGGCACGAGCTACCCCGGTTATGATGTGGTCCTGGACGGGAACATCGGCAGCGACATGACCCTGCATGCGGATGATGCCGTTTTGCTGGCCGGCCAGACCTTTGTGGATTCCGGTGTGACGCTGACGATAGAACCCGGAACCACCATCGAATCCCTTCCCGATGACGGTGAAGGCCTGGCGCCCTGTCTGGTCATTAAGCGGGGTGCCGTGATCATGGCTGAGGGGACGGCAACGGCTCCCATTACTTTTACATCAAATCTTCCGGATGACCTGAAGGACCGCGGATCCTGGGGCGGCCTGATCATCCTGGGCAAAGCGCCTATCAATAAAAGCGGGGGACAGGCTTTTGTCGAAGGGCTTGTCGGTGTTCCTTACGGCGGCACGAACCCCGATGACAACAGCGGTGTTCTCAACTATGTACGGGTATGGTACGGCGGCCGTTCGATCGGTCAGGATAATGAGATAAACGGGATCACATTAGCCGGGGTCGGCCGCGGAACGACCGTTGAATACTGCGAGGTCGCCTTCAATCTCGATGACGGATTTGAGATGTTCGGCGGCACCGTCGATCTGAAATATTGTTCCGTCCTGTTTGCCGGCGACGACGCCTTTGATACCGACCTCGGATATCAGGGCCGGGGACAATACCTTTTTGTCCTGATGGGAGATGAGGACGGGAACCGGGCCTTTGAAATGGATAACGACGGATCCGATATGGACAAACAGCCCCGCTCTCATCCGAAATTTTCCAACGTCACGCTGATCGGTTCCGGCGGGAGTTCCGTTGTTGCCGACAATGACCAGATGATCCGCATGCGTGAAGGATCCGGAGGAGACTTCAGGAATATGATCATGGTTGACGGAAAAGAGCACGGTATCAGAATTACGGATGATCCGACCCTGGCTTTGGTTTCAGGGAGCCCGGGAACAAGCCCGGATTACCTGTATTTTTCACCCAACAATATCATTTACAATTGCAAAAGCGGGCAATTCAGGGACGATTACGGTCTGACGGCAATCGATACGCCCGTTACGATCGGTGCCGCCGGACGGGAAAGTGCCGGTACCGCATCGGTAAGGGTCCTGCCTGCCGTCAGCGGTCCGGCTTTTCAGAATGTTGATGCTGTCATCGCCGATGATTTTTTTGAAAACGCCGGTTTCAAAGGTGCCTTTGGCACAGTAAACTGGCTGCTCGGCTGGTCCTGGCTGGATGAACAAGAAAGATTCTGAATCCTTGAATTTTGAACAGTATCCGACGCATCCCCGGAGATGCTCCGTACTTTTTTAAAAAACTGTTTTGTCGCGCGGAAGGCGCATATTAAATTCAGTGTTATGATAGGAGAGAAATAATGTCATTATACTTCGTCATGGTCATCATGTTGTTCTTTCTGGCAGCATCGGATCTGGTCGTTGGCGTGACCAATGATGCGGTGAATTTTATCAATTCTGCCCGTGGCGCAAGGGCGGCCAAGAACTGGATCATCATGCTGATAGCCAGTATTGGCGTTTTTATCGGCGCTACCTTTTCAAGCGGAATGATGGAAGTTGCCCGTAAGGGCATTTTTCATCCCCAGGAGTTTGTGTTCTCGGAAGTAATGATCATCTATCTTGCAGTAATGCTGACGGATATTATTTTGCTGGACACCTATAATTCCCTGGGACTGCCGACCTCGACGACGGTTTCCATCGTGTTTGAATTGCTGGGAGCCGCAGTGGCGGTATCGCTGATCAAAATTGGAAGCGATCCAATGATCTCGCTTTCCGAGATGTCCCGCTTTATCAATTCCGACAAGGCCTTTCTCATCATTTCGGGAATCTTGCTCTCGGTGATCATTGCATTTACCGTTGGGGCGCTGGTGCAGTTTCTTACACGCCTCTTTTTTACTTTTAAATATAAAAAAAAATTGAAGCGTTACGGAGCCCTTTGGGGCGGATTTTGCATTTCGCTCATTACCTACTTTATTTTGATCAAGGGCGTTAACGGCGCTTCTTTTATGACGAAAGAAGCGAGCGACTGGATACAGCATCATACCTGGCTGATACTGGGGCTGTCTTTTCTGGGCTGGGCGCTGATCATTGAGGTGGCGACCTGGCTGTTCAAAGCCAACGTGCCGCGCATGGTCATTCTTTTTGGAACCTTTGCGTTGGCCTTTGCTTTTGCGGGAAACGATCTGGTAAACTTTATCGGAGTGCCGCTGGCGGGTTTTAAGGCCTGGCAGGGTTTTTCCGCTGTGCCGGGTGCCGATCCGGGCACCTTTTCAATGGCCTTCATGTCCGGAAAGGTAAAAACCGAAACCTATATGCTTTTGCTGGCGGGACTGATCATGGTCATCACGCTCTGGACTTCAAAAAAAGCCGGGCATGTCAGCAAAACAGAACTGAGCATGGCTAAGCAGGATGCCGGCGAAGAACGTTTCGGATCGACGGGCATATCCCGCTCTATCGTACGGGCGGCAATTTCTGCCGCACAATTTTTCCAACGCTATGTCCCGCAGCGTGTACAGAATTTTGTCAGTTCGCGCTTTACACGGCCCGTTACCGCGAACGCGGCGGAGGAACAGTCCTTTGATATGATCCGCGCCTCCATGAACCTCACGATCGCCAGCTCGCTGATCGCACTTGCGACCTCATTTTCACTCCCGCTTTCCACAACCTATGTAACCTTTATGGTTTCGATGGGAACCACACTGGCGGACCGGGCCTGGGGACGCGAGAGCGCGGTTTATCGCGTTACCGGCGTATTTACCGTCATTGGCGGCTGGTTTATGACCGCGCTGATCGCCTTTACGGTTTCCATGATCTTTGCCGTACTGATCTATTTTGGAAAGATCGTTGCCATCGTCATCCTCTTTGCCCTTGCCGTCTTTCTTTTTTCCCGGGCATTCTTTCGCTTTAACAAAAAAGAAAAAGCGAGCCAGGAAAAACAAAAGGAGTTCGAGGACGAAAACATCTTTACAATCTGCAACAACTATACAACGCACATACTGCAACTGGTTCCGGAGATGCTGGGCCGGAGCATTGACGCGCTGCACCAGGAAGACCGCAAGGAACTGAAAAAACTCAAAAACGAAGCCGAAGGGCTGCTGCTGGAAACCAAAAACCGCAGAAATAATTTTGCCGTCCGCCTTCCGGGACTGGAAGAAGAGTCCGTGGAATACGGTCATTTTTATCTGCAGATGCTGCATTATATCCGTGAATTTTCCCATAGTCTTGACAATCTTATCCTGGCCTGTTACGAACACGTCGACAACAACCACCGCGGCACCATTGATGTGCAGAACGAAGAACTGAAAATACTGCATGAAAAGCTGAAGAACATCTTTGAATCGGTCGCTGTTATGGTTAAGGAGCAGGATTTTGAACAGAAAGAAGCCATTAAGCGTACGCAACTGAGGTTGCTCGACGAGATCGGCGAGTATCAGAAAAATCAGGTTGAACGGATCAAGAGCGGGGTGACCAGCACCCGGAATTCCGTCCTGTACCTGACAATCCTAACCGGGTCCAAGGATCTGCTGATCGATGTCATCCGGCTTTTAAAGGTACAGAGCAAATTCCTTCCGGATCCCGCGTACATCGATACGGCTTTCAAAAAATCCAAAAAAGCTTGAAACAAGGCGCCGATATTCTTATTATTCCCCGGTATATTTGAAATACAACAAAAGGAGACAGCATGTTAGGAGTCCAAAACCCGTTTTTCTGGATCGTTCCTGCCGCATCGATCCTGGCATTGGTGTTTGCATGGATCTTTTTTAAACAATTGATGAAACATTCCGAAGGCACCGTTCGGATGGCGGAAATTGCCCGGCATGTGCGCAAAGGCGCCATGGCTTATCTGAAACAACAGTATAAGATCGTTATCATTGTTTTTGTCGTTCTTACGATAATCTTTGCCTTAATGGCTTATGTTTTGAAAGTCCAGAACCCCTGGGTCCCTTTTGCATTTCTGACTGGCGGTTTTTTCTCCGGCCTGGCCGGCTTTTTCGGCATGAAAACGGCGACCTACGCTTCGGCGCGTACGGCCAATGCCTGCCGCAGTTCGCTGAACAAGGGACTGCAGGTGGCCTTCCGTTCCGGCGCCGTAATGGGGCTGGTCGTGGTCGGGCTGGCACTGCTGGATATTTCGGTCTGGTATATTATTCTGAACGCATTTGTTAAAGACGGTGATCCCGCACATAAAATGATGATCATTACCACGACCATGCTGACCTTTGGCATGGGCGCTTCGACCCAGGCCCTGTTTGCCCGTGTGGGCGGTGGTATTTATACCAAAGCGGCGGATGTGGGCGCGGACCTTGTCGGCAAGGTCGAAGCCGGTATCCCGGAAGACGATCCGCGCAACCCTGCCACTATCGCTGATAACGTAGGGGATAACGTCGGTGATGTTGCCGGCATGGGCGCGGACCTATACGAATCCTACGCGGGTTCCATCCTGGCTACGGCAGCGTTGGGCGCCGCCGCCTTTATGCACAATTTTGATATGCAGGTCAAGGCCGTTTTTGCACCAATGATCATTGCTGCGCTCGGAACCCTGCTTTCCATTATCGGCATTTATGCCGTGCGGACCAAAGAAAGCGCAACGCAGAAGAATTTGCTGGGCGCCCTGGGGCGCGGCGTGAACCTGAGTTCTCTTCTGATCCTGGTGCTTTCCTATGTTGTCCTCCGTCTGCTGCAGCTGGACAACTATACCGGACTCTGGATCTCGATCGTTGTAGGTCTGCTTACCGGCTGGCTGATCGGCAAGGAAACGGAATATTTTACCTCGGCCGCTTACAAGCCGACACAAGACATTGCCGGCAATGCCGAAACCGGTCCCGCAACGGTGATCATCAACGGCATCGGGACCGGAATGATGTCTACCGCTTTCCCGGTCCTGACCATTGTCGTCGGCACCATCCTTGCCTATCTTGCCGCTTCCGGATGGAACTTTGCCAATATGTCCATGGGACTCTACGGCATCGGTATCGCTGCAGTTGGCATGCTGTCCACCCTCGGCATTACCCTGGCCACCGACGCCTATGGACCCATTGCGGACAATGCCGGCGGAAACGCCGAAATGAGCGGTTTGGGTAAGGAAGTCCGCGAACGCACCGACGCACTTGACTCGCTGGGAAACACCACTGCCGCCACCGGCAAGGGCTTTGCCATCGGCTCGGCCGCGCTGACCGCCCTGGCGCTGCTGGCGTCGTATATTGAAGAGCTAAAGATCGGACTGATCCGTTTGGGTGAAATGAGCATGAGTATCGGCAGCCGGGTTGTGCAGACCTCTGCGGCCACCCTCACGGATTTTATGGAATATTACGACGTGACCTTAATGAATCCCAAAGTACTGGTTGGGATGTTTACCGGCGCAATGATGGCCTTTTTATTCTGCGGTCTGACCATGAAGGCGGTCGGTCGCGCAGCGGCAAGCATGGTGGATGAAGTGCGCCGGCAATTCCGGGAGATCAAAGGCATCCTGACCGGCGAAGCACAGCCGGATTACGAACGCTGTGTCGCCATCTCAACCAAAGGCGCTCAGCATGAAATGATGCTGCCCTCACTGCTGGCCATCATCGCCCCCGTTGCTGTGGGCATCATTTTTGGTGTTCCGGGCGTTATGGGACTCCTGACCGGTGGCCTTTCCGCAGGATTTGTACTGGCTGTCTTTATGGCCAACGCGGGCGGTTCCTGGGATAACGCAAAGAAATACATTGAGACCGGCGCACACGGCGGAAAGGGCTCCGAAGCCCACAAGGCCGCCGTTGTCGGCGACACCGTCGGCGACCCCTTCAAGGATACCTCCGGCCCCAGCCTCAATATTCTGATCAAGCTAATGACCATGGTCGCCATTGTCATGGCCGGAATGACCGCAGCCTGGTCGCTGATGTAAAACCTAAGACCTTGGAAGAATGAAGCCCTGTTCGTATGAGCGGGGCTTTTTTAGTTGACGGGATATTTTTAGACAGGATAACGGGATTAACAGAATGGCTTCTGATCGTTTCATTGCAGGTTGACGCATTAGGGAGGAAATATATTTGAATTTATCTTGCGGAATAAACAGAATTGAAATTAGGTTTAATGGTAATTTCAACTCATAAGCACTTCCAGCTTGTGCTTAATTTTTTCCCAATCGGGGATCCGTTCTTCCAATAGTCGATAAAAGTCCGGATCGTGATGGGGATATTTCAGGTGACATAATTCATGCGTAATGACGTAATCGATACATTCCTTCGGCGCTTTGATCAATTCGAGGTTCAGAGTAAGAATACCGCCGGGAGACAATGATCCCCAGCGTTTTTTCAGGCGTTTGATCTGTAACCGCGGTTTGGGATGATCGGCGGAAATAGTCGCATTCCGGCAGGCGTCGAAACGCAAGTGGAATTGGTGCCGTGCTTTTTCCTTGTACCATGTGTCCATGAGTGTTCGAATGTGCCGTTGGGACGTATCCGGACTTTCAACGAAAAAGCGTCCGTTTATTAAACGGACCCGGTTCTGAGAACCGGGAACGATTTTTAATTGAAACCGCTTCCCGAGATACAGATGCGTTTCTCCGCTTAAAAATAGGCGCGGCGTGGTACGCGGATTGAATTGTTCAAAATAGGCACGCTGCCCGACGATCCATCGCGCCCGCTTCCTGAGTTTCATATCAATTGCCGCAAGGTCTGCGTTGACCGGCGCTTTTACCGTTACCGAGCCGTCCGGGAAAACGGAAATTTCCAGGGTTTTCCGGCTTGAATAAAACAGGCGATAGGGGATGATGTTTTTCCCGTAAGAAAATATTTGTTGTTCACTTGTCATTGCAGGTTTCTATGTTTGGCGATACGGAATGTTTTTTCAATGATGGCATCCATATCGTCGTAGGTGATTTCAATGCCTTTTTGTTTGCGGATCACATCGTAAAAATAATCATCGATCTCGTTGATCGCCCGGTTCTGGGCGTCTTTGTCATCCCAGAATTGGACTTTTCGGTGTTTAAGCAGAATTTCATCAATTTTCAGTGCGATCTCTGCGGATACGGTTTCCAGTGCCGGCTGATTGAGGGGGTAAGTTTTTAATATGTCTTTGACCGTTCCAAAGTAAGCGACGGCGTCAGCGTTGTTCCCTAATAATTTCGGGGCGTCATCATGGACATTTCCCGCGAGCTGTTCACGAATTTCGGAGATCGTATTCAGATATTCCAGATCCGAAAGACGCTTGGCGCGATAGGCATCGATCGCCTGTTGGATAAGGATGGAAAATTTTTCATAGAAGGTCGGATCTTCTTCCATTTTTTCCGTGATGCTACGCTTCATTTCATGCGCGATCATATCTGCCCGCGCCGCCGTTGTTTTCAGTGTTGTATAAACGCCCTGTTCGTTTTTTACCTGATGAAAGGTGTTTTCATCAAAGATATTGACCGGTTCATTCAGTTGTTGAACGTCGTTTGCCTGGATATGGGTATCCAGTAGTTTTTTTATCTTGGGCTCATAATCGCGGTAGTCAATCCCGTCGGCATAGCGAAGTTTGACCGAAGCACGAAGGGCCTGGTATTTCTTCAATTCGGATTTATATCGCTGTTGAAGGTGGACCGGCGTTTCCATAACAAATTTTTCGGAAGAGAGGGCGATAGCAAGGGTTTTTCCCAATGCGGTCAGCCGCTGATAGAATTCTTCCCGCAGTGCTTCGTCCGCCAAGAGGACTTCATATTCTTCTTCATCGTTTTTGTTCTTCACGGATTTGAATATATCGCAAACCGCGGAATAGCGTTCCGGCAGCTTCTCGATCTCTGCCTGGATCGAAGTCATCGTTCCTTCGATATCCGCCTCGTCAAATCCCTCAAATTCGCTGTACATTGTCAAGGCCTGATCCAGCGCTCCGAGAACATTCGCATAATCGACAATATACCCGAAGTCCTTGTTTTCGTAAAGACGGTTCACCCGGGCGATGGCCTGCAGCAGGGCGTGCTCGCGCAGGGTCTTGCAGAGGTATAATACGGCGTTCCGGGGCGCATCAAAGCCGGTAAGCAATTTATCCACGACAATAATGATCTCGGGATCCGGGCCGTACTTAAAACGATTGATCAGTTGTTTGTTGTATTCTTCCTCATTCCCGAATTGCGCCATCATCTGTTTCCAGAAGCGGACATTGATATCTTTCGATTCGGCGTTGACCTCGTCATAGCCTTCGCGGGTATCCGGAGACGAGATCAGCACTTCCGAAGAGACCATCCCGATCTCCTTTAAAAACTGCCGGTATTTAATGGCGGTCACTTTATCGGGAGATACCAACTGGGCTTTAAACCCGGTTCCCTGCCAGTTCGCCCGGTAATGTTCGGAAATATCAAAGGCGTTCATGTAAACGACCTGATCGGTCTTGTTCAGCATCTCGGCTTTGGCGTATTTTTGTTTCAGGTCAGCCTGCTGTTTTAGGCTCAATCCTTCGGTATGCCGTTCGAACCACAGGTCGATCGCCGCTTTATTTTGAAGGATGTTTACCATGCGCCCTTCGTAGAGCAGGGGAACGACGGCTTTGTCTTCCACAGCCTGGGAAATGGAATAATGGGGTTCGATCAGTCCGCCGAAACGGATAAAATTGTTCTTTTCTTTTTTCAGGAGCGGGGTGCCGGTAAAACCCAGGTAGCAGGCCCGCGGGAACATCTGCCGCATGCGCGCGGAAAAACTGCCGAACTGACTACGGTGACTTTCGTCCACCAGCACAAAAATATCCGCAGAGTCATCGATCTCTTTGCTGTAACTGATCGCCTTGTCGAATTTATGGATCAGGGTGGTGATAATGCTTTTGCGCTCCTGCCTGATCAGGCGGTGCAGGTTTTTCCCCGATGTGGCGCGGCTGGGTTGCAGGCCGCAGGCAGTAAAGGTATTCCCCAACTGCTTGTCAAGATCGTCACGGTCCGTGACCAGGACCATCCGGGGATCCCGCACGTCCGGATCCAGGGCAAGGTTGCGGGCCAGCATGATCATGGTGAGGGATTTTCCGGAACCCTG
>JAQVTR010000020.1 GCA_028699915.1 Fidelibacterota bacterium
TCCGCCGGCCGGCGGACGGGAGATTTTGAGTTGAAATACAAAAACCCTTCTCGCGAAGGGTTTAGAGCGTTGTACCGAGGGCGGGAATCGAACCCGCAAGGGCCGAAGCCCGGGGGATTTTGAGTCCCCTGCGTCTACCAGTTTCACCACCTCGGCAGTGCAGTTGTGATTTTCCTGATTAATCGAAACAAAGTCAAGTAAAAACTTCATTAAATAAGGACCGGAAAAACCATGAAAGTCAAGTTTAAACGCCTTTCGCCGCTGGCAAAGCTCCCCTCCAGACAGCATGCTTACGACGCTGGATACGATGTCATATCCATTGAAGAAAAAGTCATTCCCGCCGGAAAATGGGCGCTGGTCCGGACCGGTCTGGCCGTAGAATTGCCGGAGGAAATGGAGCTGCAGGTACGCTCCCGCAGCGGGCTGGCATTAAAACAAGGCGTTTTTTGCCTGAATGCGCCGGGCACGGTGGATGCCGGCTACCGGAACGAGATCGGCGTGATCCTGGCGAATCTCGGCGACAGCGATTTTTTCATTCATCCCGGCGACCGGATCGCGCAATTTATTTTTCAGACCCCGAAACATCCCGATATCCTGGAAGTTGAAGAGCTGAGCAAATCCGACCGCGGTTTGGGCGGATTCGGTTCAACCGGTTTGAAATAGGAGTCATCAAATGAAACGTTACGGTTTATTATTGGCAATTCTTATGCTGTTTGCGGCCTGCGACAGTCCGGACATGAACACTTCCGTACAAGAAAACCTCCGCTCCTCGGAAGTTCCCCCGCCACCCGGAAAGGGCGGCCTTGTTGCGGAGTATTCCATCGCCGATGCAAAGGTGATGATGCGGGAATCCAATCAAGAACAAAAGATCATCCGTTCCGCCAGTCTGCGTTACGAGGTCAATGATATGGAAAAGGCCTTAACGGATATAAATGCCCTGCTGGAGCGTTACAAGGGAGAAGTTCAGAATGAACACCGCTACAGTCAGCCCGAGCGGCTGAACAGTAATCTTGTCCTCCGGATCCCGGCGAAGCAATTTGATAATTTTATCGCCGATTTGCTGAAAGGTGAAAACATACGCCGGCTGGAAGAACGGAACATTTCCGCCAGGGACGTTACGGAGCAATTCATTGACGTGGAAACGCGCCTGAAGACAAAAAAACAGACGATGGAGCGCTATCAGGAACTGCTTCAGAAGGCGCAAACCGTATCCGATATCATCAACGTAGAAGATAAGATACGGCGCCTGCAGGAGGAGATCGAATCGCAAGAGGCACGTCTTAAATACCTTAGCACTCAGGTGGAGAAGAGCGAGGTCCGGATCGATATCTATGAAGTGATAAAGACAGGTTACGTTCCCGAAAGATCGACCGGTTTCTTATCGATCCTGTTAAGATCCCTGCACGACGGACTTAACGGCATGATCGTTGTTTTCTTTTGGATCGTACGACTCTGGCCGCTGTGGCTGATCTTTCTGGTCCTGGCTTTTCGGAAAAAATTCACCCGAAATAAGGACCGGTAAACTATGAAAATCCTCATCCTTTGCACCGGCAATTCCTGCCGCAGCCAGATGGCGCATGGGTTCATGAAAAATTTTGATGCGCGTCTTGAAGTTTATTCCGCCGGTGTCGCTCCCGGATACCGGGTGGCGCCTGAGGCGGTGCAGGTCATGGCGGAAAAAGGCATCGATATCAGCAAACATCATCCGCATGACGTGCGCGAATACCTGGAGGAATCCTTCGACTATGTGATCACGGTTTGTGATCACGCCAGAGAAAGCTGTCCGTTTTTCAGCGGTGAAGTCAAACATCGTCTTCATTATCCTTTTCCGGACCCTTATCATGCCCCGGGCGGACCAGAAGCCGTCATGCTCGTCTACCGGGAAGTCCGTGACGCCATCGAAAAAAAATTCAATGATCTCTACGAATATGAGATCAAGGGGAAATTATGAATTTTTCCGAACTTGTCAAGACCCGTGAAAGCGTCCGTAAATATCTGGATAAGCCTGTTGAACGGGAGAAGATCGAGCGTTGTCTCGAAGCGGCGCGACTGGCGCCCTCGGCACACAATTCCCAGCCCTGGGAATTTATTGTTGTTGAAGAACCCCTGCTTCGTGAAAAAGTAGCGAGGGCCACTTTTTCGGAGCTTGTACGCTTTAACCGCTTTGCCCTGAATGCTCCGGTGTTGGTTGTGATGCTTTCCTGGATCCCCTCCCTGTCGGTCCTGACCGGCGGCGCATTGAAGAAACGCCGTTTCAATCTCATCGATACCGGGATCTGCGCGGAGCATTTTTGCCTGCAGGCGGCGGAAGAGGGACTGGGGACCTGCATGCTGGGATGGTTTGACACGCGAAAGGTCGGCAAGCTCCTCAATATCCCTTTCCCGAAAAAGCCGGTGCTTGTCATCACTCTGGGTTATTCCGCGCATTCCGCGATCCGGGAGAAAAAGCGGCGGAGTCTGGATGGTGTGCGCAAATATCTTTCTTGAATACCCGATGGTTGATCTGTCGTGAAGCGTGAATTCCGGCCTTGGCACCGGATAAAGGTCTCCTGCCTTAAGAACGATAAGAAATTTACGATTTGTGGTCCATAGAGTAAGCTGAACATCCAAACGGAAATCCGCGCAAGTTTTGAGGATTATTTGGAATCCGGGCAGTAAGTATTTGAGATTTTGAATTTATTTGAGTCAATTTATTTGGGTCAATTGTTTTGAGTCAAATAATTTGGGGCAATTTATTTGAGTCAATTTATTTGAGTCAAATATTTTGCGTCAATTCCTCAGGGAAGAAAAGCATTCCAGCCGGAACTGTGAATTGATTGCAATTCAGTTCCATCATGATAAATAAAATAAGCTTCCACGCCCTGCAGGGATTCGATAAATGCCATTCCTTTGTCTTTTCCCAGGACGATCGCCGCGGTAGCGGTCGCATCCGCCAGCATACAATTTTGTGCGATCACGGTCACGGAAGTGAGCTCATGCTCAATGGGATGTCCGCTGCCCGGGTCGATCAGATGTGAGTAGCGCTTGCCTTCGAGCATGTAAAACTGCTGATAATCTCCGGAAGTGGCGCAGGCCATATTGCTCAGATCGATCACGGCAGGATATCCTTCCTGAGGTTCCGGAGCCGCGATCCCGAGGCGCCAGGCTTTTCCGCTGCGTGTGCCCAGGACCCGGACTTCTCCCCCGATCTCCACCAATACATTCTCATATCCCTGGCGCTGTAGCGCCTCTGCCAGCAGGTCCACGCCGTAACCCTTGGCGATCGCCGAATAATCCAGTTCCAGATAAGGATCGTTTTTTTGCAGGGCATCCCCGCAGATTTGCAGTTTTTTAAAGCCTACATGCTTCAGGGCGGCGGTTAGTGTATCGGGATGCGGTGCCTCCACTGCGCCGTCGTCGCCGAAGCCCCAGAGCCGGACCAGCGGGGAGACCGTGGGATCAAAAGCTCCGCAGGACCTGCGGTAAATTTGATCCGCCATCCGGGTAACCTCCATAAATTCAGCGGAAACCGGATAAGGATCCTGTCTGCGGTAGCGGTTGAAAGCCGCGATCTCGCTGTTTTTGTCATAGCGGTTCAGGCTGCGGTTCACGGCACTCAGTACGGAATCGATGGTCTGTTGCAGCTCCGCCTGTTCCCCCGGATTTGTTTTCCCGGCGATCTTGACGGTATAAAAGGTCCCCATGGTCTGGCCGCGGAATTGCACCAGAGGTTCTGCGGAACAGGCCGCAAGGAGGACCAGCGCAAGCAAAGAGCAGAAACCGGCGAATAATAACGATGTTTTTTTTGGCATGCACAGCTCCGGAAAAAAGGCGTTCATAAAGATTAACGGTTGAAATTTACGAATTATTTTCGCATTTTCAAGTTTGTTACAGCATAAGGAGCGTAAATGTTCAAGAAGCTTTCAGGATATTTGCTCTTCATCACTATAGGAGCAACATTATTGATGAGTTCATGTGAAAAACCGGGTTTAAAATACAAGGCTCTTGAAGGGATGATGCAGGATGCCGTTGCCGATTCGGCCTGGCCCGGCTGCGTTCTGCTGGTCGGCCGGGGAGACAGTATCGTGTTCTGGGAGGCTGCCGGCTACACGAGTTATGCGCAGATACAAAAAATCCGGAAAGATGATATCTTCGACCTTGCCTCCGTTTCCAAGGTCATCGGCAGCACCTCCGCACTTATGATGCTGACGGAATCCGGACAGATCGGCCTTGAGGACCGCGCCGTGAAATATCTTCCGCAATTACGCGGCCCCGATGCCCTGACGACGATCCAGAAAAAGCAGATCAGCATCCGGCATTTGCTGACCCATACGGCGGGTTTTGAGCCCTTCCGGCTCTTTTACCAAATGGATATCCCGCAGGAAGCGCGCTGGGACAGCGTTTACCAAAGTCCCCTGCTGACAAAGCCGGGAACTGCGACCGTCTATTCGGACATCGGTCTGATGCTGCTGGGTAAGATCATCGAAGCCGTAACGGGACTCCCCCTGGACAGCTATCTGCAAAAGGCAATATTCGAACCCCTGAAAATGGAGGATACCTTCTACAATCCGCCTGCCGGATTGCGGGAACGCATTGTTCCCACGGAAATCGATCCGGAACGGGGTGGGCTGGTGCACGGCATCGTTCATGACGAGAATACCGAAAGTCTGGGCGGTGTCGCCGGTCATGCGGGGCTGTTCTCCACAGCAGGGGACCTGAGCCGCTTTTGCCGCATGATGCTCAATATGGGCGAATTGGAGGGTATCCGCATTTTTGAGCCGGAAACGGTGCGGCAATTCACAGCCCGGATCTCGGCGGAAAGTTCCCGCTGTCTGGGCTGGGACAGCCCGGAAGGCGAATCTTCCGGCGGCATTTATCTTTCCTCCGAAAGCTACGGTCATACCGGATTTACCGGCACTTCCCTCTGGATCGATCCCGTTAACGGCGTTTATGTCATTCTTCTGAGCAATGCAGTCCACCCGGACCGCTCATGGAAGATGCCTAAATATTACGAATGGCGGCAATTACTGCATTCGGCGGCCTATGAGGAACTGGGGATTCGCAAGCGAAACCCCGATCTGGTGCTGAAAGCGCGCTGGGCAAAGGAATTCGGTATCAAAAGCCGTGTCTCCGGCTCCGGAAATCGCAGTAAGCACAATTAAACAGTTGGGCTGAAACGCATTTTTTCTTACATTTCGTTTTGATATTTTTTAATTATTCCAGTCCTTTCAAAGGAGTAAAACATGATCAATGTTATCTGGCTTGCTATGATCCTGATCGGTGTGGGAGTCGCCGCAATACGCTGCCTCGGCATTACGGTTACGCCGCTGGGGATCTATCTGGCTCCGACTTTTGAACCGCTCAGTCAGCTGACCAACGGGATCTTCGAATATGCCAAATTTGCAGTCGAACTTGCCATCGGGCTTGTCGGCATCATGGCTTTGTGGCTGGGGATCATGAAGATCGCGGAAAAATCCGGACTGATCAAGGTCATTGCGCGCGGTCTGCGTCCGGTGATGGTCCGACTTTTTCCCGACATCCCCCCGGAACATCCTGCGATGGGATCGACCATTATGGCGCTTTCGGCCACTATGCTCGGACTGGGCAACGCTTCCACGCCGCTGGGGCTGAAGGCCTTTCAGGACATGCAGACCCTGAACAAGCATAAAAATATAGCCACCAACGCCCAGTGCACCTTTATGGCACTGAGCACCTCCAGCGTAACGATCATTCCTGCAACCATTATCGGGATCCGTTCCGCAGCCGGGTCCAGCAATCCGACGGAGATCATTGCGCCGGTCATCGTCGCTACCGTAGTTTCCACAACGGTAGCCCTGATCATGACCAAGATCCTGCAGCGCCTGCCGCGTTTTCAGGTCGAAAATTATATTGAAGAAAACGAAGAGGAGGAAAGCCATGAAGAATCTTAAAGGCAAGATCATCCTCTTCGCTATTCTCGGACTGCTGATTGCCTGTTTTGCGCTCTTCTCTTTTGTCAGCGTGATGCAGGTCATCTCGGTCCTGGCAATTCCCCTGATCATTGTGATCATTCCGCTGTACGGACATTTTAAAGGCGTCAAGGTCTATGAGGTCTTTACGGACGGCGCCAAAGAGGGCTTTCAGGTGGCACTGCGCATCATCCCCTTTCTGGTCGCCATTTTTCTTGCGATCAGCGCCTTCCGTTCATCCGGCGCTATGGACCTGTTAAGCTGGATCCTTTCACCCATTACCAGCCGAATCGGTATGCCCGGAGAAGTGATCCCCATGGCGCTGATGCGGCCCTTGTCCGGCAGCGGCGCACTGGGCATCATGTCCGAATTGATCAAAACCCACGGCGCGGATTCTTACATCGGCCGCCTGGTATCCATCATGATGGGTTCCACGGAGACCACCTTTTACATCCTGGCGGTCTATTTCGGTTCCATCAATGTCAAGCAGACCCGGCATGCCCTGCCGGCAGCGTTGACAGCGGACCTGGCCGGAATTATCGCCTCCGTGCTGATCTGCCAGATCATTTTTGGATAAAAAAATAAGAAACACCCATTAGAGATCCGCACCCGGAAATAATGTCCGGGCACGGATCTTTTTACTTTCCCTGCTGTTTTTATTTCAATTGCTCTTTATTCCAAAAAACCAGGGCGGCAAGGATCAGCAGTGAAACCGTGATCTCGGCGGGGATGTAGGCGGCGGGCAAAAGCGCCTTTAAAAGATGCATCCTCAGCATATGGATCACAGCAATGATCAGCAGAAAAGTCAGCAGTGTCCGTAGACTCAGGGCTCCTTCTTTCAGGAAAACATCCTTGTTAAGGAAAAGGATCACTGCCGATACGCAGAGAAAAAGCAGAAAGTGCAGGCCGGTAGCGGCTACCGCTTCCACTGTTTCAGGAAAGCCCCGTTTTATTGCCAGGAGCACTGCAAAAAACAGCAGGAACGATATGGCGCTTTTTGCATTCAGACGCTCCCTGTTCAACAGCATCGATGCCAGCAGCAGGAACAATGCAATGCCGATCTCTATCCAGACATTCCATGCCGGTATCAGCGCTTCCTGAAAACCCATTATGGCATACACAAGGCTCAATAAAAGCACAGAAATTGTTTTTTTCATATTTCTCCTCATAACAATATAATGGACAAAGCCGCACCGACCGAGGCTTTGCAGCCTTCCATGGCAGCCGTTTTCAAAATGGTCCATCCGCGGCCATCTTCCCCGGGCTGCGTTTCGAGAAAGCCCTCAACCGTACCCAGCACGGCCCCGGCGCCGTCGATGATACCGATCGCTCCAATAATCCCTACCGCGGCTGTTTTCTGCATTCCGGGTGTCAGGGTTTCCTGCCATTCATGCCAGTGTTCATCCCAATAATCAAGCGAATGTACAACCGTGCTCAAACCGTTCATTAACCCGGCCTTTTCTTCCCCGGATTCGACTTCCGCATCGATCACGAGGTACAGTTGTTCCAGCTCCCGTATCTTTGCTTCCGTGTCCGGCTCGCTGTCCAGGATATTCACTATCCTGTCATAGATCCCTTTGTGTTTTTTGATGATCCCGATACTGTCGCTGAGCGCGTCCATGATCACAGCGTTCGCTGCCGGTTTTGCGAATATGCCGGGCGTGGCCAGCAACGCCGTCACATAAGGCGGCAAAGCCTCAGCCTTTCCGGGACCGATGATGGCATTCAGGGAGGGAATCGGGGTGCTGCCAAGGCACCTGTCCGTAATTTCCATGCCTTTCTCCCATGTCAGTCTTGTTTCTGCGCATTCCGCTGCCAGATCCCGGTATACCAGCATCAGCGCTTCGTTGTGCGCAAGGCCGACCCGCCCGTAGGTTTCGCGCAGTATGTCCAGTTGACTCTGTGTTTCATCCGGACCCGAGCAGGAGGTCCACAATCCTGTCAGGAACAGTGCCGTAAAAAGAATCCATCCTTTTTTCATTTTTCTTCCCCTCTTTTTTTTTGTTGATCTCATAATTTCCTTCAGCCGTATGTAAGCGTTTACGGCGGAATTAAAACGCGATCCGAGACGTATGCGCCGAAGGAAGAATACATGGCCGGTACGTACATCGCTCCTCCTCTATCATGCTGTTTGCTTAAAAAATGTATGCCTCTGCAAGGACATATTCAAGTCCATTTTTTGAAGTGTGACCGGCATCACATTCCATTATTTAAAACCCTTGCGCCTGCACTGCGGCCGATTTCGGATCTCCGTTTCTTTCCCGGGCGCTCCTGCTTTGCGGCCGTACTTTGTTTTTTTTGTTGCCTGAAGTATTATATCTGTTTATATTAGCTGGCTTTTTATATTCCGGAGTGGCTCAATGGCAGAGCGGGTGGCTGTTAACCACTAGGTTGTAGGTTCGAATCCTATCTCCGGAGCAATCCTTCCTATATGGTCCGGCTTATCTTCTGTCTTGACAAGCGGCTGTGATTATCGTATCTTCAAAAGATATTTAGCGAGGCTGTTATGACAAAGAAAAAACTTTACCGTTCGATCGATTCCGCTATGCTCGGCGGCGTACTGGCCGGTTTTGCCGAATATTTCGAAATTGATGTAACCCTGGTGCGTGTTCTTTATATCTTTATCACGATCTTTTCCGCATTTTTTCCGGCAGTTCTTGCCTATCTGATCTGCTGGGCGCTGATCCCCAACCAGAAGATCTTTCATTGATCCTTCACGGGTGTGGCCAGGGTCAGTATGCTGAGCTGTTTTGCGCCTGACTTCCGCAGCAGTCCTGCGATCTCCAGCGTGGTTGCTCCCGTCGTAAATACGTCATCAACAATACATATCCGTTCTGGAACTTTCGCCGATTTCCGCAGCTGAAATGCGCCCCGGATGTTCTCACGGCGTTCCTCGCGGTTCAGTTTGGTCTGACTCCGGGTATTCCTGCAGCGTTTCAGCAAGCGGGTTTCCATCGGCACTTTCCAGATCTTTGCAATGCCACGGGCAATGCAGGCCGACTGATTGTAGCCGCGTTCGCGCCGGCGCTGCGGATGCAGGGGGACCGGCAGCAAGATGTCGCATTCCGCTGGCGGCTTGTCCCGGAAACATGTCCCGATACGCTCTCCCAGACATTCCCCGACAAAGGGCATATCCCGGTATTTCAGCAAATGCACCAACTTTTGAATCAGCGGGTCAAAATAATACATGCAGGCCACATAGTCGGCAGGATGCTCCCTGCGCATCAGCGCCGTGTCGGGGACATCCGCAAATTCCGTACAGGAGCGCAGACAATCCGCACATAAAAACGGATAGTGTTCCGACGGCTTTCCGCAAATGCAGCAAAGCGGCGGAAAAAAGAAATCGATAATTCCGGAAAAAAAGCTAGTAACTTTTTGCGCCGGACTGGATAACGGCCTGCCAGTTCGCATTGTAGATTTCCCCCTCCATATCACTGTGGATCAGTTCGTAAAAACCCCGCCCCCGGGTATCGCAAAATACGAACAGAATTTCGCCCCGTAAACCTTCGTAATGCCAAATCTCATAATCCTTGGTCACCGCTCCCGCGCCCGAACGCCGGATCTCGCTGGGATATCCGTATTTCAGCAGAACGCGCCCCCGGTCGCTGCGCGCACCCTTTTCGAATCCGCCGAAATGCCGGTCGGCATACTGCACCCGTTCCAGGATCTCGTAGTAATACTCATTGAGCGCTGTCTGCAGATCAGGATCGCGCCTGCGCCAGAAATCCCGAAAAAAAAGCCGCTTTGCCCGGAGCGAGGCGTTGCGGTAATCCTTCATCTCCTTATAGGACATCAGCGGTTTGAGAACCTGAAACATGGAATCCAGTTCTTCCTGAACGTTTTCTTCAAAATCCAGCACCGACAGCAGCGCGGGATCGGTTTCGCGGATAAAATAGATGCGTTTTACAGCTTCCGCTTCCTGCCCTGATCCCGGAAGGCGGATAAGCACCTGGTATTCATAGGTGCCCGCAGGCAAATTGCGGATATCCATCTGATCGACGACAGCGTCAAAAGCACCCGGCGCCCGGGATTCCACAGGCGCATTTTCCAGCAGGACCTTTCCGTTCAGATCCCGTATCCGGCTCTGCACCGTATAGACGGCGCCCGGCGCCAGGCGATAGATCTCAAAATAGGTGTGAAATATCCCGTTGCCGGCATCGAATTCGGGATTCGCCATGGGAATCACATCCAGATCCCCCAGTTTGGTAAAGGACCCGGGTGTTGAAGTTTTTGCCACATAGGATGCGATCTGGATATCGCTGAGTTCCAGGGATGCTCCCGAATAGCTGCGGACCCGGACACTGCGTGTCTGTTCCGCCGTCCTGCCCGAATAAAAATCGCGCAGAACGGTGTGCATGCGGTAATCGCCGGGAGGCAGGTGCAGGGATAAAAGTTTCGGGATATAGGCGTGTTGCGGAACGGCCTCTCCGGGTTCCAGCACATCGTCTACGGCAAAACTGGATGAAAATATCTTTTTGTCCTCCCGATAAATATTGATGGCCGCCAGGTATTTTCCCTGCAGTCCCGCGGAAGTTTGCTGTCTTGCCATTTCGCCGCGGGGAAACATAAAATAGAGTTCCACAAAGGACTGTTCGGGATCATAAAACCCGGCGTAATCGCTAAAAAAACGCAGTTCCTCCGCGGAGAGAAAGAATGCGCTCATCAAAAGAAAAACTGTCAGTTTGCGCAGGATCATGACTGATTTACGGTTTCCACCTCTTCGCCCCGGAACTTGACCGAGACGATGCTGGAGACCCCTTCCTCCTGCATGGTAACGCCGTAAAGATAATCGCAGGCGTTCATGGTAAGTTTATTGTGCGTTACGATAATAAACTGCGTCTTGGCGGTAAAATGTTCCAATGCGCGGGTAAATCGCTTGACGTTGGTGTCGTCCAGCGGCGCATCGACCTCGTCCAGGATGCAATAGGGAGAAGGCTTTACCAGATATATGGCAAAGAGCAGTGAAATGGCGGTCAGCGCTTTTTCGCCGCCGGAAAGCGCCCGCAGGGATTTCATCTGTTTTCCCTTGGGCCGGGAGAAGATCTCCACATCCGCTTCCAGGGGATCGGCGGATCCTTCCAGGCGCAGATCGCACTCGCCCTGCTCGAAGAAAAGTTTGTAGGTTTTTTTATAATTTTCACGGATTTGCGTGAACACTTCCGTGAACTGACGGCGTGCCTCGGTATCAAGTTTTTCGATGGTCCGGTTCATATCCGATTCAGCGGCGACCAGATCTTCGCGCTGTTCTTTCAGGAAGGCGAGGCGGGACGCCTGTTCGTTGTATTCTTCGCGGACCGCCATATTGACGGGTCCGATCGCTTCGATGCGGGCGCTGAGGCGGCGGATCTTGTCTTCCATTTCGTCCGGGTCCATGTCAGGCGCTTCATAGGGCCGCTTTAGAATATCGATATGGTAGCGCTCAAAGATACGTTCCTTAATCTGTTCACGGCGGACATGAAGATCATTGACGCGGACCTGAAGATCGCGCAAGGTCTCAAAAACATCCTCCCGTTTGCGGTGCCGTGCGGAAATGGCCTCTTCCACGTCCCGGATCTGCTCCCGCTTGACTGTGAGTTTCTTATAGACGGCATCGCGTTTTTCCCGCTGGTTCTCGCGCTGCTGCCGCAGCTGTTCCAGCTGCAGCTGAAGCTCCTGCATATTCCGGGTTCCATCCGCAATAAGAGTCCCCAGGTCTTCGCTTTCCTTTGCCGCCGATTCCAGTTTCGCCTGCATTTCTTCGATAGTGGCGACGGCATTCTTAAACTGGAAACGGATGTTGTCCTTTTCTTTTTCCTTGGCGATCAGGGAAATGCGCATATCCTGGACACGGGCGTTGAGTTCGTCATGCCGGCTGCGAATCGTTTCGTATTCGTTCCGGAATTTTTCAAGTTCCGCCGCAGCTTTTTCTTCTTCGCCTGTGACTTTTTTAAGGGCATCTCCGGCAGAACCGATCTCCGCATCAATCTGCAGAATGCGTTCCCCGTAATCCGTGATCTTCTTGTCGATATCCTCGACATCCGCATTTTGATGGGTGACCGCATAGCTGATGGCGCTCATTTTCTTTTCGAGTTCCATGTGCGCCTGCATCAGAGTCCTGGAATTCCGGGAACATTCCGCGACGGTTTTCTGGGTTTCCTGGCGTTCTTTTTCAGACCGCTGGCGTTCACGGTTCAGCTCGGCGAGTTCCTTCTGCAGAATTTCCGCCGTTTCGTTCAGATCCCGGATCTTGTCCCGGCGTCCGATCACCTGCTTATCCTGCCTTGCCGAACGTCCTCCGCGGATCATTGCCCGTGTATCCAAATAATCGCCGTCCGGGGTCACATAGCG
Source organism: Fidelibacterota bacterium (assembly GCA_028699915.1). Lineage (GTDB taxonomy): Bacteria > Fidelibacterota > Fidelibacteria > Fidelibacterales > Fidelibacteraceae > M50B103. The sequence continues at coordinate 12,255 of JAQVTR010000020.1, forward strand.
GAAGCGGGCGTCCCGGAGTGCCGCTTCGGAAAGGTCCCGCAAACTGCGGACGATAAGCAGATTGCCCAGAAAATAGTGTACCAGAAGCGGATCGGCGTCCAGAGCATGCACCACATCCACGGCATGCGCAAGAAAATTTTTGTCATTGAAGGGATTCGGGATCGGGTCTTTCAGCCGTTCGCGCATGATATCCAGGGCCGCGATGCTGACCCTGCCGCGCTGACTGCGTTTCAGTTCGTCGATCACATCCATGGCATCCGCTTTGCTTTCGGCCACCAGGTAACGGGCTGCGTTACCCAGAGCGATCTCAATAGCCGTCGTATAGGGTTTGTCCACCGTAAGCAGATCGGCGACCGTACCGCGAATGCCGGGGTGTTTGAGGGTCTTCATCACATAGCGGACACCCGGATCGTAGCCCTCCAGCGATTCCACCAGTCCCTCGTAAAATTCCGCCTCGTTGCGGATGCGCTCCGCTGCACTTTCTTTGTGCAAAATATCCTGATCCAGGCTGCGAATGGCATTTTCAAGCCTGCGGCGCTGTTCTTCGGATTTTTCCAGCTTTTCGTTGCTGCCGGCAAGGGCGGCGGCGGCGTTCTGCAGCTCCTTTTCGAGGGAAGCCGCCTGCGCGGATTGTTTTTCCGAGCGCAGGATCAGTTCTTTGCGGCGGCGCAGTTCTTCGTCCTGCAAATTGCCCAGCTGTTTCTTGCGGTCACGCAAACGCAGCAGCTGCTGCTGGATGTCCCCGGTATTGTCCTGTAATCCGCGCAATTCCCGCCGCAGGTCCTCCAGACGCTCCCCCGCTTTGCGGAAAAGCACCTGCGCGGCGGCAAAGGCATCTTTGGCGCTTTCCAGATCCTTCTGCATGGCGCTGAGTTCGGGATCGTCCTCCCCCAGCTGTCCGGAAAGATTTTCCCGGAGGGCAAGATTGTGCTGAAGCCGGGCTTTGGCTTCTTCGCTTTCGACCGCCAGGCGTTCCTTATTGCGCTGTGCGTTGGCGATCTTTTCCTGCCAAACCAGGCGCCTTGATGATTCCGCATTGATCTTTTCGTTCAGCTCCTGCAGCAGCTCGTTGCTTTCCTGCATTGCGGCTTCGATGCCCTGCAGTTCTTTTTTGTAGGCATCCAGCATAGCCTCTTCGATGCCGAGCTGCTTGCCGGTTTCCTCATTCTGCAGCTGATTGCTGGACAACTGTTTCTCCAGCGGTGCGATCTGGTCTTCGTATTCGTAAAATTTAAGCTGCGCTCGCGTGATCTCCAGTTTTTTCAGTTCTTCGGCGTAGCTTTCATAGCGTTCGTAACTGCCCAGCTGGCGTTTCAGACTGCGGACTTTATTTTCCACTTCAAAGAGGATGTCTTCCAGACGCGCCAGATCTTCGTGCGTGGCATCCAGCTTGCGCAGGGTGCTTTTTCGCTGGGTTTTGTATTTGTTAATGCCGGCGGCTTCTTCAAAGAGCATTTTGCGCTGGCTTTTATCTTCGTTCAGGATCTCTTCCACCATGCGCTGTTCGATCACCGAGTAGGCGTTGGTGTTCATGCCGGTATCGATAAAAAGGTTCTGGATGTCCTTAAGCCGGACCGGCACTTCGTTAAGCAGGTACTCGCTGCTGCCGTCGCGGTAGAGCCGGCGGCCGACCTGTACGTCGCTATAGGCGATGCCCAGCATGCCGTCATCGTTATGAATGGTCAGGGTCACTTCGGCATAATTCAGGGGCTTGCGGTTTTTGGAACCGGAAAAGATCACATCCACCATCTGTTCCGAGCGCAGAAGATGGGTTTTTTGTTCGCCCAAAACCCAGCGGATGGCGTCCACCACATTGCTTTTGCCGCAACCGTTCGGACCGATGACCGCCGTGACGCCGCTTCCGAATTTCAGAACGGTCTTGGTGGCAAAGGACTTGAAGCCCAGGATTTCCAGTTTCGATATGTACATGCTGTGTCGTAAAAAACGCTGTAATTTATAACATCCGCCCTTGGTTTCAAATAAAAATGCGGGACCGGAACCCGGATTGCGGGCAAATCAGCGACCCTGCGGCGGGAATATGGCTCCGGATCAGCCGGCAGGCCAGTGAAAGCGGCGGCCGCCCATCAGATGCAGGTGGATATGCTCCACTTCCTGACCGGCGTCGGGACCGTTGTTAAAGACCAGCCGGTAACCGCTTTTCAGTCCCTGTTCTTCGGCAATTTGCTTTGCCGCCAGAACCAGCCTTCCCAGCAGTTCGCGCTCGTCGGCCCGGGCGTTCTCGACCCGTGCGATATGTTTGCGGGGAATGATAAGCACATGCAGGGGCGCCTGCGGATGGATATCCCGGAATGCCAGCACATGTTCGTCCTCGTATACCACATCCGCCGGGATATTCTTCTCCGCAATGCGGCAAAACAGGCAATCGTTCATTTTGTTCTCCTTGATTCCGCGGCGCCGTTCCTTTCCCGGCTCCAGCGATATAGTTCTCCGGCAATATAATGGCTGCCGAGCACCGCCAGTACCCCTTTTTCTCCACATTCCCGGGCGGCGGCATCGCAGGCTCCCGAAATGCTTTCCGCAACTTCGCTTATGGGAAAATCTTCCGTCAGGGCCTTCAGTTCCGCAATTTGCAGACTGCGGTGTGAAGGCAGCGGGCAGAGCCAGATCCGCTGCACGTAGTTTTGCAGGATGTTCAGGACCTCCGCCGGTTGTTTGTCTTTCAGGATACCCAGCACCGCATAGCGCGGCCGCTGCGGGTAGACTTCCGCCAGGGTTTCGCAAAATACCCGTACGCCGTCGGGATTGTGGGCTACGTCATAGATCCGTTCCGGGTGTGCGCCCAGGCGTTCGAAACGGCCTTTCCACACCAGTTTTTCAAAGGCATGAACGATCTCCGGCTGCAGGGGCGGGCGCTGAAGAATGCGGGCGGCGGCCTTCAAGGCCATGGCGATATTCGCCAGCTGAAAGCGGCCGACCAGGGGAATGCTGAAGTGACGCGCGTAATCATAAATGAAAAAACGCATGCCCAGGGGCGTCAGCCGGACTTCCGTAAACATGCTTTGCGGATCGACCACCTCGATATCCTGCGTGTGCCGGCGAAAGACCTCCAAAACGCCGACTTCCTGGGGGCAGGTGACGAGCGGAACGCCGTTCCGGATGATCCCGGCCTTTTCTCCGGCGATCTGCGTCAGTGTTTCGCCCAGGATCTCCATGTGATCCCGGCCGATGGAGGTGATAACGCTGACTTCCGGCTGCAGTACGCCGGTGGCATCCAGGCGGCCGCCCAATCCGGTCTCGACCACCGCCACATCGATCTTTTGCTTTCGGAAATAGTCAAAGGCCAGGGCGGTGCTGACCTCAAAGAAAGAGGCTTCGGTCCGGTCCAGAAGCGCACGGTTCTTCTCCAAAAATTCCTTAACGGAAGCATCGTCAATGTTTTGCCCGTTGATGCTGATGCGTTCGTTGAAATGTACCAAATGCGGAGAAGTAAAGCGTCCGACCTTAAGGCCGGCTGCCTGCAGAAGCGACGCAGTAAGGGCAACAACACTGCCTTTTCCGTTCGTCCCCGCCACATGCACGGAGCGGAAAGCCCCTTCCGGATGCCCGAGCCCTTCCATCAGCGCTTCACAGCGCTCCCGCCCGAGCTTCATCTGTCCGCTGAGCTTGCGGTATAATTCCGACAAATAATCCTGCATTATCCTAACTCGATTTGTTCCGCGTTCAAGGGTTCGGGAAAGAAAGCCGCCGCCAGGCTTTCAAACTCCTCTGCCGTTCCCGTTGTCAGGAAACGCCGGCGGCTGTTTTTCAGGCACTGCCGTTCCATTTCCGGATGGCGCAGCAGATAATCCTCCAGTCGTTCCGCGACCGGCGGACCCTGATTGACGATCTGCACATTGCCCGGTACATACAAGCGGATGAGCGGCAGCAGCAAGGGATAGTGGGTACAGGCAAGAATAATGGTATCGATATCCGGATCCCGGTCCATCAGGGCATCCACATGGCGCCGGACCAAAAATTCCGCAGCTACGGTTCCGGTTTCGTTGTTCTCCACCAGCGGCACCCACATGGGGCAGGCTTCCTGATGCAGCGTCAGATCGGGGTAAAGCCGGCGGAATTCCAGGGCATAGGATTCCGAACGCACGGTACCGGCAGTGGCAAAGAGCCCCACTTTGCGGCTTTGTGAAAGCCTGCCGACCAGCTCCACGCTGGGACGGATCACGCCCAGGACCCTTCGGCCGGGAAAATGCCGAGGAAGATCCTTTTGCTGGATGCTGCGCAGGGCTTTGGCCGAGGCGGTGTTACAGGCCAGAATGACCAGCGGGCAGCCCTGTGCAAAGAGCGCCCTGACACCCTGGAGCGTATAGCGGTAAATGATATCGAAAGAACGGGAACCGTAAGGCGTACGTGCCGTATCGCCCAGATAGCAGTAATCGTATTGCGGCAGCCGTGCGCGGATGGCATGAAATACCGTCAGTCCGCCCAGCCCGCTGTCAAAGATCCCGATGGGACCTTTGCTCTCAGTTTCGGATCTCGCGCTCATAGTTCTCCTTGAATTCTGTGATCGCCAGGTACAGCGCATGCGCGATCTCCTGGCGGTAGGAGTCTTTTTTCAGTTTGTTCAGTTCGTTGTAATTCGAGATAAACCCGATCTCGGTCAAAATGGCCGGCATAGCCGGTCCGATCAGAACGATGAAACTCGCCTGTTTGACACCCCGGCTGCGCGCACCGTTGCGGTTCTTGAAATTCATCTCCACCGCCTGTGCCAGTGATTCGCTTTCTTTCATATAAATACCCTGCGCCATGGTGGACAGGATATACTGTTCCGGCGACAGGAGTTTTTCATAGCGTTCGCGGTCGTCTTCCAGTTCGATCACTTTATTTTCGCGGGCTGCGATCGCAATGGATTCTTCCGTGCTTTTCGGGGCCAGAATGAAGGTTTCGGTGCCGTAAGGACGCGAGGATTCGCTGGAATTGCAGTGAATGCTGACAAAGAGCTTTCCTGCCGCTTCGTTGGCGATCTTGGGACGCTGCCAGAGCGGAACAAAAACGTCCTTTTCACGCGTGTAGACCACACGCACGCCCAGACGGCTTTCCAGAAGACTGCCAAGGCGGCGGGATACATCCAGGACAATGTCCTTTTCCAGGGTGCCGTCCGGTGCGACAGCACCCGGCGATTTGCTTCCGCCGTGTCCCGGATCGATGACGATGGTATCGATCAGCCAGCGCTGTTTCATGCCGTCCTCATCCAGCGGTGTTGCGGATTTTTGGTATGCATGCCGCAAACTGACAATGATGTCGCCGCTTTCGGGCTCGATAAAATATTCCATGCCGTCAATGCGCATGCGCAGTTTGACGTTGAATTGCAGGGATTCCTTGGCCATGACCGGGATGATCTCCCGTATCACGCCGGAGGGATAGGAGCGCGCCAGCGTGTTCAGATCGGCGCTGGCGTCGTAAATGGAAATATACAGGTAAGAATTGTTGCCCTGCCAGACCCGGCAGTAATCGCGGGGAAAGGTCTTGCTGGTACGGATCCGGATCACCGTGCCGTTCTTCATTTCCCGCAGACTGATATCCCGCACCGAAAAATCGCCGGGCATCAGGATGTAATGGTCATCGCTCTCGCTGTAAAGCAGATCGGGATACGCATCCTCCCGGAGAATGCGCACAAATTCCGCCTCGGAAATATAAAGTCCGTAGCTCAGCCGCTCGACGGTGCTGGGCAGATGCCGCCATTCCCCGTTGCGCAGATAAAAGGCCGAATTGGCATAAAAAACGTATTCAACGCCGCCCAGGGAGGCCGAAAGCGACCATTCGTGCGTATCCAGGCTGCGGATCTCGCCGAAGGTGTTAAAAAAATGATTCAACGACATCCATTTGGCGCCGTAGAGCCGGGATGCAAAGATATTGCGCGACTCCCCCGAAGCATTGATGCGGAAACTGGCCACCTGAGCCCGGAGGGGGATCAGCATGGCAAGGAGCAGCAGGAACACGATATATTTTTTTTCATTCAGCATCTTGCAAAGTTAGGATGTTTTCCCGTAAATTGTAAGGATTTTTTTATTCAGGAACGGTCATCCGGGAGGTTTTTATGCGTATACTGCTCTGTTTGTTCTGCCTGGCGTCATTTTTGTGCGCCGAAACACAATTCCATGATGCTGCGCCCTATCTGGAGGGACGTGCGCCACGGAGCGAAGAAGGCTTCGGGCGTTTGCCGGGGGACCTGGAGACGCGGGTCCGTCCGCCCGTCTGGCGGCTGGGACAGAATTCGGCCGGTATTGCCGCGCATTTTTTCAGCGACGCCACGGAACTGCAGCTGCGCTGGGAACTGCTGAACAATTTTCATATGGTGCATATGGCCGGGACCGGTATTCGCGGACTGGACCTTTATGTGCGCGATGCGGAGGACGGCTGGTCCTTTGTCGCTGCCGGCAAGCCTTACGATTCCCTGAATACGGCAAAGCTGATCGGAAATATGCAGCCGGAAATGCGGGAATACCTGCTGTACTGTCCGCTGTACGACGGACTCAGGTCCCTGGAGATCGGAACAAATCCGGGGGCGCAGATCCTGCCGGCGGAACGCAGTGAAAAGCCCCTGTTATTTTACGGGACCAGCATTACGCAGGGCGGCTGCGTATCCCGGCCGGGCATGGCCTATCCCGCGATCGCCGGTCGCATACTGCAGCGCGAGAGTATCAATCTGGGTTTTTCCGGGAATGCCCGCATGGATCCGGAGATCATGGACTTTATCGCGGAAATCGATGCCGCCTGCTATGTGCTCGACTGCCTGCCGAACATGGATTCCGCGATGATCCGCGAACGGACGGAAGCGGGCATCCGCAAGATCCTGGAACGCCGCCCTGATACGCCGCTGCTGCTCGTACCCAATATCATGCCGGAAGATGCCCGGCTCGACAATAAGGTCCGGCAGGAAATTTTTGCGGAAAACGCGCAACTGGAAACGCTGTACCGGAATCTGAAAAAAGAATACCGGAATCTACATTACCTCCCTTTCCGCAGTATCCGGGACGTGGCCCGTGAAGGGACCGTGGACGGCATTCACCTGACGGACCTGGGGCAGCTGCGGATGGCGGAAGTCCTGGCAAAGCGGATGAAAAAACTGCTGCGATGAGGGGTGAGAGTTGAGAGGTGAGAGTTGAGAGGCATTTCGACAATTCAATGTCTCGACATTCTTTTTAACTTTGAACTTTGAACCTTGAACCTTGAACCTTGAACCTTAAACCTTGAACCCATCGATGCTGTTATCCCGAGCGAGACCCGGAGGGCGAATCGAGGGATCTCCTCTGTAGCGCCGCGATGTTATTTTCACAGCAGAGATATCACGCACGTCGTGCACTTCGACCCCGACACGCCGGGGATCAGAATGAAAACATCCTATTCATCATTTATCGTTCATCGTTCATTGAACAAGTCGTTACACTTCCAGCATCAGCAGCAGCGCGGCTGCGGAAAAGGGAATAACGAGATTGTCGTTCAGATGGGACAGCAAGCCCTCAAAAAGCGCACAGAGAACAACGGTGAGCGCCGCTTTCCAGAAGGGGATGTAAGGGAAGGCAAGAAAAAGCAGCAAACCCACGGCGATAAAAGCCAGACTGCCTTCGACGGTATAATGCTTAAACCAGGGATGCCGGCCGAAACTGCGACCGATAATACCCGAAGCCGCATCGCCGAAACTCAGCAGAAGGCAGGCGGGAACCGCGATCCGGGCGGGAAAGAGCAGTAAAACCGTAAAAAAACTGAAAGCAATAACAGAGGCGGCCGTCATCTTGTCTTCTTCAATATCGCGGATAAAGGGTGAAGCAAACCAAAGAAAGACCTTCCGGATAAAAGGACTGCGCCGCCGGAAATAATCCGCAAAAACATAAAGTCCCCCGAAGATCACAAAGAGGATCAGTACCCACTGCCGGCCCGTCAGAGGTCCGATGTCCGGAAAAAAATGGTATAAGAGCGGAATAAAGGCCGTGGCGGTATGCAGCAGTTTACGGCGGATTTCCAGGGCGCTTATCATTGCGGCTCGTTTTCGTTATAGCGGCTGACCACCAGGTCGATGGCCTGCGGCACGGAAAGCACGCTGGCACCGGGAACGGACTGGTAAATAACGGTATTCGGCAAAAGGTCGTTGCGGTCCCGGTAAGTGACGGTCCCGATGCGCAGTCCGGCATCGTTGATGATCTTGTGCGCTTCCTGAAGGCTGATATTGGTAATGTTCGGAACCGTCCAGCTGCTGAGCCCCAGACTGATCTTGATATGCACATGCGTTCCGGGCCTTACGGTTTCGCCCGCCGGAACGGACTGCCAGAAAATTACTTCCCGGGGAAGTTCCGAGAAACCGTAGGACACAGAATCGATGTTCAGATTTTTTTCTTCCATCAGGATCTGCGCCGTGCGCAAGGTCTTGCCCTTGAGATCGGGAAAGACGACATTCTCCAGCGGAATGCTGACATCCAGGTAAACGCGGCGGCCCATCTTGACCCGCGAGCCCGGCCGCGGCATCTGCGAGATGACCCGGAAAGGCTCCATATCTTCGCGGGGAATGGATTTTCCGCGCATCGGCGTAAACTTTTCCAGCAGCAGCAGGTAACGGGCTTCCTCCCAACTGAGTCCCTCCACGTTCAAAAGAATGCGCTCCTCGCCCTGCCTCGTAAAGGCCGGCATTACCGCAAAATGTGCCAGCATGGCAAGCCCGCCGGACAGAACAACAAAGATCAGGACAAAAATAAAGAAATTCCGCAACTTTATTTTAAACGTACGTTTTTTTCGCGGATGGCGGGTTTCCTCGATAAGCAGCTTGATTTTCTTTTTCTTGTTCATCGCTTTAATTTAATACTTTTTTTTGGAATAGCAATGCAATGCGTTGGCGGCCTTGTGTTCATGATGTGCGCCTCGCTAAAAAAGGTCAGGACGGGATATACCGGATGGTTTTTCAGACAGGATAACAGGATAAATGGGATTTATTAACAATCGTTTTAATTGACGATTCCAGGATCTCGACACCTCAACCCGCCTTCGTCAAGACTATGGCGGGCAGGCACCTCGACGACTCGACATTCTTTAAACCTTGAACATTGAGCTTTGAACCTTGATTCCGGCGCTGGTTCGACGACAGAAAACGCGAAGTACGGAGCTTGGGAAATTCGGAACTTCGGAAGCCTGGTCAGCGGAATTACCTTGAATTTTGAATCTTCAATGTTGAATCAAAACGCATATCAACAAATCAACCCGCCTTCGTCAAGACTATGGCGGGCAGGCACCTCGACACCTCAACATTTCTACGGGATGTTTAAAAAAATCAACAGAAAATAACGTGTGATTTCATCTTGATTATTGTCCGATATTTGCTTATGTTTTACAGATATACAAAACCGAGGAGAAAGTATGTTATCAATCATGTTGCAAGCCGCAAACGGAGCCGCTGAAGGTGCGGGCGGACGCGGGATTATGAGCTTTTTGCCTTTTATTCTGATCATTGTCGTACTTTGGTTCCTGATGATCATGCCCCAGCGCAAGCGCCAGAAAGAGACCCAGAAAATGCTGGAAGCCCTGCAGCCCAAAGATAAGGTCGTGACCATCGGCGGGATCCTTGCAGATGTGATCAAAGTAAAAAAAGACACGGTCATTCTGAGCCTGGGCAAGGACGTACAGATGGAAGTGCGCAAGAACGCCATCGCCTCCAAGCTGGTCGATGAGAAAAAAGAAGAAGCCGAAACCAAGTAATTTACGGTTTTTACCGGACCTGCTCAACACAGGGGCGGGTCCGGTATTGACCTCTGATCCATGATACTGCCAATCCGAATTTACGGGGATCCGTTGCTACGGAAAACACTGCATCCGCTTGAGGATTGGTCCCTGGTTATTCCTTATATTCCCGATATGATCGCCACCATGTACGACGACGACGGTATTGGTCTGTCCGCCAACCAGGCGGGACTGCCGCACCGTTTTTTTGTGATCGGCGAGAGCGCATTCAAGGACGGGCGCGGCGATTCGGTATTCATCAATCCCGAGATCCTGGAAAGTTCCGAAGAAATCTGGGAATACGAGGAAGGCTGCCTTTCGGTGCCGGGTATCCGCGAAACGGTCCTGCGCCCGCGCGAGATCCGGGTCCGCTATGTCAGCGAAAAGGGCGAAGCGCGCGAGGAAGTGTTCACGGACCTTGCTGCACGCGTGTTTCAGCACGAGCTGGACCATCTGAACGGCATCTTTTTTGTGGACCGCATTTCACCGCTGCGCCGCAGCCGGTTGAGAAAGCAATTAAAACGTTTGGAAGAATCCCAATCCTGATCGCATGAAACTTATTTATCTGGGCACACCCGCCTTTGCCGTTCCTTCCCTGGCGGCACTGCATGCCTCGCGGCATCACGTGGCGGCGGTTATTACTGCACCCGATAAAGCCCGGGGCCGCGGACGCTGCCAGACACCCTGCGATATCAAGATCAAAGCGCTGGAACTTGGCTTGCCGCTGCTGCAGCCGGAAAAATTGCGGGACCCGGATTTTCTTGCGCAGGTCCGCGAGCTTCGGCCGGATATCCTTGTGGTGGTGGCTTTCCGCATCCTGCCCAAAGAACTGTATGAGATCCCGCGCTTCGGCGCTGTCAACGCGCACGCTTCCCTGCTGCCCAAATACCGCGGCGCAGCACCGATAAACTGGGCCATTTATCACGGCGAACACGAGACCGGCATTACGGTCTTTCAGATCGAAAAACAGGTAGACACCGGACAGATCCTTTATCAGCACCGGGTTCCCATTCCGCCGCAGGCCGATGCCGGCACGATGGAGTGCATCCTGCAAAATGTCGCCGCACAATCCCTGCTCCATACCCTGGACGCCCTGGAAAAAGGCGGTATCAAGCCCCTTCCGCAAAATCCCGAAGCGGCCTCGCCGGCGCCCAAACTGCACTCGGACATCGGCTATCTGGATTTCCGCAAAGAGGGTGAGCAGCTCTGCAGGACAGTCCGGGCCTTTACGCCGCGACCGGGCGCCTTTTTCTTTTTAAACACGATGCGCATCAAGATCTTTAAGGCTTCCTTTCAGGCCGCAGCCGCAACACAGCCCGGAAAGATCGAACGCCTTTCCGGGCGCAGCTTCGCCATCCATTGCGCGGACGGGTATTTTCTGCCGGAACTGCTCTGTTCGCCGGGGCGAAAACCCCTGCCGGTGACAGACTGGCTCAACGGTATGGATCTAAGCGGCTTTTCACAGGCAAATTCATGAACGGCGGACTTCCCGCACGGGCTTTTGCGCAGCGCATTCTGAGCCGCTGGTTCTCCTGCAACGATTATCTGGAACATATCCTTAAATTCGACGACAGCCTTCCGGATCTGCGGGACCGGCGCTTTGCGGAGTCTCTGATCCATAAAGTCATCCAGAATCAGCGTCTGCTTGAAAACATCCTGCAGCGCTTTTATCAAAAAGATCCCCCGCTGAATGTCCGGTTACTGCTGATGACGGGCAGCTGTGAGATCCTGCTGATGCAGGTGCCGGATCATGCGGCGCTCTTTTCCACCGTCGAACTCTGTCAGGAAATCGCACCCCACGCCAAATCCTTTGTCAATGCCGTTCTGCGGAAGGTTTTGGAATTCCGGGACCGTAAGTGGCCGCATTTTCTGGAAGATCCTCTGCTGCCGCCCGGCGTTCGTTACGGTTTCCCCGACTGGTTGATCGCGCGCTGGTCCGCACAGTTCGGCGCCGAAACGCCGCAGCTGCTGCAAAGTCTGAATGAGCGCCCTTTCAAGATGGCCCGCATTACCCGAAGCGGAGAACGTGAGAGGATTCTGTCCGAACTGCAGGAACGCGGCATTGCGGTTGAAAATTCCGCCTACCATCCCGATTTTCTCCAGCTGGCATCCTGGCAGGCCCTGCTGCAGGATCCCCTGTTCCTGGAAGGACAGCTGCTGGCGCAGGACGTATCGGCCGTATTCCCGGTCCTGATGATCGCCCGTGACAACCCGGAATCCGTAGCGGATGTCTGCGCCGCGCCGGGCGGAAAGCTTAGCGCACTGCGGCAATACTGCCCGCCCGGCACCCGTATCGAAGGCTATGACCGCAGTGAAAAACGCCTGCAGATCTGCGAAGAGAACCTGCGGCGCCTGGGTATCCGCGATATCCCGCTCAACACTGCGGATGCCGCAAACCATACTTTTCCCGAATATTCGCACATCCTTATCGACGCACCCTGCTCCGGCTTCGGGGTGATCCGCAAACGTCCCGATCTGCGCTGGCGGCGCAAGGCCGCGGACCTGCCCCTGCTTCAGCGCCTGCAACTGCAAATCCTGCAGAACTGCGCCCCTTTTGTCCGCAAAGGCGGACTGCTGGTTTACAGCACCTGCACCTTCGACCGCGAAGAGAACCTGGGCACGATCGGACGTTTTCTTGAGAAAAACACGCATTTCCGCATCGAAAACACACTTTGCGGCGTTGTTCCCCCCGATCTGCAGACCCCGGAAGGCGCCGTAGCCACTTACCCGCAGCGTCATTTATGTGAAGGTTCATTTGCTATTTCCTTACGGAAATATTAAATTGCCCCGATGTAAGTGGAAACGAGAGCTCCGGAACGCCGCTGCGGCGAACCAAAACATCAAAAACGCAAGATCCACTCCGGGTCTTTTCTTTATCCGGACGCTTCTTTCCCGACGGGGTAAAGCATGAAACAACGCGCAAAAATAGTCGATCTGTACCGTGAAAGCGCAAAGCGGGTCCTTTTGCTGGACGGTGCCGTCGGTACAATGATCCAGGCACTGAAGCTTCCGGGATCCGCGTACAGTCTGCAAATCGACGCCGGACGGATCGACGCGCCCGGCTGCACGGACCTGCTTTCGCTGACCCGTCCCGAAAAGATCCGCGATATTCATCTGGCCTATCTGCGGGCCGGCGCGGACATTATTACCTGCAACAGCTTTGGCGCAAACCGTTTTGCGCTGGAGGAATACGGACTTGCCGTTGCCGCGGCGGATATCAACCGGGCCGCCGTGCATGCCGCCCGGGAGGCAATTGCCCTTTTACAAAAAGAAGACCCTTCGCGGCAGGCCTGGATCGCCGGCGCCATGGGCAGCAGCGGCTACGTGGCTTCCTTTTCGCTGTCTGCGGACGATCCCGCCCGGCGCGAAAAAGATTTTTACGATTTCTATGCACTCTACCGCGAGCAGGCGGAACAGCTCCTGGATGCCGGTGCGGATATTCTGCTTTTTGAGACGGTATTCGACACCCTGGCGCTGAAAGCCGGCCTGAAGGCTGTATTTTCACTGATGGAAGACCGCAAAGAAGCGGTCCCGCTTATGGTTTCGGCCACTTTCAGCGATAAAAGCCGCCGCACGCTGTCCGGCCAAACTCCGGCCGCCCTGGTACATTCCATGGCCGCTTATCCCCTCTTTTCCCTTGGCGTCAATTGTTCCACCGGCGCGGAGGAAATGCTTCCCCTGATCCGCGAATTTTCCGCGATCTCCCCTTTCCGCACTTCGGCGCATCCCAACGCCGGGTTCCCCGACCGCGAAGGCCGTTACGGACAAAGTCCGGAACGCTTTGCGGAGATCCTGAGACCCCTGCTGCAGGAAGGGTTGCTGAATATTGCCGGCGGTTGCTGCGGCACCCGACCCGAACACATTGCCGCCCTGGCGGCATGCCTGCCTGAAGCCCTCCCGCAGCTGCCGCATCCCGGAAAAAATACGCTCCTGCTCAGCGGACTGGAGGAACTCCGGGTCACGGAACGGCATGAGCTCATCATTATCGGCGAACGTGCCAATGTGGCCGGCTCGAAAAAATTCGCGCGGCTCATCCGTGAAAAACACTACGCAGAAGCCCTGGCGCTGACCCGCGAACAGGTAGAACAGGGCGCGCAGATCCTGGATATCTGCATGGATGATCCGCTGATCGACGCGCCGGCAGAGATGCGGCATTTTTTACGCCTTGCCTCCGCCGATCCCGCAATAGCCCGGGTACCCTTTATGATCGATTCCTCCAATTGGCAGGTGATCGAAGCCGCTCTGCCGGAACTGCAGGGACGGGGTATCGTGAATTCCATTTCCCTGAAGGACGGCGAGGACCTTTTCCTGAAAAAAGCTGGCTATATCAAGAGCATGGGAGGGGTGCCGCTGCTGATGCTGGCGGACGAGCAGGGACCCGCCGCCGGTTTCGAGCGCAAATGCGCCGTGGCGGAACGGGCTCTGCGCCTGCTGAGTGAAAAGGCGGATATCGCTACGGAATCGCTGATCATCGATCCCGGCATTCTGGCGGTAGCCACCGGCATGGAGGCGGATTTTTATCACGCGCAGGATTTTGTCCGTGCAAGCGCCTGGATCAAGGCGCGTTTTCCCGGCGTAAAGATCAGCGGCGGACTGAGCAACCTGTCCTTTGCCTTTCGCGGGAACAAGGCGCTGCGCGAAGCGATGCATGCCGTTTTTCTGGATACGGCTCAAAAGGCCGGACTGGATATGGCCATTATGAATCCCGGCAGTGCGCTGGCGCTGACGGATATCCCGGAAGCGGATGCCGCCATTATCAACAATGCGCTGTTCCCCGGCAAAGGCGCCGCTGCCGCTGCGCTCAGCGCCCTGACAGCCCTGGCGCGGCAATACCAGATCCGAAGCGGGGAGCCGGAGGAAAAAGAAAAAGCGCCGGAAAGCGGCGACGCAAGAGAGGGACTGCGGGAGGCGCTGATCCGCGGAGACGAGATGCAGCTGCAGCGCTGTCTGGCGCAGTGCGAAGAATGGGATGCGGTTACGCTGATCGAAGGTCCGCTGATGGAAGGCATGATCCGGGTCGGCGAACGCTTTGGCGAAGGAAAAATGTTCCTGCCGCAGGTGGTTCGCAGCGCCCGCATGATGAAAAAAGCGGTGGATATTTTGCTCCCGCGCCTGCAGGAAGAGCCGGGACCGGCAACGCGGCGCAAGGGAAGCGTTTTGCTGGCCACGGTCAGGGGCGATGTGCACGATATCGGAAAAAATATCGTGTCCCTGGTCTTAAGCTGTAACAATTTTGCGATCATCGATCTGGGGGTTATGGTGGAACCCGAACGCATTCTGCAGACCGCCCTGGAAAAAAAACCGGATATCGTGGGGCTCAGCGGACTGATCACGCCCTCGCTGGCGGAAATGGCACAGGTTTGCCGGCTTTTTGCAGAACACAAGCTGGATATTCCGTTGCTGATCGGGGGTGCCACGACCTCGGAACTGCACAGCGCCCTGAAACTGGCGCCGCTGTATCCCGGCAAGCTTGTATATGTCCCCGATGCTTCGCAGGCAGTAACTATTGTCCGCAAACTGCTTTCCCCCGAACGCCGGGCTTTTCTGGAAAACACCCGGTGCCGTTACCGCAAGCTGAACGCGGAACCGTTTCCCTCAGCCCCGCAAATTTTGTCCCTCGAAGCGGCGCGAAAACGGCGCTTTATCAAAAAGCAGGCGGCACCGGAGCCGCTGCGTTACGGGATACACCGGATCCCGGATGTCCGGCCGGAGGATCTGATCCCGCTGATCAGCTGGCCCATGCTGGCGCGGGCCTGGCAATTAAAACCGGGATCGCGGGAAGCCCGGCAGATCCGCAGGGACGCCCTGGCGCTGCTGGCAGAGGAAAAAGTTCAGGCACTCTTCGCCGGAGCTTTGCGGGCGGTCATCGGAATTTTTCCCGCCGCAGCGCGGGATGAAAGCATCCGTATTTTTGATCCGCAACACAAAAAAATGCCGGCGGATCTGCATTTTTTGCGGCAGCAGCAACTCCGGGGCAAGGGACCCGCTTATTGCCTGGCCGATTTTGTCTGTGCCGGTCACGCTGCAGCGGCGGACAGCATGGGACTCTTTGCCGCAACGGCCGGTATCGGCGTGGATGCGGCGGTACGGCAATACCGCAAGGACGGGGACGAGCACCGGGCGCTGATGCTGAGCATGCTGGCGGACCGGATGGCGGAGGCGCTGAGCGCCTATCTGCAGGAAGGTCTTCGCAAAGAATACTGGGGACTGGAAAACACTATCCGGCTGATCCGTCCCGCTCCGGGCTATCCGTCTGCCGCGGACCACTCGGAAAAAAAGACGATCCTGCGCCTGCTGCAAGCCGAAAAACACTGCGGCATCGTTTTGACGGATCATTTTTCCATGCAGCCCGCCGCTTCGGTCTGCGGCTACTATTTTGCCGGCGAAGGACTGCGTTATTTTACACTGGGACCTATCGGACGGGATCAGCTGAACATCTATGCGAAAAAAAAGGGCATGCCGCCGGCCGATCCGGCGTTTCTTGCCGCCATGAACATTGAGATCGGGGAAGGGAAAACGCTTTCATGAAAGTAACGGACATTCTTGCGCAAGCCAAAAAGTCGCTGTTTACCTTTGAACTTCTGCCGCCGCTGAAGGGCCACACCCTGGATGGTATCTACGCCGCCGTTGAAAAGCTGCTGCCCTTTGAACCGGCCTATATCAATATCACCAACCATCAGCAGGAGATCGTGTATATCGACCGTCCGGACGGGCTGGTGGAGCGGCACACCCTGCGCAAGCGTCCGGGCACGCTGGGACTTTCGGCAGCGTTACAGTACCGTTACGGCATTCCCCTGGTGCCGCACCTGATCTGCGGGGGACAGAGCCGGGAACAGCTTGAAGACCAGCTGGTGGAGCTGAATTTTCTGGGCATTGATAACGTTTTTGCCCTGCGCGGGGATCCGCCCCGGGGCGAAAAGCGCTTTGTGCCGCACCCCGGCGGCTACGCGCATACGGAGGGACTGGTGCAGCAGATCGCGGCGCTGCGGAAGGGACGTTATCTGGACCCGGAGCTGCAGAATGCCGAAGCCGCGGATTTTTGCATCGGCGTGGCGGGCTATCCCGAAAAGCATGCCGAGGCGCCAAACCTGCAGCAGGATATTGCCATGCTGAAGCGCAAGACGGATGCCGGCGCAGATTATATCGTAACGCAGATGTTCTTTATCAATGCGCATTATTTCAATTTTGTCCGGCTCTGCCGCGAGGCGGGGATCCGGGTGCCGGTCATTCCGGGCATCAAGCCCCTGCGCCGCAAACGGGACCTGGAGTTGCTGCCGCAGACCTTTCATGTGGATCTGCCGGTGGAGCTGGTAAAAGCGGTGCAGGCCTGCCGGGACGATGCGTCGGTCATGGAGGCCGGGATCGAATTTTGCTTAGAGCAGGTAAAGGAGCTGCGGAAGGCCGGGGTTCCGGGCATTCATTTTTACACCGAAGGCAAGGCGGCGTCCGTGGCGCGAGTGCTTGAGTCAATGTGATTGGGGCAAAATATTTGAGTCAATTTATTTGAGGCAAATTATTTGAGTCAAATTATTTGAGTCAATATATTTGGGTCAATGTAATTGCTGCGTCAATCCAATCTTTGACCGGATCGACACCCGGAAGCCCCGAAGGTCTACCGCCTCCCGTCTACTGTCTACCGTCTACCGTCTACCGTCTACTGTCTACCGTCTACCGTCTACTGTCTACCGTCTACCGTCTACTGTCTACCGTCTACCGTCTACTGTCTACCGTCTACCGTCTACCGTCTACTGTCTACCGTCTACCGTCTACCGTCTACCGTCTACCGCCTCCCGTCTACCGTCTACCGCCTCCCGTCTACCGTCTACTGTCTACCGTCTACTGTCTACCGTCTACCGCCTACCGCCTCCCGTCTACCGTCTACTGTCTACCGTCTACCGCCTCCCGTCTACTGTCTACTGTCTACCGTCTCCCGGCCAAATGAATCGGTTCGCTTGTATCGTTTATAAATATCGTGGGGATCAT
>JAQVTR010000021.1 GCA_028699915.1 Fidelibacterota bacterium
AAAAATTAACTGTTCTTCTTGAAGAAAATGATGGCTTAATTACCCTGAAACATATAGACTTTAAAATAAATGATTCTTCTTATGAAAAACTCAAAATAAGCGTTGCACTTTCATATGACCACTAACCTCTACTGTCTACCGTCTACCGTCTACCGGTTTCTCCTTCGCGGTTATTTTTTTACAAAAACATTGACGTCAATTCAAAAAACGCTTATCTTCCTTCCGCATCAAGAGTTCCTTTAGTGGAACGCCAACCGAGTGACGCCACGGTGGCAAAATGATGTGGACCGGAGGAGTCAAAACGTTCACCCCTCTTCCCGATATCATTGAGGATGCAGACAAAACAAGTGCAAGCGGCGTTGTGCTCATTACATGCTGAGGTTAAAAAATGGAAAAGATATTCTTTACATCGGAGTCCGTCACGGAGGGACATCCGGACAAGGTCTGCGATCAGATCAGCGACGCCGTGCTGGACGCGGCGCTGGCGCAGGACCCGGGTTCACGGGTGGCGGTCGAGACCTTTATCAAGACCGGTTTTGTGCTGATCGGCGGGGAGATGACGACCCATGCGGAATACATCGACGTGCAGAAGATCGCCCGGGAGATCCTGCTGAAGATTGGCTACGACAACGGCGCCGTAGGCTTTAACGGGAATTACTGCGGCGTGCTGAGTTCCATTTCGGAACAATCTCCGGATATCGGCGCCGGGGTAAACAAAGAAGGCGCGGGCGACCAGGGCATGATGTTCGGTTATGCCTGCGACGAGACCCCGGAGCTGATGCCCCTGCCCATTATGCTGGCCCACCGGCTGACGCGGCGCATGGCGGAGGTCCGGAAAAACCACACACTGGATTATCTGTATCCGGACGGCAAGGCGCAGGTCACGGTGGAATACGACGACGGCAAACCCGCGCGCATCGAAGCGGTGGTGATTTCCAATCACCACAAGGCGGATGTTTCCCAGGAACGGATCCGCGCGGATATTAAAGAGCAGGTAATCCTGCCGGTCTGCGGAACAATGACGGATAAGGATACCAAGATCCATATCAACCCCACCGGCGCATTTACAAAAGGCGGTCCCGTGGCGGATGCCGGACTGACGGGACGCAAGATCATTGTGGACACCTACGGCGGCATGGCAAGGCACGGCGGCGGCGCCTTTTCGGGCAAAGATCCCTCCAAGGTGGACCGCTCGGCTGCCTATATGGCGCGCTATATTGCCAAAAACCTGGTATGCGCGGGGCTCTGCGGCCGCTGCGAGATCCAGATCGCCTACGCCATTGGCGAAAAGGAACCCGTTTCCCTGCTGGTGGACAGTTTCGGCAGCGGCAGGCTTCCGGACCGCGAACTGGAAAAGATCGTGCGCAAAGAATTCCCCCTGACTCCCGAAGGCATTATCCGGCATCTGGATCTGCGCAAGCCCATTTATCTTTCCACGGCAGCCTATGGCCATTTCGGACGGCCGGAATTCCGCTGGGAAGCCTGCGACAAACGCGAGGAACTGCAGGGCTACCTTCCGCAGAAATAAATCTTGCCGGTAAGCTCCGCGAATTTCCATGAATACCCAGTCCACTAATTCCACCAATAATCGGTCCACGAATTACACGGATTACACAAATTGACACAAATATATTTTATGGTTGTGGATACGGACGCTATTATAAAATAGTAGTTTTAGATATTGAGGTTCGTCAAAGCATTTATAAAGAAAAAAAACATAATATTTAAAACAAACATCATCAGACAACCTCAAATCCACAACCTTAAAAATCATTCGTGTGTTTTTAATTCGTGAAAATCTGTGAAATTCGTGGACTATTTTCTTTGTGAAATTCCCCGATAGCCATCGGGACAGGCCGTGGACCGGGGATACATCGCCGGGCACCTTGAAACAGATGTTTTTCGTTGATAATGTCGGATTTATATAATATTTTACCTTCATTAAAACGGGGAATTCAATGAAGAAAACCGACTTTTTTGAAACGGATGACGGCGTAAAGATCGTTTTTTATTACTGGCTGCCGGAAGAGACTCCGCGCGCGGTGCTGCAGATCGCGCACGGCATGGCGGAATACGCCGAACGCTATACCCATCTTGCGGAATTTCTCTGCAAAAACGGCATTGCCGTCTATGCCAACGACCATCGCGGTCACGGGAAAACGGCGGGTTCATCCGCAGATCTGGGATTTTTTTCTCAAAAGAACGGCTGGATCAAGGCGGTAACCGATATGCGCAGTCTGACCAAGATCATCCAGACGGATTATCCGGATACGCCGGTCTTTCTGATGGGCCACAGCATGGGCTCCTTTCTGGCAAGGACCTATATTACGCTGTATGACGATATCCAGGGCGTGATCCTTTCGGGAACGGGCGCACATCCCCGGCTTTTAATAAAGATCGCACGCCTGCTTGCCGCTCTTCATGTCCGCACAAACGGCGCCCAAACGGCCTCGTCCTTTTTTGACAACATGACCATGGCTCCGCTGAACAAAAAATTTGAAGCGGAAGGCAAAAACGCCTGGCTGACGCGCGATAAATCCGTTGTACAGAAATATAACAATGATCCCTTATGCGGATTTATCTGCACAAACGGTTTTTATAAAGATTTTTTCTATGGTCTGGACTATATCAACAATAACGAGCACAACCAGTGGATCCGTTTCACGCTGCCGTTATGTATTGTTTCGGGAGCGCAGGATCCGGTCGGCGATTTCGGCAAGGGGCCGGAAAAGGTTGCGTCGCTTTACCGCAGCCTGCAGATCGAAGACGTGCATATCAATCTGTACGAAGGCGCACGGCACGAGCTGGTCAACGAGACCAACCGCCAGCAAGTCTATGAAGATATTTTAGAGTGGTTAAGCTATCATATTTGAGGTTATTTCATGGTTTCCCCCTATATCCTGACCTTTGACCTGGGGACTTCCAGTCTGCGCGCCCTGCTTTTTGACCGGGATTTCCGGGTTGTGGGAATGGAACAGGAAACTTTTCCGCAGTATTATCCGGCTCCGGAGCGGGTTGAACAGGATCCCCGGGAAATATGGGAAACGCAGCTGCGCATTACACGCCGCCTGATGAAGAGAAACGGTATCGGCGCAAACCTTGTCGCCGGGATCGGTATCACGAATCAGCGGGAAACGGTTGTTGTCTGGGACCGCCGCAGCGGCGAACCGGTCTGTCCCGCCATCGTCTGGCAGGACAAACGCACAGTTCCCGCCTGCGAAAGTCTGCAGCACGAAGGACTGTCCGAAATGATCCGCACAAAAACCGGGCTTATCATCGATGCCTATTTTTCGGCGACCAAGCTGCAATGGATACTGGAAAATGTCCCCGGAGCACGGAAGGCGGCGGAAAAGGGAGATCTGCTGTTTGGAACTGTGGATAGCTGGATCATTTGGAAGCTCAGCGGGGGCAGACTGCACGTAACGGATGTCAGCAACGCCTCACGCACCATGCTCTATAATATTCACGAACAACGCTGGGACCCGGAACTGCTGGCGCTTTTCGGTGTTCCGGAACAGATGCTGCCGGCGGTGCGCAGTTCTTCGGAGCATTACGGGGACAGCAAAGCGGAATTCCCGGGGGGCGCGCTGCCCATCTGCGGCATTGCCGGCGATCAGCAGGCCGCTCTCTTCGGCCAGCTCTGCCATGAAAGCGGAAGCGCCAAGAACACCTACGGTACCGGTTGCTTTATGTTGATGAACACCGGCTGCGAAGCGGTAAGATCCAAAAACGGCCTGTTGACGACCATTGCCTGGCAGATCGGCGATACGCTGACATACGCGCTGGAAGGCTCCGTCTTTATCGCCGGTGCGGCAATCCGCTGGCTGCGGGACGATTTGCATGTGATCGGCACTGCTGCGGATTCGGAGCGTGCAGCGCGGAAAGTTCCGGATAACGGCGGCGTTTACTTTGTGCCGGCTTTCAGCGGACTGGGGGCCCCGTACTGGGATATGAAAGCACGCGGCAGCATCAGCGGACTGACGCAAGGCTCCACAGCGGATCACATTGCGCGCGCAGCGCTGGAATCCATCGCCTATCAGAGCAAAGATGTCCTGAATGCCATGGAATGCGATTCCGGAGTGCGGCTCTGTGCCCTGAACGTGGACGGCGGCGCGAGCGCCAATGATTTTTTAATGCAATTTCAGGCGGATATCCTGAACTGCCCGGTCAGCCGGCCGGATATGCAGGAAAGCACCGCACTGGGAGCCGCCATGCTGGCGGGGCTGGCTTGCGGGTTCTGGTCCGAAGCGGATCTGAAAAAGAGCCGGAAAGGCAGCCGCCGCTTTGAGCCACAGATGCCGGCGGAGGAACGGGAACGGCTCTATGAAGGCTGGCTGAGGGCGGTGGAGGGAACCCGAAGCCGGAAGTGAGAAGCCGGAAGTCTGAATGAACGATAAACGAAGAGCACTGGGCGCTGGGGTGAAGGAATATGGGAGTATGGGAGAAGTTCAGAATTTTGTGCCTTGATCTTTGAACCTTGAACTTTAAACCCGCACCTACAACCTTATAATAATTCCCTGCTTTGCAGGACAGGCTATGAAAATTTATGATTGAAGGAAACTGCTAGCTCGCGGAACGAAGTCCGGAAATTTTCTCCTTAGTCTGATGGCTGCAAGACAATAAAGGGCAGGCTGAAACAGAAATGAACAATGTACCGCTTGCCATTAACAGTTTACGATTTACATTGTATCTTTGCAGAATAAGTCAATGATTTAAAGCACGGATTTATTCGAACACACAAATCCACAGCTACAAAATAATTCGTGATAATTTGTGAAATTCCCCGATAACCGTCGGGACAGGCTGTGGACAGAGGATTCGTGGCAATTTGCGGTTAATGCTACAAAGCCGGGATATCCGAAAGAGGCAATGGGCCCAGGTCCGAAGCGGCAACGTTGTCCAGCACCTGCTTTTCGGTCTTGGCGCCCGGAATGGCAACCTGCGCCGCAGGATGCGTAATACAGAAACGCAGGGCCAGCTGCGCTTTTGTCTGATCCGGATATTTATCGTAAAGCGGCTGCATCAGCTCCAATTGCTGCAGGTACTTTTCCAGCTTGTCCGGAGCCAGGTTCATGCTGCGGTGATCTTCCGGATCAAAACGCGTATCCCGCCCGAATTTTCCGCTTAAAAATCCGAAGAGCAGAGGAATGCGGACAATAACGCCGATCCCGTATTGCTGCGCCTTGGGGAAAAGGAGTTTTTCCGCTTCGCGTTCCAGCAAATTGTAGCGGACCTGGATCACATCCAGCAGATCATGGTGCTCATCAAGAAGAAAGGCCTGAGCGTTTTCCCCGAAAGACTGCACGCTCCAGCCGGCGTGTTTGATCTTGCCGTCCTTTTTCAATTTTTCCAGCGCGCGCCAGGGATCGTCCCTGCGCAGTTTTTCGGTGTCCGGGCTGTGAAGCTGCAAAATATCCAGGGCATCGACATTCAAGCGTTTCAGGCTTTTTTCGGCGGCGGAAATAAGATAATCGTAGTCGGCGTTCTGCCGGATCGTGCCGTAACCTGCATCGTCTTCCTTTGTGGCATTGTAAAAATCGTTGCCGGCTTTGGTGGCCACGACGATTTTATCCTTTACGCCCATTTCTTCAAGCACCTCACAGATCAGGATTTCAGAATGCCCGAAGCCGTACACATCGGCGGTATCGATAAAAGTCACTCCGTTCTCAATGGCCTTGCGCAGGGCGGTTTTTGAGACTTCGTCATCCGTCTTGCCCCAGTTCATGCCGCCGATGGCCCAGGCCCCGAAACCGACAGTGGAAATCCGGGGACCGCGTTTTCCGAGTTGGGTATATTGCATTACTCTCTCCTTTTATGAATGCTGATCGAACCATTCCAGGATCAGTTCCAGGCGCTTGATCCTGCGGTCCGGCCGCCCCCCGCGGCTGAGCCCGTGCGAAGATTCGGGAAAGCGTACCAGACGCACGTCCCTTCCCATGTACTTCAGCGGAGCAAAGAGACGTTCCGCCTGTTCCATGGGACAGCGCAGATCATTTTCGGAATGGATAAGCATCAGCGGGGTTTCGATCTGTTTCAGATACGTCAAGGGCGACCATTTTGCGTAATTTTCCGGCACTTCCCAGGGCGTGCCCTTGAATTCGCTGACCAGGTCCCAGCCGATATCCGAGGTGCCGAAAAAGGTCCCCAGGTCTGAAATGGAACGCTGGGCTACCGCCGCCCGGAAGCGCGTGGTCTGCGACACGATCCAGTTGGTCAGGTAGCCGCCGTAACTGCCGCCGGTCACATAGAGACGCTTATTGTCGACATAGGACCGCTTGCAGAGGCTGTCGATCACGGCCATACAATCATCAAAAGCCGGCTGTCCCCACTTTCCGGTAATGGCGTCGGCGAAGTCTTTTCCATAGCCCTGGGATCCGCGGGGATTGGAATAGGCGACCAGGTAACCGCGGGCGGCAAAATACTGCATTTCGTGGAACCAGGTGAATCCGTACTGGGTGCGCGGACCGCCGTGGATGTTTAAGATCAGCGGGTAAGGCTTCGATTCGTCGAAATCCGGCGGGAACTGCAAAAACACGTCGATGCGGGCATCTTTGAACTGCATCCGCTCCCGCTGAGCCGGACGGAAATTCAGGTCTTCGAGATACTTATCGTTATTAAAGCTAACACGGGTAAGATGTTTTTCTTCTTCCGCCAGATCCAGATGCCAGATCTCGTCGGGACGTTCGCTCTGGGCCAGATGCAACGCCAGCTGCCGGCCGTCTGCCGAGGCGCTGTAAGCGATAATACACTCCGGTCCCTCCAGCACGGTCTTTAGCGACCCGCTTTTGAGATCCATCGCAAAAAGAGGGTTTGCGCCTTCCGAAGAAACGGTAAAGTATATTGTATCGTTGCTGATCAGCGGGGACTGTGTAACAAAGGAGGGAGTGATATCGCCCAGGGTCAGCATATCGGTCGTGCGGTCCAAAGCAGCACTCAGATTGCGGACTTCCCCGCTTTTCAGGTCCAGGGAATGCAGGTCCATATTATCCGCCCCCCAGCTGTAATTCGGGTGAAAATGTCCGAAAAAGTACAGCGTATCGCCATCGGGAGAAAATTTCAGCATGCTGACGGGACCGGGGGCTTTATTGAGTTTTGTCAGTTTTTCTTTTCCGGGATCCAGGATAAAGATATCTTCCTCTTCCATGTGCAGTTCGGGGTCCGGGTGATCAACGCTGACATAGGCCAGCTGCATATTGTCCGGCGACCAGGCAAATTGAGTGATGTCGAAGGCGGTGTTGCTGATCTTTTTTGGGCAGCCGCCGGAAGCGCGCAGCAGATAAAGCTGAGCGGGTTCTTCGTCGATGAACCCGTGGCCGTCCAGCCGGTAATAGAGCCGCCGGATATCCCGGCACACGGGTTCCTTGCGCTTATCGCCTTCAACGGGAATATCTCCCTTCAGTTTTGCAAAAAGCAGGGCGATCTGTTTGCCGTCCGGGGAAAAGCGCATATCCCGGATCTCGCCGCGGGGAAAATCCGCCAGTTTCCGGGATTCGCCGCCAAACATGCTGATACTGCGCAGCTCCTGTTCATCGTCTTTTACTCGGACAAACAGCACTTGCTTTCCGTTCGGATTGATGCGCGGCATAAGGTCCAAATGCTTGCCTGCCTCGGTAAAGGGGTAATCAATTTTCGCGGCGATATAGATACTTTGGAGATTGGAATAATAGCATTGTCCCTTTTTATCACTGCGTTTGCGGACGTAGATAATGCGGTCGCCCTTGGGGCTCATCTGCGGTTCGGATACAAAGACAAGCCGGTACAGATCTTCAGCCTGAACGGTCTTTTTCATGGGATACTCCTCTTTATGCGCGTAAATGCGAAATCAAAATCTGGAACCCGATAATGATCAGAATGGCTCCGCCCAGGATCTCGATCCTGCGCCCGAAAATTTTTTGCAGAATGTGACCGGCCTTGACGCCGATCATGGAAAAAAGCAGTGTAACTGCGGCAATGATCAGGGACGCTGCCAGAATGCGGACTTCCAGAAAGGCAAAGCTCAGGCCCACGGCGAGGGCGTCGATGCTGGTGGCCAGCGAAAGGACCAGCAGCCGCCGGAAATTCATGGCGCCGGGATCTACGGATTCGCAATGTCCGTCGCCGCGAAAGGCTTCACGGATCATTTTGGCTCCAATAAAAAGCAAAAGTCCGAACGCAACATAATGGTCCACGGGTTCGATATATTCCGCAAAGGTACTGCCCGCTGCGTAGCCCAGAAGTGTCATGCCGCCCTGAAAGAGGGCAAAGGCGCCCGAAACCGTCAACATGACCCGGGAACTGAATTGCCGCAGGCCGCAGCCGTAGGAGATCGATACGGCAAACGCATCCATGGCCAATGCAAGTGCGATCCCCAGAATGGTAATAAAAGAGAGCATTTTAAACGAATCCTTTTCCCCGTTTCCCTAATGTACGATATTGCCGTGAAAAGTAAAAAGACAAAAAACCGCAAAGCGGGAAAACGGAGGAGCCTTTTTCTGCCGGAAAAGGGTTCAGGTCCTTAGCGGTTCTTGCATTTTTCAAGAAAATTTAGTAATCTCACTACATGACAAATACCGATTTACACATAGCGCGCACGTTCCTGGAAAACGGGGACGATACCTTCATCGCCGTTAAGAACGGCGATATTCTCTACCGTTCGCAACAGCGTGGCATACAGCCGTATTTTGATGCACTGGACCGCTGCGGAGAAGCACTTTGCGCTTGCGCCGTTGCCGACAGGCTCGCCGGAAAAGCCGCAGTTCACCTCGCCCTTTACATTGGCGCTTTTGCACTGTATACCCCCATGGCCAGCGGGTATGCCATTCATCTTGCCGA
Organism: Fidelibacterota bacterium; assembly: GCA_028699915.1. Taxonomy (GTDB): domain Bacteria; phylum Fidelibacterota; class Fidelibacteria; order Fidelibacterales; family Fidelibacteraceae; genus M50B103. Next base: position 8,812 of record JAQVTR010000021.1, read on the forward strand.
AGCGAAGGACCTTATTTTTGAGTATGAAAGACGGGTACCGCATATCCTGAACCGCAAAGGGGACTTCATGTGCCCGATGGAAGAAGCGGTGCTGGATATCGAAGATTCGCAAGAAGCCTTTGTCAAACTCCGTGAAACCCTGCGCCTTTTGAGGGAACAATGAATTATCGCAACTTTGGAAAGACCGGTTTGCGGCTTTCCGCGCTGGGGATGGGCTGTATGCGCCTGCCGCTGATCGGCGGGAGGAATGAAAATATCGATGAAAAAGCGGCCGTCGCCCTGGTCCGCAGGGCGATTGACGGCGGCATCAATTATGTCGATACCGCCTGGAACTATCATGGCGGAAACGGGGAGCCCCTGGTCGGCAAAGCGCTGCGGAACGGATACCGTCAGAAAACCTTTCTTGCCACCAAACTCCCCGCGTATCTTGTCAATGAACGCAGGGATATGGACGATTTTCTGAAGCGGCAGCTGCAGCGGCTGGAAACGGAATACATCGATTTTTATCTGCTGCACGCGCTAAACCGCAATACCTGGAAGACGGTTTATGAAAACGGCGTTTTGGAATTTCTGGAAGGGGCCAAAAAGGACGGACGCATCCGCTTTGCCGGCTTTTCCTTTCATGACGATTACCCCGTGTTTGACAGAATATTCCGATCCTGCGACTGGGATTTCTGCCAGATCCAGTACAATATTATCGATATCGATTATCAGGCCGGCAAAAAGGGATTGCTTCAGGCCGCCGCAAATGGCGCGGGTGTCATAATTATGGAACCCCTGCGCGGCGGCGGACTGACACAGAATATCCCGGAAAACATACAGGCGGTTTGGAACAGCCAGCCGCTCAAACGGAGCCCCGCGGACGGCGCGCTCAGCTGGCTCTGGGACCAGCCGGAGGTGGGGATCGTACTCAGCGGCATGAGCACGGCGGAACAGCTGGAAGAAAATCTGCAAATCGCCGGACGTTCCGGCACCGGCATGCTGACAGAAGAGGAAAAAGCGCGTTTGGCCGAGATCCGCAGGCTGTACATGGAGCGTATCCGTATCAACTGCACCGGCTGCGCTTACTGCATGCCCTGTCCGCACGGGGTTGATATTCCGGGCTCCTTCCAGTATCTGAACCTGGCTGCCATGATCAACAACCCCAAGGAAGGGCGGCGACTGTACAACTTGCTGGTAAAGGACAAGGGCAAAGCGGCCTCGCAGTGCATTGCCTGCGGGGAATGTCTGGAAAAATGCCCCCAGCGGCTTCCGATACCGGAACTTCTGCAGACGGTCATCCGGGAATTTGAACAATAAGTACGGTCCGGCATTGAACCATCACAAAAGAAAGAGATCAATATGAAAAAGCAGATCAAAAACAAGGTATATTGGGTAGGCAAGGTCGACTGGGACCTTCGCAAATTTCACGGAGACGATTATTCCACCCATAAGGGATCCACTTACAATGCCTATTTGATTCAGGAAGAAAAAACCGTGCTGATCGATACGGTCTGGTCGCCTTTTGCGGTGGAATTCGTCGAAAATCTGCAGAAGGAAATTGACCTGAAACGCATCGATGCCATCGTTATCAATCACGGAGAGGTCGATCACAGCGGCGCCCTGCCCGAGCTGATGAAGCATATTCCCGATACGCCGATATACTGCACCGCGCATGCAGTCAAATCCCTGAAGGGCCAGTATCATCAGGACTGGGATTTCCGGGTCGTCGATACCGGCGATACGCTGGATGTCGGCAAGGGGAAATCACTGACCTTTGTCAAAATGGCCATGCTGCACTGGCCGGACAGTATGGCGGCCTTTTTGAGCGGCGACAATATTCTGTTCAGCAACGACGCCTTCGGACAGCATTATGCCACGGACCTTCTATATAACGATCTTGTGGATCAATGTGAGCTTTACAGTGAAGCTGTCAAATATTATGCGAACATCCTGACGCCTTTCAGCAAGATCCTGCAGCGCAAGCTGGAAGAGGTGTTGGCGCTGAACTTGCCGATTGAAATCATTGCGACCAGCCACGGTGTGATCTGGCGCGACAATCCGTTGCAGATCGTGGAAAAGTACGCCGAATGGGCGAACGACTATCAGGAAAATCAAATTACGCTGATCTACGATACCATGTGGAACGGTACGAAAATCCTGGCCGAAACAATCGCCGAAGGTATCCGCCTGGCAGACCCCGAAGTAAAGGTCCGGGTTTTTCATCTTGCGCATACGGATTCCAACGACGTGATCACCGAGGTGTTCAAATCCAAGACCGTCGTTGTCGGTTCGCCCACGATCGCCAACAGCGTCCTGCATTCCGTCGCGGGCTTCGTTCACATGATGAAAGGCTTGAAATTCAAAAACAAAAAAGCCGCCACCTTCGGCTGCTACGGCTGGAGCGGGGAATCGCCAAAAGTACTCAAGGATATGATGGAAGATGCGGGATTCGCCAGCATCGACGAGGGATTGAAGAACCTGTGGAATCCCGATGAACTGTCGCTGAAAGCCGCATTTGAATTCGGCAAAAAGATTGCCCGGGCCTGATAAATTTATTTGCTGCGAATATTGATCGCTTCATCGTCGCCGACATTCAAAGTGCCGGCGGCGCCATCGATACGGCTGCGTTCTCCGATCAGCGAATCTTCCAGCCTGCAATTTTCAAGTATTGCCTCCTGAAAGACCATGCTGTTGCGAATCTTTGATCCGCGAATAAGGACATTTTTTCCCACGGCGACGCCGGGTCCTATCTCGGAATCTTCAATACGGCTGCCGGCGGCGATATAAAGCGGCTCATGCAAGATACAGTTCCTGCAGTCGCCTCGGTTTAGCGCATGTTTTTTCAGCAGATAACGGTTTGTGGACAGGAGCGTTTCCGCCGTGCCGCAGTCATACCAGGCCTGGATTGGCAGCGCTTTGAATTTTTCTCCCCCGTCCATCATGATGCGCAGGGCATCGGTCAGCTGATATTCTCCTCGGGTGCGGACATTGTCCCGCATCAGCGTATCGATGGCGTTCTTCAGTTTGCGCTGGCTTTGCAGATAATAGACGCCGGCAATCGCCAGGTTGCCGGGCGGGTTCTTCGGTTTTTCCACCATTCCAAGGATCATTCCGGCTTTATCGGTTTCCACGATCCCGAAACGCTGCGGGTCTTCGACCCCCACAACGGCAATACGGTTTTCCCCGGGATCCCGAAAGCTCCGCAGGTCCATATCGATAATGGTATCTCCCAGGATGATCAGTACGGGTTCATCGCGGTCTTCGAGTCCGTAACGGACCGCATGCGCGAGTCCCTTCATTTCTTTCTGGGTGATAAAGGTGAATTTTCCGGGGAATTCCGTGTTGAAATAATCCATCACGGCTTCTTTCTTATAGCCAACGATCACGGATATGTGGTTGATGCCCGCCGAGAATAAAGATTCGGAAATATGTTCCAGGATAGGTTTTCCCGCCACCGGAACCATTACTTTGGGGCGGTTGAAGGTGTGGGGCTGCAGGCGTGTTCCCGCGCCGGCGGCCGGAATAATGGCTTTCATTCAATTCCTTTAACGGTGTAGCCCAGTTGTTTAATTGTCGCTTCGATTTGCGCCGTATCGATATGCCCGCGGACACGGGCGCTGTTCGATTCCAAATTTACAACAACTTCGCTCACTCCGTCAAGGGAAGAAAGTCCTTTTTTTATGCTCATAGCGCAATGTTGGCAGGTCATTCCTTCAATATGGATAAGGAATTCATTTTTTTTCGAAACTTCGGGAATGCTGCAGGACGTTTCCGCCGTATTCCCGCCACGGAATTTTCGCAACAGTTTCATCAGCAGGACGTAAACGATCAGCAGTGAAAGGATCAGTGCCGAACTGAAGGTCAGCCAGTCGGGCAGCAAGTGTTGATGTGTCTCATGCATGATGATCCCGCCAAACCAGGAAGCAGGGAACCATTCGTTGATAATGGTGCCCGCCACAAAAGAGCCCGCGATAATGGTTGACATATAAATAAGCAGGGATTTCTTACCCAGGGTATTCCCGATTACGGCAATCGTTGCCGCATTGGTTGCCGGTCCGGCCATCAGAAAGACCAGCGCTGCTCCGGGGGACAGGCCCTTCATGATCAGGGCGGCTGCGATCGGCACCGAACTGGTGGCGCATACGTAAAGGGGTGCCGCCACCAGCAGCATTACCAGCATGGAAAGGTAGGGGTTGGACAAATACTGTAAAAAGAAATCATCCGGTAGCAGTACGGATATCAGTCCGGCGATCAAAATCCCGATCAGCAGCCATTTGGCGATATCGGACATAAAATCCACAAAGGCGTATTTAAAAATTGCAGCGAGCTTTTTCCATCCCCTCGGCATGGCTTCTTCGTTACCGCCATTGGTATATTGATGGGATTTTTCTCCTTCGAGACGGTTACTTAAAAGACCGCCGGCAATTCCGGTCAGAAAAGCCGCGATCGGACGGATAACGGCAAAAGGAAGTCCGAGCAAGGAATAGGTGATCATAATAGAATCCACGCCCGTCTGCGGAGTAGAGATCAGGAAAGACTGTGTAGCGCCTTTGGAGGCGCCGTTCCGGTAAAGTCCGACGCCGGTGGGAATAACGCCGCAGGAGCAGAGCGGCATTGGTACGCCGAGCAAAGCGGCATAAAATACTGACCGGAAATTTGCGCCGCCCAGATAATGTTTCATTCGGGCGGGGCGGATACTGTATTTCATGATGCCGGTGATCAGGAAGCCCAGCAGCAGATAGGGTGACATTTCCAGCAGCAGATGATATATTTCAAGAACATAGCGGTTAAGAAATTCCATAACGCTCCCATCTTATAAAACAACTGTCTTAAACGAAGTCAAATTTCATTGTTCCGGTGTTTCAAAATTTCCCGTTCCCGGAATATTGGATTCGACAATTCGGATCTTTTCCCATTTTCCACTGCGGAAGCGCAGATAAAAAACCACGCTTAAAGACGTAAAGACAAGAACGACAACGACCCAGGCTATTTCGGGCGAAAGCTTCAGCACCTTGAGGATGATGAAAATGCCGCCGGCCATCAGATAGTGCATTGCGACCGAAACGATCATGGCCCAGCGCGTATCGCCGGCGCCGCGCAGAACACCGATAAAGGTAATAATGACCGCCTCTACGGTTACGTAAACGGCGGCAATGCGCAGCATAAATACCGCGATGGGAACCGCCTGATCAAAAACGGCACTGGATGCCGCCGGCCGGAATACGTGAACCAGCTGCTTGGGAAAAAAGACAAAAAGGATTACGGTCAGCAGTGAGTATATCGCGCCGACTTTCAGGCCCGAAAAGGCCGCTTTTTTGGCTGTGGGGATGTCCCGCGCTCCCATATAGCGGCCCACCAGACTGGTAACGCCCACCTCGATACCGACCAGGGGCACATAGGAAACCATATCCCAGTTGAACATGATGGTGGTTGCGGTTGCTGTGACATTTCCCATAGAATGAAAGATCAGGATCATCAGATTGAAGGCAAAAAAGGTCAGCATAAATTCCAGTCCGGCGGGATAGCCGAAATGCAGCAGTTTTTTCACGATCTGCGGATAGAAGCGGAAAGATTTTCCGACATTGAATTCCCGGCGGTTCTTTCTGCCGAAGTACCCGCTAAAGAGGATAATGATACTGACAAGGCCGCCCAGAAGGGTCCCGTAAGCCGCACCGCGAATGCCCATCGCCGGGAAACCCAGCTTGCCGTAGATAAAGATGTAGTTTAAAAAAATATTCACGACCATAGCGCTCAAGCTTGCGGCCATTACTACGCGTGTGCGTCCGATTCCGGAAAAATAAGAACTGAGCGCAACCCGGAACAAGCCCATGATCGTTCCAAATACAATGATATTAAAGTACAGGGTTTGCGGTCCGATCTGCTCCTGCGGGATCCGCATAAGGTTAAAAAAATCGATGGCCAGCGGTTTTAGCAGCAGGATCAGGACATAAGCGACGATCACCAGCAAAAAGGCCTGGGTTGTCACCAGGGGGCAGGCGTTCTTTCGTCCGGCTCCCAGATATTGGGCGACCAGTGCGGTCGAATAGCCGATCAGTCCCATGAAAAAGCTGATCATAATGCTTGCCATGATGCCGCCGCCCATAGCGGCATTCATGATCTCCGGTCCCAAACGCGACAGGAACATGCGGTCGGTAAAGGTCATAAAAGTATCGCAGGCATGCGAAACCACCATAGGAATGGCGATCGCCAGCATCTCGCGGATACCGCCGGGTACGGGAAGTAAAGATTCTTTAATTTGTATTCTGTTCATCATTCACCCCAAAGAGATGAATTATAAGACGGAACTGCGAGGAAATAAAATAAAAAAAACAATCGTTTTTGTGAAATAAAAAGCCGGAGGCACGGTATCAGATTTTAATTTGAGGGAAGCGAATAGGAGACGGAGGATGATGATTCAAAATTCAAGGGTCGGGATCTTCGCTGTTTTCGCAGTTGCGCCGGATCAGATTCCCATATCCCAGATAAAATGGACCTTGGACTGGCGCAGGCTTTCGGCAAGATCGTAGCCCAGGGCGAGCGTGATGCGGTTCCGGCCTGCCGGCAGTGCAAAGGCGATCCCGATATGATGGCGCAGCGGCCGGGGTAGCGGCATCCAGACACCGTCGTAAAAGGCGAATATTTGTGTTTCACCCAAAAAGTATCCGAGTTCTGCCTGCCAGCCGAGGAAGCGATCGGTGCGGTATTGTTCAAAATATGCGCCGCGCAGGAAAGCGGCGCCGCCAAGTTTATATTGATCGTAAAGGGCCACCGGACGTCGTGAAGCCGCGATCCCGCCCAGAATATTGATATGAAAACCCAGGCGCGATGGCTGATAGGTCATGCGCATTTCCGCCGCATTCCGGGAAAGCAAAAAACCCGCGTCCGGCCGGATGCCGGAACGGAGCAAAGCCTGAATGCGGAAAGGACGTGGCGGCGATTGATAGAGCAGGGATACGTCGGTCCCCGAACGGCGCTGTGTCACAAAACCGGAATCCGAACCCGTTTCGGTGGTGCCGATATATTCATATTGATAATCAATGCTTAAATTTGAACGCGGTCCCAGATGAAAGGTCAGCCCGATATTCCAGTCGCGCTTGACATAGAGGCTGTCCTGAAAACGCTGGGAAAAGGCAGCATCTATGGAGAATGCTTTATTCAGGACGTAGGGCTCGGTGTAAGCGACATCGATGGCATTGACATGCAGGGTGGGCCGGGACCAGTAAAAGTGCGCGACACGTCCAAGTCCCCCCAGGTTGATTAGTTCGCAGGAAAGGTTGCCCACCATTCCCCGTGCCGTATTTTCCTCTTTGTAGGCAAGGACGGCATCAAAGCGAATATCCTGCCGCGCTTTTGTGTAAAGCCGCAGGCCGTTTCCGTAAATATCCGCGCGTTCTTCGACCTCCAGCAAGGGATTGGCTTTGAGATCCGCCAGGATCTCTCGGATTTTGCCGTAATGGAAGTTTTCCTGCTGTTCCCCGGAAAGGCGCAGGGTGCGTGAAAGCAGCGATATTTCGCGTGGCCGGTAGTCGCCGAAAACGATGGTATCAATGCGGGTCTGTTCGCCTTTGGATATCCGGTAGTGAAAATATTCCGTGTTTTCCCGGCGTTCATAGGCATGCAGTACCAGCTGTGCAAAGGGAAAACCCTGGTTACCCAGGTGCAGCAAATGATCTTCCAGAATTTGCTTCAGTGCCGTTTCGCTGCCGGCCGTCAAGGTATCCTGTTCAATAATGCAGAAATAGCGTTCCGCGGCAAGGGGCAGGCCCGTTATTGCCAGCGACAGGAAAAGCAGCAGTATATAATGGCGTACTCGCATTAGAAATAGGCCTTTACTTCAAGCGTTGCGGTGATAATTCCCTTTTGCTCTGCGCGTTTGCGGTATTGCAGAAAACTGCCGGCGGAAATATTCTGATGAATGCGCTTTTCAAAGCGCAGGGCAGCGGACCAGCTGGTACCCAGGGGCAGTCCGTCCGCGGTTTCATAAGGGAGGCTTCCGGTATAATCGCTGAGGATCCGGTCGAGGGTTCCGCTCAGGAAAAAACGTTCCCCTGCCACGCGGTACCAGATCAAATCGCTTTTCAGGGAGATGCGGTGCGTAATGAAATCATCCCGGAAGCGGGTGTTGACACAGGCGTATTTTCCCTCGAGCGAAGCCCGCAGTTTGCCGGAGAAGAGATACTCAAAATTGGCGCCCAGACCATGAGCGCCGGTTTGGACGCGATAGCTGTTCAGCGGCATACGGTGCTGATCGCGGGTATTGTAGCTGTAATACAGCTCCAGGATCAATTTCTCGGGCTTGAAACGGTACTGCAGACGGCGTTCGTTCCGGCTGTACGCGTTTTCGTTGTAGGCGGTCTGGAAATTCTGGCCGAACTGATCTTCCAGTAAAAGGGCCAGGCGGTGACGGCCATTCACATTACTGAGCGCCGCTTCGTGTTTCAGGCGCAGGCTGCTGAAAAGCAGGCTGGTATCGGGTGCTTCGGTATTGACCGGCGCGTAGAGCAGCGGTCGCGGACTGCGAAAATCGCTATTGCCGGCGTGGCTGAACTCAAAGCGTAGTTTCTTCTTTCCGGCCCTCCACTGCAGGGAACTCCCGAGCTTGCTGACATACTGGTCCCGGCGCTCGTTAGTCAACTCGCTGCGCATGATAAAATTCCCCATTTCATCGGGGACATACTGGCCGAAATCGTCAAGGCGGTAGTAACCCAGCCCGTCCCCGACATAAATGAAAACCGCTTCGCGTTTGGTCTCGGAAGTGCGGTTAATGTCCGCGCGGATATTTCCGCTCAGACGCATCTTGGGGAAATTGTATCCCAGCTGACTGCTGCTGAGGATGTAATGGCTGTCATCCGTTTTCCGCTGGTCAAAACGGTAGGTGGTCTTGCTGTTCAGTGTGATGCGCCGACTCCAGAACGCTGTGTCAAAACGCAGGGAGACGTCGTGTTTCCTTGAAAAGCTTTCAAAGAGCGAATCGGCGTTCTGCCAGTTGAAATCACGGCGGTAGGAATAATTCAGTTCCCATTGTTTCAAGGTGAATCCGGCAGTGGCCGTTTCGCTGCGGTAGGGGGTGATCCCCGAAAATACGGGCTCAAGATGATCGCGCAGGATATTGGCACGGAAGACAAGGTCTTTACCGAGAGGGGCATTGAGCGAGGCGCGCAGGGTATAATAGGGCAGAAATCCCCTGTCCAGCAAATGCGACCACTGATAGTTCAGGGTCATCCCGACGGCGCGGATATCGCCTCTTGAAAGGAGGCGCAAGCGGCGTTCACCGGAGGATGCGGCGGCATATTCCAGGGAGTTCTGTGAATTCAGCCAGGGGAAACGCGCGGCCGCCGAAATATTCGCGATTTGGGTGACCGTATCGCTAGTGCCGAACGCCAGGGCGCGCTCGAAGTCCGGTTCGTTCAGATTCGAAAAAGCGCTGAAATCACGCCCTTTGAACCAGCCGTTGCTTTGCAGGGAAATATAATTGCCGACAGGAATGTCGGCGTCCCACTTCAGTGCGGCGGAGCCGCGGGAGGATTGGGCATTGTAGTTGTTTGCGCGGAAAGAAGAATAGGCGCCTTCCGTTAAAAGATGGGGTTTGCCCTTCTGCCCCAGTTCCAGATGCATTGCCCCGATTTGCCGAGTGAGCGGCAGGGTAACCTTACGTCGCGGAAAATATTGCGAAAACGGGTCATTTGGAGCATGGACATAATACATGATCCCTGCCTCGTCATAACTGCGAACGTAGCCGCCGTTCCGGTTTTCGCGATAGAAATAAACGGAATGCGTTCCTTCACCGTCGCCGGCAAAAAGCCAGACATCTCCGGACAGCACGTAGGCGCCGGCGCTATCGGCGAATGCCGTGGATATCGTAAAATACCCGTCCTGTGACACCAGGCCGGAAAGAGAATCCGCAGGAATATTGGCCAGATGCACATCCGCGGGATTCCGTTCATCATCTTTTTCGCGGATATAGGACGCTTGCAGGCGGATATTCGGTCCAAAGTGCCAGGCGGACATCGCCCCCAGAGAAGAACGCGGATAAAACTCGTTGACATAATTGAACTCAGCCACGATGCGTGAGGATGCCGAGATCATCATGTCCGAAGAGAAAAAGAGCTCCGCATCGTTGTAATACAAGGTGTATTGAGACTTATTCAGTACGACGCCGTCGACATAGATGCGTTCGGATTGCGGCACAATGGTAATGGCGCGTTCCCCGTCTTCGGCGATCAGGCGGTAGGGACCCTGATCCGCATCGCGGGCAGGGATCTCCTGCCGGCGGAACTGTCCTTTTGCGCTTCCTGCAAAAGCCGCACCTGTATAGGATTCCCCCCGATAGCGCATCTGCGCGCCGATAAGTTTTCGCTGAAAACGGCTCCAGTAATTCCAATCACTGTTTACATAGACATCGCCGATCTCCGAATCAAAACGATCGGAATAAATGCGGATCAGGATATTGTCGACATCCTGTACCGATTGCGTGGATGCGTAATCCTGGAAAGGCGCATCCTGGTCCGAAATAATACCGTTGATAAAAACACCCGGGGAAAGTTCGCCGCTGATGCGCAGGTCCAGTCCCCCGCTCAGGAGGCTTTGTCCGGTAGATCCTACTTCGATCTTCCGGGAAACCGAGCCGCTGGTGCGCACGTCCGATAAGTCCCGGCCCGGCGCCGTGGCGGTGATTTGGCTTTCTTCCGGGAACCAGGTATCGATACGTCCGATGCCAAGATCCAGTTTCCGCGGCGCGTTCACGGTGCTGTAGCGGTAATAAATCCGCAGTGTATCGGCAAAAGCGGGCGCCTGCAGAAGGATCACACGCCCGTACAGCGCGTCAATCAGATATTCCAGCTTGTCTGCGCCTTTAAGCGAATCCACCTGCACCATTCCGTATTTCAGCGGATAAAGTGTTTTTCCCGGTTCCAGAAATAAGGACTCCTGATTGTGCGCGGCAGCCGTAAAACGGGTTCCGGCAAGGAGAATCCAAAGAAGCACAGTGATGCGGGAAAACGGGTGTTTCATGAAGATAGCGGGAAGATCACGATCGTCCCGTGGCGGTTAATGAGCGTAATATGTTTATTGTCATACCGAATATGGATTACATCCGGAAGATCGCTTAACAAACGGCAGCTTGCACCTTGGGGTTCCCAGATATAAACGCCTTCCCTGCAGATCAGCCCCGTCAGTTGCGCATTCATCGGGATCAGATCCTGGATGTTCAGGCTGTCCGGAAGAAGATATTCCGCAAGCGTTTTCCCGTTGTGGCCGCAATAGCGCAATACGGCGCGGTCTTTCAGGAAGACCATAATGTGTTCATCGACAGTATAAAGGCGAATTTCACCGTTGACGCTGCGGTCCCCCCAGCGCTGGAGAAAGTGTTCGCCAGGACGGATCTGATAGATTTCCTGCCTGAAGGCATCGTAGATCAGCCAGTCGTATTCGGCATTGACGGTGAATTCGGCGGGTGAAACGATCCCTTCCGGCAGCGGTGTGACCGAATGCAGGTTCAGAAAACGGTCCCAGCTGATCACACGATTTGCGGCGGCGTCCAGCAGCAGTATCTTGTCCGCTTCCGGCACCAGCGGCCGCAGCGGATCCTGCAGATTGACGCTTTTGCCAAAGCCGCTTTCCGAAAAGCGGTTCAGTTCCCGGTCCCCCCGGTAGCGGTACAGGGTGCGGGTGCTGCGGTTCAAGGTATAGATATCTCCCAGATCGCCGATCATAGCCGCATCGCAGGGAGCGATCTTCAGCGTGTCGGCGGCCAAAGCAGGCAGCAGTAGCAAAAGTGCGAACAGGATGCGGAAAAATAGGATCATAGGAAAATTTAGTGCGGGAAAAGGGAAAAGCAAACAGGAAATGGCGACATTCCGCTTCCCTTTATGTTCCGAATGGCGTAAATTGGGTACATGCTGATCATTACTGCATTAGCCATCGAAGCGGAAAGCCTGATCGCCGCACTGCAGGCGGAGGAAGAGTGCCGTTTAGAGGGAAAAAGCAGACTGTACCGCGGCGGCGCTCATGATATTCTTGTCTGCGGACCGGGAAAGGAGCGCGCCGAAGGCTGCTTGTGCGCGTATCTGAAAACCCGCAGACCGGAGCTCATTGTGAATGCCGGGGGTGCCGGTATTCTGGATCCCGCCTTGCAGACGGGACAGGTTTACACAATTTCCGAGGTCTGTTCGGAGAACACGGATAAATGTCTGCTTTTGCCTCCGCTTAGCGGCCTGCCCGTACTGCGCTGTGTCAGTGCTGAAAAAGCGGTCAGTGATGTGCAACGCAGGGAAAGGATCTTTCGGAAAACCGCGGCAGGGATCGTGGATATGGAATGCCTCTTTCTTGCGCGTATTGCCGCAAAACAGACCATCCCCTTTTCGGCGCTCAAGGTAACCAGCGATTTTGCGGATGCCACCCTTGAAGCGGATTTTCGGAAGCATATACGCGAAGGAATGAAATTGCTGACGGACTGTCTTCTCCAGGGCAGCGGAATGATCAAACCATCACAGATCATTTAAGAAAACATAAAAAGGAGATAACAATGAAAAAGAGCGTATTGCTGATCCTGGTAGGAAAGCGCAAGGAATCGGCGGTTAAATTGCAGCAGGTGTTGACCGCCTGGGGCTGTCTGATCAAAACCCGCCTGGGACTGCACAACGGCGTCATGGAAAACTGTTCCGAATACGGTCTGCTTTTCCTGGAGCTCTGCGGTTCCGACAAGGATAATGCCGAACTGGCCCGCAAGGTCAGTGTCATTCCCGGCGTCGAATCCAAGCTGGTCGTTCTGGAAGGTCCGGACGCGGAATAAGCGCCGCATCCCTTTGGCCGGCCTGAAAACCGCATATCAGGATAAGGTTGCGCCAGAAGAAGACAGCGGGGGATTTGAAAGATCCCCCGCAGCTTCCGTCCGGATTAAAACGGAACGTCGTCCCCCGTTTTTTCATCCGGTTTTGCTTCCGCTCCTTCTTCATCTTTTTCTTTTAGTTTGCCAAGCGGAGTCAGCATGTCGGCATAGACCTCGGTGACGTAGTGCTTCACCTGGTTGTTGTCCGTCCATTCCCGCGTCCGGAGACTGCCTTCGATATACAGCTGCTGCCCCTTGGCAAAACGCTGGCTGTATTCGGCCATATTGCCCCAACAGACAATGCGGTGCCAGTCGGTCCGGTTTTGGTAGTCGCCTTTTGCATCACGCCAGCCGAAATTGCTGGCCAGCGTGAAATGTGAGAATTTTCGGTCGCTTTTCATGACTTTGACCTCCGGGTCATTACCCAGGTGCCCGACCAGGATAACACGGTTTGCGGAATTCCTATTCATTTCCCCCTCCTTTCTTGGTTTTGGGTAAACAGGAACTTGTCCGGTTGTTTTATTTGCATTTCTCGCGGAAATGTATGATTTTTCAAACGGGAGTGCAAAGGGGGTCCATGAAAACTGTGACACAGATCATCGAAACAAAGCAAAAAATGCTACCGGAAAAGCCGGGAGTCTACCTTTTTTACGATATCAATAAAACGGTTGTCTATGTTGGTAAGGCAAAATCCCTGCGCAAACGCGTGATGTCCTATTTTCGCGGAACGGTTCCGGATCCCAAAACCCGGGTTCTGGTATCGAAGATCGCGGATATCGAGTGGATCATCACGGATTCCGAGGTGGAGGCCCTGCTCCTGGAAAATAACCTGATCAAACAGTACGCACCGCGTTACAATGTCCTGTTGAAAGATGATAAGAGCTATCCTTACATCTGCATCAGCAACGAGGTTTTTCCACGGGTCTTCTCGACCCGAAATATAGAGCCGGAAAAAGGCCGCTACTTCGGTCCCTATACCGATTCCGGACATGTTAAAAATTTGCTGCGGGTGATCTACCGGACCTTTCCCCTGCGGACCTGCCGGAAAAAGATCGCGGACGGAGGCGATCCCGGGGACGAACCCTGTCTGCAGTACCATCTGAAAAATTGCGACGCACCTTGCATCGGCAATATATCGCAAAAAAATTACTCACTGATCATTGACGAGATCGAACGTTTTCTCAACGGGAACCGTCAGCCGGTACTTACACGTCTTGCCCGGGATATGGAAAAAGCTTCACAGGAAATGCGCTATGAAGATGCCGCCCGCCTGAGGGACCGTCTGCGTGTTCTGAAAAAATATACCAACAGTCAGTCCGTGGTGCAGACCGACTTTGTCAGCCGCGATGTGATCGCGCTGAGTTCGGGCGAACATGACGCGATGGTGGTGGTCTTCCGTCTGCGGGAGGGCGCGCTGACCGGACGTGAGCGTTTCCATCTGAAGCAGGTGGAACAAAAGGATTCCCAGGAACTGCTGGAGGATTTTCTGCGGACCTATTATGCCGAAACCCAGCTTTATCCCCGGGAAGTGTTCGTTGATCTTAAAGAGAACATCTCACTGTTCGAGAATTATCTGAAAAAACTATCCGGTATCCATATTCGTATCATCCGGCCGGAACGCGGCAAAAAAGCGCAGCTCTTCACGCTGGCAAAAAAGAACGCCGACATGCTGCTGAAGGATGTGCTGCTGCAGAAAATGAAGCTCAGCATCAAGCCGGGCAAGATGGTGGAATCGCTGCAGCAGGCGCTGAATCTGGCCGCACCGCCGCTGCGTATCGAAGGGTTCGATATCTCGCATCTGCAGGGAAAAGAAACGGTGGCTTCCATGGTCTATTTCGAGAACGGCGCTGCAAAGCGTTCCGAATACCGCAAATACAATATCCGTTCGGTGGACAAACCCGACGATTTTGAAAGCATGCGCGAAGTGCTGCGCCGCCGCTACACCCGGCAGCTGCAGGAAAACGCCCTGCTGCCGGACCTGATCCTGATCGACGGCGGAAAAGGACAGCTGAACGCGGCGAAAGAGGTCTTGAATGAATTGGGACTGAACAATGTGCCCATTATCGGACTTGCCAAGCGACTTGAAGAGGTGTTTATTCCGGGTTATTCTCAGGCTCAGAATATTCCCAAAACGTCCCCTGCGGTGATCCTGCTAAGGCGCATTCGTGATGAAGCGCATCGCTTTGCCATTACCTTTCATCGCGATAAACGCGGAAAAGCCATGGTCAAAAGCATCCTTGATGATATCCCCGGCGTCGGCGAAACACGGAGAAAAAGTCTCCTGACCACATTTGGCTCAATACAAAAGATCGCGGAAGTATCCGCCGAAGAGATCGCTAAACAAGCCAGGGTCCCTCTAAAACTTGCAAGCAAAATTTTAGACTACCTCACACAGGATAAGCATGAAAGCTAACGGAACCTACCGACTCCAACTATCGAACCGCGAGATCCCGATCGAACTGCAATACGGATTTCGAAAACGATTGACCCTGACCATTTATCCCGATCGACGGGTCGTAGCGCGTGTTCCCTATGGACTTCCCAAACGACAAGTCGAAACCTATTTTCAGAAAAAAAGCAAATGGCTGATCAAACACCTTGATCATTTTGAGCAGCATCCTCCGGAAAGTGAAAAACGTTATAGCGAAGGTGAAGAATTTACTTATCTTGGGAATAAAGTTAAACTAAAATTGATCATAGGGGCTACTCGGGTTGAGATAACAGGGGAAAACCTGATCGTCCGTGTGAAAGACCCGGCTGACAAAGACATGATCGCCCGGGTAATCGATCGCTGGTATCGTAAAAAAGCGATCGAGGTACTAAGCCCGCGATATTATGAAATGCTGGATCGTTTAAAATATCTTGAGCTTCCCGAAACCTCCTTGCGTTTTTATAAAATGAAACGACGCTGGGGATCCTGCTCTGCCAAGGGCATGATCACGCTGAATACCGAACTGATCAAACACGATCCGGCATGCATTGATTATGTGATCCTGCACGAACTCTGCCATCTGAAGGTACCGGCGCACAACAAAGCGTTTTATGACTTGCTGGAAAGCGTTTTGCCCGACTGGAAGACCCGGCGCGGAAAACTGAACGGACGATAGTGCGTTTTTGGTTTCTTTCGCACGTATCCGTGCTTACATTTTCATTGATGAGGAACAAGGTCAAAATGACAGATATCCAAAAAAACGACGAGCTCGAACTGAAAACAGAAAGCATCGCCTTCGGCGGAAAGGGTATCGCGCGGAAGGACAATTTTGTGATCTTTGTGCGCGATGCGCTCCCCGGCCAGATTGTAAAAGCCCTGATCATCAAAAAACGGTCCGGCTTCGCCGAAGCGATCATCACGGATGTCATTCAGCACTCCCCGGATGAAATTCCCGCGCCCTGTCCCTATTTTGGTGATTGCGGCGGATGCCGTTTCCAGAACCTTGCCTATCCTGCACAACTTGCGATGAAAACCGCACAGGTCCGGGAACTCTACACCCATCTTGCCGGTATGCCGGACATTCCCATCCTTCCCGCACTGCCCGCTCCGGAGACCTACGGCTACCGCAATAAAATGGATTTTTCCACCGGCGTGTCGCGATGGATCATGAAGGAGAACGATCCGGGCGGCGACCGGGATTTTGCCATCGGACTCCATGCGCCGGGACGTTTTGACAAGATCCTGGATATCGAGGCCTGTCTGCTGCAGGACGAGGAATGCAATGCCCTGCTTCGGCTGGTGCGTGACTGGGCAAAAAAAGAACGTATCCCGCTAAACGACCAGCGTAAATACACTGGTTTTCTGCGCAATGTCATGATCCGCAAGGGCCAGCATAGCGGCGAACTGATGCTGAACCTTGTGACCCGCTATGAGAACACGAAGGTGCTAGAACCGCTCGTACAAAAGGTTTTGGCATCATTCCCGCAGATCACATCCATTGTCAATAATATTACGGATTCGAAGGGCGACCATTCCGTCGGCGAGCGGGAGATCCTGCTGCACGGAAAGTCCGTGATCCACGACAGTCTGGGCGGAAAAAATTATGAAATTGCCGCGAACGCCTTTTTTCAGACCAATACCCGCGCGGCGGAACGGCTGTACGGCGTGGTTTTGGATTTCGCGTCGCCAAATAAAAAAGATGTGGTCTGGGACTTTTACTGCGGCACGGGCTCCATTGCGCTGTTCATTGCGGAAAAGGTCAAAAAGGTGTACGGATTCGAACTGGTGGAAGACGCGGTCAGGAACGCGAAACGGAATGCCGTTCAGAACGGCGTGGAGAACTGCGCATTTTTTACGGCGGACCTGGACCGCTTTCTGCAGCGGAACCCGGAACTGATCGCCGGACTGGAAAAACCGGATCTGGCCATCGTCGATCCGCCGCGTTCGGGACTCAATCCGAAATTTTTGCAGCAGCTTATCGGCCTCCGCCCCCCGAGGATCGTGTACGTCAGCTGCAATCCCGCCACCCAGGCCCGGGATATTGTGCTGTTATCCGAAGCGGGATATCGCACGGAAAAGATCCGGCCGGTCGACATGTTCCCCCACACCGCGCATATCGAAAGCGTTGCGCTGCTGGCGATGAAAAAATGAATTTGGGCACGCAATAGAGTAATCATATTTCCCCCATTGCGCCGCGAAGTGGAGAAATAAAGACAAGGGGAATATTGATCGGCGGCCCGCATGAAAACACCCGGATCGTGTTGCATCATTCCAATTTAATTTTATGAATATATATGATATCCTTATAAAAAACAAAACAATTGACAATATCTTTTATATGCATTATACTTTACCAGAGATACTTAATAAATACTGGCCATGGAAGATAATATGTACATGGATTGTTGGTTAGATAGTAAGCGGGGCTTTACTATTATGCCTGTAGGCGTTAAGGACAATTTTTAGCATGAAGGGATACCAAGCACAATGACAATGCTTTTTGTATTCTGTAAATTACAATGTTTAATAAATACAATGAGGCAAAATGGGAAGCAGTCATCGGCATTGTCAGGTGTTGGAGTCATGGAAGGGACGTTTGTCCAAAGGACAATAAAATAATGTACGCACCTGTCGTAATAAATGCTCAGATTATAAACCGGGGAAATGGGATGTGTCTCTTAATTTACAATGAAATTTGTCCAATTAACTTTGAAGACGTTCAGTTGCACTTACTTGTTGAATTCAGGTAATAAATAATATTGTATAATGGAATATGTATAATAAACAAAATCAGAGGTCAGAATGAAGAATGTATCATTTGCTTTGCGCAAAATAATTCGTTTAGTATTGCTTGTGCTAATTTCAAGCATACTGCTTTTTGCTGGTGAAAGAAACTATTCTATGAAAGAGGGACTACCAAACATTAAGGACTACCCACAAGAAATCCAATTGTTTGATTCAATTAAAACAGATTTATTTAAAAACCATATTGATAGCAAAGGGAAATTAAATAAGGATATTTCTGACGAATATATTAAGAAATTTGCGGGTGTTTTTATCGATTATTATATGCATTATGTAAACATTCACCGGAAAGGTTTCAAGTATAATTATATGAAGGAATCTTACCCAATGGGACTTGAAATGGCTAACAAGCTATCTAATCTACCATATCCATGGAATTTATTACTAGAAACAAAAGGATTTGCTTTAGCAAAAATAATTAGTGATGAAAAAATGCCAAAAGGTGGATTCCATCCAAAAAATATAAGTGTTAATGAATATGTTCTGGAAGCCCGAATTATTGAAGATATTTTTAATACATATGATGGAGATACAATCTATGTAAGACATAATGAACCAATTTTGGAAACTTATCCGGAGTATAAAGATATGGACATCCTGTTTTCTTTTAGGTCCAGGGGTTCAATCCAACGTGCAGATTCAATCCAATATATCTATTTAATTGGTGGAAAAGACGAATATATGTTTGTTAAAAACAATACTATTTATGATCCAAATAAAATAATTAATGAAAACAACAAAGGATATAATGCTTTTAAGGAGGATCTGTTAAACGTATTACCTAAAACAAGTAAGATAAGGAAGCAAAAATGAAAAAACTTATTATTATTATAATTTTAGTTTTAATAAGTGTTTTATCTTATGGTACGGATTTTTATCCCTATTTTTTAAGATTTAACCCTAATAATAGTTCAATTTATAAAGATTCTTGCTCTACTACTATAGAATTAGAAAACTGGAAAACATATTATGTCTTATTTCATGATTTTTGGGCTTCTGTTGCATGGGATCCAATCATTCTTGAAATTGAATGGCTTAATTGGTATGAAATGCCAGACTTACCTGGAATAACCAACAAGGATTACACATTATGGGCGGCCGAAAATGCAATAGAGGCATGGAATGAGGTTCCATATAAGCGACCAGCGATTTTTACTGAATATGATAGTAATGTAGATGATGATTGTATTCAAATTTGGGTTATTGGTGACTTATCGAATTATCCATTATTAGCAAATTCAGATTTCTGTGGTGCAGACAATGCTTTTTGTATTCTGTAAATTACAATGTTTAATAAATACAATGAGGCAAAATGGGAAGCAGTCATCGGCATTGTCAGGTGTTGGAGTCATGGAAGGGACGTTTGTCCAAAGGACAATAAAATAATGTACGCACCTGTCGTAATAAATGCTCAGATTATAAACCGGGGAAATGGGATGTGTCTCTTAATTTACAATGAAATTTGTCCAATTAACTTTGAAGACGTTCAGTTGCACTTACTTGTTGAATTCAGGTAATAAATAATATTGTATAATGGAATATGTATAATAAACAAAATCAGAGGTCAGAATGAAGAATGTATCATTTGCTTTGCGCAAAATAATTCGTTTAGTATTGCTTGTGCTAATTTCAAGCATGGTGCTTTTTGCACAAGGAAAAAATTATTCTGTGAACGAAGGGCTACCTACAATTAAGAATTACCCTGAAGAGATTCAATCTTTTGATTCAATAAAAACATATTATTTTAATAACTGTTTTGAATCTAAAAATAAGATGAAATTAAAAAAGGATATACCTGATGAATTTATAAAGGAATTTGCGGGCTATTTAACTGATTTTTATATTCAGTACACTAATCTTGAAAAAAAAGGGTTTAAATATCAATATATGAAGGAGTCATATGGAATAGGAGTGGAAATGATGAACAAATTATATAATTTGCCCTATCCCTGGAATATAATGATGCTAACACAAGGATTTGCTTTAGCAAAAATTGTTGATGATAGAAAAATGCCTAAGAAAAATGGTTTACATCCTCCTAATGCTGCTTTTGAATATGTTTTGGAGGCTTTAGTTATAGAAGATATTTTTAATTCTCATAAAGCTGATACGATTTATATTAGGCATAACGAACCAATTATAGAAAAATACTCTGAATATTCTGAAATGTATATTTTAATTTCGTTTAAGCCCGGAGGAACCATTCAACGTGCTGACTCAGTCCAAAATATATATGTAATTGGTGGTAATAATGAATTCATGTTTGTTGAAAATGATAAGATTTATGATCCGAATAATATTATAAAAGAGAATAATAAAGGATATATCAAATTTAAAGAGGATCTTTATAGTGTTTTACCAAAAAACAGCAAATTAAGGAAACAAAAATGAGAATAATAATAATAATTGTAATACTAATTTTATTTTCTGTTACAGCATATAGTATAGACTTATACCCATATTATTTAAGATTTGCACCTAATAATGGTAATGGTTTTATATACAGAGATTCATGTTATACAGTTGAAAATTTAGAGAATTGGAAAACATACTATACGCTTTTTTATGAATTTTGGTATTCACCTTTTCTTTTCCCTATACAAATTGATTATGAGCTACTTGATAACCCTTTAATGCCTCAATTATCTGATATACCAAGAGAACAAGCAAAATATGCCGCTGATGATGCATTAGAGAAATGGAATGAGGTGTTTGATAATTTAGATATATTTCAGGAATTCGATAGTACAATAACTGTACGTCTTCAAAGTTAATTGGACAAATTCCGTTGTAAGTTAAGAGATACATTTTAGTTTACCAAGTTTAATATCTGAGCATTGTTTTGACGGCTCAGATTTTGTTTTCTGCGTGATTTTATTGT
>JAQVTR010000066.1 GCA_028699915.1 Fidelibacterota bacterium
CCACGCTATATCCTAATTCATCGGCCAAGGTGCGCTGATTCTCTATACTTTCCGCTTTACGAAGTATGTTTAGCTCTAACTCTTCTTTATTCATGAAACCATTAATAGAATGTAATTCTAATGCTGTATTACCGGATAATTGTTAATTGTCCTTTATCCATTATCAATTGATAGAATGGCTACGCCCCAAACAGTCACATTGGACTATCTGGAGTTGCGGGAAATATACACTAAATTTTTTGTTCAAAAAATGAATTTTTAAATTTCTTTCCACAAATTTCATAATATAATACGTCCACGAATTACACGAATTTTCACGAATTTCACTAAATATTTTTATAATTTTAGTACTGTAATTCATAAGACCATGCGTTTGTATTTTAAACCGAGCTCTCCAAAGTTTATAATTATTCCTAATTTATATTCGGAAGCTTTTAAATAATTCAGTAATTGAGCTTCATGTTCTTTGTTTATGGATGACAGCGCCTTCAATTCCAGAATGATGCGTTCGTAACATACAAAATCCGCATAGTAACTCTTGTTTAATGTATGTCCCTTGTAATTAACACTCAGTGCAAATTCCCTTTGGTAGGGTATATGCCTAATATCAAACTCGATAGCCAAGGCTTCCTGATAAATACCTTCCAAAAACCCCGGTCCAAGTTTTTTGTGCACTTCCATGCATGCCCCGATGATATTATATGCCTCTATTCTGAATATCATCGTCCGTCCTCCTCTATTTACTTACTGGTTTATTTATCAACCTCCATACTAAAAGACATAAAATTTATTCTGTGCTAATTCGTGTAAATTCGTGCAATTCGTGGACTGTTATTCGAGTAATTCGTGGACTCTTTAATCGTGTAATTCGCGGATGATCAGCGTTTGTCATAGTTCAATTCGATCCATCTGAGATATTCCCCGCTCTTCACCGCCGCGATCCATTCCGGGTGCTCCAGATACCATCGTACCGTTCGTCGCAAGCCTTCGGCAAAGGTCACCGATTGTGTCCAGTCCAGCTCTGCCTTGATCTTGCCGCAGTCAATGGCGTAGCGGCGGTCGTGGCCGGCACGGTCTTTGACGTAGGTAATGAGCTTCTTATAGTGATCTTTTGCTTTGCTGCTCTCTTCCGCGACGATCTCGCAGAGCACGTTCAGCAGGTCGATATTGGTCCATTCGTTCTCGCCGCCGATGTTGTAGGTCTCCCCCGTTTCGCCTTTCTCCAGAATGGCCCAAATGCCGCTGCAGTGGTCGTCCACATACAGCCAGTCGCGGATGTTCTTGCCGTCCCCGTAGACCGGCAGGGCTTTTTCTTCCAGCATGTTGCTGATCA
The DNA here is from genome assembly GCA_028699915.1 of Fidelibacterota bacterium. Lineage (GTDB taxonomy): Bacteria > Fidelibacterota > Fidelibacteria > Fidelibacterales > Fidelibacteraceae > M50B103. The sequence continues at coordinate 1,334 of JAQVTR010000066.1, forward strand.
TCAGCGGAATAAGCTTTTCGGGGAACTGCCAGGGGCCGTAATTGTTGCTGCAGTTCGAGAGCGTGACCGGGAGTCCGTAAGTATGAAAATACGCCCGCACCAGATGATCGGAAGACGCTTTGGATGCGGAATACGGTGAATGAGGGTCATAGGGTGTGTCTTCCTTAAACTTAGCCTCAACCTCAGCCTCATTCAGGGAGCCGTACACTTCGTCCGTGGATATGTGATGAAACCTTACATCCCGCCGGCTCCCCCATTTTTCCCGGGCAAGCTCCAGCAGATTGAAGGTCCCGAGTATATTTGTCCTGATAAATGCCGCCGGGCCCGCGATCGAGCGGTCCACATGCGATTCCGCCGCAAAATGCACAATGACATCGATCTCATATTTCTCAAACACCGTCTTCAGCGCCGCATGATCGGTGATATCAACTTTTTCAAAGAAATAGCGCGTTCCCCCGTATTTTTCATCGATCTCCGTCAGATTCAGCGGATTGCCGGCGTAGGTGAGGCAATCAATATTGATGATCTTACCGGTAAAATGCGGCAAACGGAAAAGATAATGGATGAAATTGCTGCCGATGAAGCCCGAACCCCCGGTTATCAGGAGGGTCGAGGTGTCGAGGTGTCGAGGTGTCGAGTTGTCGAGGTGTCGAGGTGTCGAGGTGTCGAGGTGTCGAGGGGTCGAGGTGCCTGCCCGCCATAGCCTTGGCGAAGGCGGGTCGAGTTGTCGGGGTGTCGAGGTGTCGAGGTGTCGAGGGGTCGAGGTGCCTGCCCTCCGTAGCCTTGGCGCAGGAGGGTCGAGGTGCCTGCCCGCCGTAGCCTTGGCGCAGGAGGGTCGAATTGTAGTGGTTTTATTTGTTTCCATTTATCTCTTTACCAGTGATTTGTGTAAGGCGTTGATCTTATTGGATATCATGTAGATTTTTGTTTTGATTATTTCGAGTTTTTCTTTGTCGAAATAATGCCGGTCGTGAGCGATATAAGAATGGCTTAAAACCTCCATAAGGCTGGAGTAGGATATCTGCAAATAATGTGCAAAGTCTTTCTTAGAAAATCTGGAAGCACCTTCCGCAATATTTGCCATGACCGACACAGCCGAGCGGCGTATCTGACTTGTCATACCGCGTGATTCGTGATAAGGAAAATCCTTGCTGATTTCATAGATCATATTTACAAATTTCCTGCTGTCTTTCCAAATCTCCAGTTTTTCAAACCCATATAAATGCCTTTTCGTATCCATTTTCGTCTCCCTTTATTTTTATTGATACATTTTATTTATTTTGCATATCTCCTCATATTCTCGACGTCTCAACACCTCGACGCCTCGACAGAAAATTCCCTTCCTCGCCCTCAGCATCTCTCAACACGACAACGCATTATCCTGCAAAAAATGTTTTTCGCAGGAACGGCTCCGCCCCAACCGCTCACATGCGGCAGGATTTGCAGATATTCCGACTGCAGAAAGGCTTATGTATTTGATCTCCGTTTAATGTTTCACAACAAGATTAAAGATACAAATATTATGATGAATAGACAAAAGAATATTTACTAAATCTTAAAAAATGTTGAGGCACCAGTGCGCCGTAGCCCTCAGCGTAGGTGCATGCCTGCCCGCCGTACCACCGTCCCTCATATTGTCATCCCGCGTGTGAGAGAAGGGATCCTTCGACTCCGTCCACCTGCGGTGTACTCCGCTCAGGATGACATCGTGGTGTTGTTTCTTGTTAAAAACAGGTGAACACCTCCCGCAATGAACAACGCCACCGCCAGCTGGACAAGCAGGTTCGTTGTGACCAGCGCGCCGTCGATAAGGGCCCGACGCAGCAGCAGGTATTTGAGTCCGTAATAGAACAGCTTGCTCAGCAGCGTCGCGGACAGCAGGGAGAAAAAAATATTCCATTTTGTGACGCGGAGCAAATAAAGAAAGAGCAGAACATTCACGGCGAGTTCCGCTGACATGATCAGGGCCTTGGGCAATACCGGGTGTCCGGCCGTGAGCATCGAAAACAGCGGCAGGCTCAGCGCCAGCAGGACGGTATTGATATTGTTCCTGCTTGCCAGATAGGCCGCAAAGAGTACGATGCGCATGGGCTCGAACATGTAAAAGGGAAAGGCCAGTGCGTGCGACAAGGCCGGCAAAGCGTAAATGAGCGCCAGAGCGATCACATCAGTGATACCAATGCGGATCGCGGCGGATCTGATGGCAGAGGTTTGCATGGCAGGCCTCATAGTTATGAGTTATGAGTTATTTTGTTCAAGGTTCAAAGTATAAGGTTCAAGGTTTTTCAATATTGTCATCCTGAGCGGAGACACTCCGAAGGAGGGGCGCAGTCGAAGGATCTCTTCCATTGTGTGATGTTTATTCTGTTCCCTGTCAGGAATATCGCATCGCGATCTAAATAGATGAGATCCTTCCACTTCGTTCATCCGCCTCCGTTTACCCTTCGGGACTACGGCGGATTCACTGCGGTCAGGATGACAGCGTTGATTGGTTCAATGTTCAAAGATCAATGTTCAAGGTTGTTCCGCTGACCAATCTTCCTAGGTTCCTAACTTCTTAACTTCCCCTCTCAGTGCTCAGTGCTTTGTTCAAAGTTCAAAGATCAAGGTTTTCCAAGATTGTCATCCTGAGCGGAGTACACCGCAGGTGGACGGAGTCGAAGGATCTCCACTATTGCATGCGCTCTATAATAATTGTCCATTGTCAATTGTCCATAGTTCATTGATGAAACATCCCGGCGTGAGAAAAGGGATCCTTCCACTGCGTTCATCCGCCTTCGTCGGCTTCACTCCGGTCAGGATGACACGCTTATATTTATCGTTCACGCCTACGCCTCTTTTTCAAAGGGCTACGGCGCGCAAGCATCGTTTATCGTTCATCGTTTACTAAGCGTCAGCGCATCGGCATCGATCTCGACGGAGAGGCGTTTGCCCAGGGGTTCAATGAGGATATAGAGGCGCGTCTTGTTCTTGATCTGCTGCACCTGTCCCTGCAGACCGGCAAAGGCGCCGCGGAGCACCGTGACGTTCTCGCCCTTTTCAAAATGAAGACCCTCCTCGACCTTCAGGGTCGCGGGCTCCGCCAGCATTCTGCGGATATATTCGATCTGCGCTTCCCGGATGACGGCTTCCTTGCTGCCGAAACGCACGAAATGCGAGACCGCCGGATCCGCCAGAATGAAATACTTCATGCGGATATCGGTACGAATGAATAGATATCCCGAAAAGAGCGGCGTTTCGATGGTCTTCATGCGGTCGGACCATTTCCGGCGCTGCTCGATGAGCGGCAGATAGGTTTCGTATTCTTTTGACAGGCGTTCGGCAGCCGCTTTTTCATGCCGCGGCCGGACACGCAGGACATACCAGAATATTGCCGTATCATCCATAAACGATCGCTGTGCTTTTACTTAATGCGGTTTAGTGCGGAATATGTTCAATGCTGGCGGTAAGGATACTCTTATGGATCGTGACCACAAAAGCGCCGGCCTTCTGCGAGTACAGGGGCTCGGGATTCCCGTTCTCCACACAGGCATCGTTCATGCGCTTAAAACCGGTCCCCCAGTTGTCCACCAGCCCCAGATTCTGGAAGATCATCGCCAGATTGCTGTTCTTCAGGATAGCACGGTCCTCGTAGAGAATGCGGGACAGATCCAGCTCCTTCGGCAGCGAGCCGGGACTCCAGATCTCCAGCCAGTCCTCGAAGATACGGACCTGAATATTGCCGGTGTCGGTATAATCGCGGTGCAGAATGGCATTGACAAGGGCTTCGCGCAGCGCATCCATGGGATAATCGAGCCGTTTTTCGGTCTTGCCGCTGCGGTGGCGGATAATGCCTTCGCTGGTGTGCGCCTTAATAAATTCCAGCACCTCATCCACGGCGCGGACCATGTTGCTGTCGATATTCTTCCTATCCAGAAAGGTGGTCACGGTATTCCCGTCAAAGCGCGCGATCTTGATCACGGCATTGGGGAAGAGCCGGTTCTTTTCGGCAAAACACAGATAACCGGCATGCGTAATTTTATCGTCACGGATCTGCCGCATCTGCGTGAGAAAATCGCGGACGTTCTTAAAGTCCTTTTCCGTGGAAAATTTCCTGATCAGCTCCTCGTCGAAGCTGATCTCATCCAGCGGGATATCGACGAAAGCGGCGGTCGTATCCCGGGCGTTGCTGTATTCTTCCATTGTTGCTCTCCTGTTGATCCGCGCTGCGCAGCGCACAGAGCATTATTGTTATACTTAACGAAAAATATCAATTGTTTTTTACAATAACAATAAAAAAAGGGCACGAGGCCCTTTGAGGTTTTAAGGGAGCGCCTTATTTGACGATGGCCAGAATATCCTTGCGGTTGAGCAGGACATATTCTTCGCCGTCGAGTTTGATCTCGTCGCCGGCATAGCGGCCGTAGAGGACGGTATCGCCGACCTTGACCACGTCCCTGAGCTCTTTATCGGTACCGACAGCGATCACGTTGCCCTGGTATTTTTTTTCTTTTGCCGTATCAGGAATGATCAGTCCACTTGCGGTTTTTTCTTCTTCGGGCAGGGGTTTGATCAGTACGCGTTCATCAAGCGGTTGAATTTTCATCTTATTTCTCCTTTTTCCTGTTTGACTTTGTTTTTTTCCAACGTGAATATTAATGAAATTTTGGGGATATTTCAACGTTTTTTTCTGTTGATCTGTGGATTTGTTGATTTGTTGATCTTTGCTTTTAATTCAAGATTCAAAGTTCAAGGTTTTTCTAGTTTGTCATCCTGAGCGGAGTCGCGACGTGTCGGGACGCAGGCGGGTTGATCTGTGGATTTGTTGATTTGTTGATATCCGATTTGATTCAACATTTAAGATTTAATACTCAAAGTTCAAGGTTTTTCTAGTTTGTCATCCTGAGCGGAGACCGCAATAGGCGGACGGAGTCGAAGGATCTCCTCTATTGAACGAAAAAATTATTTTTATGTCCTATTTACCAATGATCAGCCTGATCATTTAAAAATTCCCACTTTGGATTGCATTGTTCTATCAAAGCTTCTTTCTTTTTTCTTATCCATCCTTTTATTTGTTTTTCCCTACTTATTGCTTCATCGATATTGCGAAACCACTCGTAATAGACGAGATAGTAGCAGTTGTATTTTTTACAGAAAGAATTTCGCTCAATATATCTGTGTTCATACAAACGTCTGCGCAAATCATTTGTGACGCCGGTATATAATACATTTCGGTGTTTATTGGTCAGAATGTAAACATAGTGGTTGTAGTCTCTCATGCAGAAAAAATATCAAAGAATAAAGATTATTCATAACGCATTATTAAATGTGTGCCGCATATCACATTTATGAGCCGTTCTTAAATAATGGAGATCCTTCGACTTCGTCCTCCTTCGTCCCCCAGCTGGCGGACTACGGAGGACTTCGCTCAGGATGACAATCCTATTTTTTCAACAAATATTTTCCGCGATCCGGGAACATATTCCGGAACGGCACATATATGACATACACAACAATGACTTCCCTCCTTATCCTTCGTCATAACACCTGACCCCAAACGGGTGTTATGACGTTGACGGGCGTTTTTTCCACAAATCCGCAGTCCACAGATTTCACGAATAAATAGTCCACGAATTTCACGAATTTACACGAATTGTTTTTATGGCTGTGGATAGGGGTGCCAGAGTAATTCTCTGCTTTAAATCATTAACTTATTCTGCAAAGATTCATTGTCAATAGTAAATCGTATATAGCATGAACTACATTGATCACATCTACTTATGCCTGCCCTTTATAGCCCCGAAATGTCGGTGTGAAGCGGAGTATTAGCGCATAGATATTTTATGGCTGTTGATATGGAGGCTATTAAAAAATAGTTGCTTTAAATATTGAGATTTATCAGTGTATTAATGCTGAAAAAATCTGAAATTTAAAATAAATATCATCAGCCAGCCCCTAATCCACAACCTTAAAATTATTCGTGCAATTTAATTCGTGTAATTCGTGTAATTCGTGGACTCTTTGGTAATTCGCGGAGGATGATCACTCCCATTCGATGGTGGCGGGGGGTTTTGAGGAGATGTCGTAAACCACGCGGTTGATGCCGCGGACCTCATTGATGATGCGGTTGGAGATGCGCGCCAGAATTTCGTAAGGAATATGCGCCCAGTCGGCGGTCATGCCGTCCTGCGAAGTCACCGCCCTTAATGCTACTGCGTAATCGTAGGAACGCTCGTCCCCCATTACGCCGACGGACTGCACCGGCAGCAGAACGCAAAAGGCCTGCCAGATCTTG
>JAQVTR010000067.1 GCA_028699915.1 Fidelibacterota bacterium
CTCCCCGCCGCAGGGGTCATTTCATCAAAGACCATGCCGGAGAAATTGTATTTGGCGGGAGGATCCGTCACCAGCCGGATGAGCACGGAATCTTTATAAAAATCAAAGCGCTGAATGGCGATCCCGCTTGAAAGGCCTGCTGCGCTGCGGGAATCCGGATGCGTATTGTCATTCAGCTGCATTCTGTAGATATTGGGATTATTATCGCTCCAGGCCGGGTTGTTCTTAAACCACATATCCCATTTCCAGCCGTTGTTGACCGAGGGATCCAGCGTGTTGTAGACCTTTCCGATATCGTTTCCGCCGTCGGCTTCCAGCAGATCCAGCAGAGGAGGTGTGTCAGCATTCGGATTACTTCCAATCAAGTCAGGTTCGCAGACATGCCAGATCAGCAGTCCGGAAGCTGGCAGGCTGACATCATAATCGCTCAGGGAGGTCAGAACGCCGTTTTCAAGTGTATAATCGATAAGTCCGGAATTATTCATGGATTGCAGGACATCGTGGTAGTTTTGCAGAGTGGAATCGCTCCAGAACAGCGAATCGGCCCAGATACCGGTGTTCTTCCGGAATTCCAGCAGAAAATACTCATTGCTGCTGACAGGGATAGAATAGGTTTCGCCGGGTAAAAGCGCAAAAGAGCCGCTGCTTTCAAGGATCTGCGGGCTTGTTGCGCCCAGAAGCATGCGTTCAAAGGCGGAAGGGCGGATGGGACAGAGGCCGTTTGCATTGTTGGAACCCTGGTCCATAAGGCCGAAAATACCTGCGACGGAGCGGCCGGTTTCGGTATTGTAAAGCGGCGGGAGGCCCAGCATCATGCCGCTGAGCAGGACTGCCGTTCCGTTGAGGGCGATGTTGACCTTCAGCTGATTTTGCGTTTCCGGAAGCACAATGCCCTGCAATGCGTGATTGGTTTCCAGAAAAGCCAGCGCTTCTGCGGAGAGATGGCGTTCAAGGTAATCTTTGTCAAAATAAAAAGACGGAATATCAAAGGGGGAATCGTCGAGGGGGATATTGAAATCCTGTCCGACACCGGCGTGAAAGATGATAATTCCGTCGTTGGGCGGAATGCTGTCACCGGAAAACTTAAGGGCGGACACGCTTTCGTAGATCAGTGTTGCCAGCCGGAAATCGAGACTGTCGGGGTGGGAGTAATACTGCATCTGCCGGTCAAGGACATAAGGCTGTTCGCCTTGCGGAAGCTGAAGGGAGGGATCCGTGTTAATAATAATGTTCCCATTGCTGACCGTTTGCCAGTAATGTTGCAGAAATTTCAGATGGGATGAAAAATAAGCGCGGTTATGGGGCAGGGGGTCCAGGGAATACACGGTGTCGTGTCCCGTCCACTCTGTGAGCATAAAGCGGCCGTTCCCGGTCGTTCCCGAATAATTGTCCGTTTGGAATTCAACACGGAGGCTTACAAAGTCCCGCATGCCGGCGGGAATATGAGCGGACAATAAGTCAGCTTTCAATGGGAGAAGGCCGAATATCAGTCCAAGGCAGAGAAGAAAATTTTTCATAAGCGTTCCCGGAGGCGGGTTCATTAAAATTCGTAGCGGAGGCTGTAGCGCATCGTATTTGCGAGAGGATGTCCGTCCTTTCCGCCGGTGTAGGCAAAATCAAACCCGAGTCCTTTATAGATGAACCCAAAACCGATGGTGGGATTCATCACATCACCCTCGCGGTCGTAGATAAATCCCCCGCGCAGGGCAAACATTTTATTGTATATATACTCAATGCCGGTATTAAAGATCAGCTCCCTGAACTCATTTCGGATCGAACCGCTTGCTCCGGAACCGACCTCGGCATTCGGTTCGTTGAGCTGACTTGCATTATGACCGTACTCACCCCATCCGACGGGTTCTTTGTTCGCATTGTATTCCCCGGGGCCGTCCACGGGAAGCTCTGTTTCCGTATTGATCCAGTACGCGGTTCCGTTCGGGTTGCGCACGTAATCGATATAATTGCCATCGGCATCGTACCAGCCCTGTTTGGCTCCGTCGGCAGCCCAGCCGCCGACAATGCCGTCACCGCTGTAGTCGATATCCCCTTTGTATTTCCAATTATCGGTAAAGGAGGTAAAAATACCTACGAACCAGTTGTCGCTGTAGGCTTCTTCACCGAAATCCGTTGAAAGGGGATTCCCGATTTCAATAAGATAATTGCTGTTAACGTCCATCGAAGGATGGCTTCCGGCGAGGATCTTGTTGACATCCAGTACAAAGGAAAGATCATGATGTTCTTTTTTAAGGATGTTCAGATTAAAGCCCATTTTTAGATTGGTGGGTTGCGGGTCCGCCTGGGCAATGTCCACAAAGGAAATCTTGGGACCCACATTGGAAATGGCGAATCCCAAGTCCAGATAGTTGTTCAGAAGATTGCGGATCTGGTAACCGAAATCAAAACCGAAATGAAAGGAATCTCCGTTGTTCGCTTCGCCCATTGCACCGACCGGGCTAAGCATTTGATAGGCGAATTTCAGGTTTACCCCGATCGCCTGATTTTCGCGGATACGGGTGGAATAGGAGGCGTTTACGGCGGTCATATAACTGTAAAAAGTACCCAGACTGTTGCCGTATTCGTCGGTCCATTCCTGCTGACCGAGGTTCAAATAAATGGCATGGCCGCCAAAAGTCCCCACATTCTTGACATGGTAGCCGCCGGATAAAAAGGTATAATACATATCATTGACAAGATTCGGCAGCCATTTGGCATACATGGCACCGATCTGATTCCGTTCCATAAAGGAAAGTCCCGCAGGATTGTAATAGGAAGCGTATGCGTCGTCGGCAATGGCGACTTGCGCTTCACCCATGGCCTCGGCCCTGGCGCCGGGCGCAATTAAAAGCCATACGGCACCCGTGCTGGTTATTGCATGAGCTGCGGACAGTGAAAGCGCAAGGGCAAATAAGATTTTTAATCCATTCCGTTTCATAAACAACTCTCCTAGATAAAAAAATTGAGCGACCTTATAACGCTCACAATAGTTATCGTTATAAGATGTGACACCTTAAACCGTTGATCCCATTCTTTGTCAAGCACCTATAACGAACCGATATGTTATTTTACGTACCTCTTTTTTTTTCGCTTAAATATTGATATTTAAATTGATAATGTCAATCAAAAAAATATTTTAAGCGGGATTTTCGCTTCTTTCCAAATCTTCGATCCTGCGGTGAAATTCGTCGACGCTTTCAAAATCGTGATAGACCGAAGCAAAACGGATATAAGCCACCTTGTCGATGCGTTTTAGTGCACCGATGACCATCTCGCCGATCTGTTTGGACTGGATCTCGCTCAATCCCTCGTTCAGGATCTTGTTTTCCACGTCTTTGACAATGCCCAGGATCAGGTCCATGGGAACGGGGCGCTTGACGCAGGCCAGCATAATACTGTGGATCAGCTTTTCGCGATTGAATTCCTCGCGCGCACCGTTTGACTTGATCACCAGGGCATTCGTCAAGGTGACGTATTCGTAGGTGGTAAAACGGTAGTTGCATTTTTCACACTCACGCCGGCGCCGAATGCCGTTCTCTTTGATCAGAGGGCGTGAGTCGACGACCCGGTTTTCCTCATGTCCGCAATTAGGACATTTCATAGTGTAAACTCCTCATACAAGGGGTGTTCATGCGCAAGTTCAACGACCTCGGAGCGTGCTTGTTCCAGCAGGACCGGATTTTCCGGATCGCCGATGACTTTATTGATAAGCGCCGCAATGCGCCGCATATCTTCGGCCATAAAGCCGCGGGTGGTCAAGGCCGGAGTTCCCAGGCGTATGCCGCTGGTGACAAAGGGGCTGCGGTCGTCAAAGGGAACCATGTTCTTGTTGCAGGTAATGCCGATGGATCCCAGGAGGTTTTCGGCCGCTTTCCCGCTGATATTCTTGTTATGCAGATCCACAAGGACCAGGTGATTGTCCGTTCCGCCCGAAACCAGTTCAAATCCGTATTCCAGCAACGCTTCCGCAAGCGCCTTTGCGTTTTCGATGATCTTCCGGCAATAGTCCTTGAATCCGGGTTTCAGCGCCTCGCCGAAAGCAACAGCCTTGGCAGCGATAATGTGCATCAGGGGACCGCCCTGGATGCCGGGCATGACAGTTGAGTCGTACAGTTCCGACATCATTTTAATGCGGCCGCTTTTGGGAGCTTCAATGCCGAAAGGATTTTCGAGGTCCTTGCCGGCAAGGATCATGCCGCCGCGCGGGCCGCGCAGTGTCTTATGCGTTGTTGTGGTCACCACATCGCAATAGGGAATGGGGGAGGGATGCAGGCCGGCCGCAATCAGTCCCGCGGGATGGGCGATATCGGCCATCAAAAAAGCGCCGCAACTGTCGGCCACTTCGCGGAATCTGGCAAAATCGTAATGGCGCGAATAAGCGCTGGCACCGGCAATGATGAGTTTGGGCTTGTGCTCGCGTGCTTTTGCCGCCAGGTCCTCGTAATCGATCAAACCCGTCTCGCGTTTGACTCCGTAACTGACGATCTTGTACATTTTGCCGGAAAAACTGACCGGACTGCCGTGCGTCAGGTGGCCGCCGTGCGCCAGGTCCATGCCCAGAATGGTATCGCCGTGTGAAAGCAGGGTAAAATAGACCGCCATGTTGGCCTGGCTGCCGGAGTGCGGCTGGACATTGGCATATTCCGCGTTAAACAGCTGTTTTGCACGTTCACGTGCGAGATTCTCGGCATCGTCAACATATTCGCAACCGCCGTAATAACGTTTTCCGGGGTAGCCTTCCGCATACTTGTTGGTCATGATATTGCCGGATGCTTCAAGAACGGCGGGACTGACAAAATTTTCGGATGCGATCATTTCCAGACCATTCTGCTGCCGCAGGAGTTCGTTTTTAAGGGTGCTGAAGACTTCGGGATCCTGCTGTTTGATAGTGTTGTACATATTTTTCACCTGGAAATTTCGGTTAGGGAGTGGATCTTGTTGACGCGGTTCAGATGCCGGCCGCCTTCAAAGGAATTTGCGAACCAGGCATCGATGATAGCTTCCATTTCAGGAATGGTGGTGGTTCGGGCGCCCATGGCAAGGATGTTCGCATTGTTGTGTTTGCGAGCCATTTCAGCATGGAAAGGAGTGGTACACAAAGCGGCCCGGGCGCCTTTTACCTTGTTGGCCGCTATGCTGATGCCGATACCGGTGCCGCAGATGACGATACCGCTGGCATCGTTTCGTCCGCTAAGCGCCCTGGCAACCGCAACGCCGTAATCGGGATAATCGACGGAAGCGGTACTGTGGGTGCCCAGGTCCAAAACTTCAAATCCCAGGTGACGGACATAGTCAATCACATGGGATTTTGCTTCATAACCTGCGTGATCGGAACCAATGATCACTATTCGATCGTGACGGTCCTCGTGAGCCATGCGTAACATTCCCCCAACGCCTTATAGGTGTTGTCGTTGATTTTGTTGGCTTCGCTGATAAGAAAACGGTCCTGAACCTTAGCAATGGTCAGATTGTTGTCGTAAAGATACTTGATCCGGAACTGTGCGTTGATATTGCCCAGTTCGCGGGATTTCTGATAGTCTTCGTAAGCCATATGATAGACGATCTTGTCATTGATGTCTACCCGGCCTTTGCTCAAGGTCATATATTCCACATAACTTTCCAGGATCCTGCCGCGCTGACCGTAGAGATCCTTGTTGTTCGGGGCAAGGCGGATGGCGTCGGATATCATGTCGTAGGCCCTCTGGTAATTGCCAAACTCAAGGTTCAGTTTTGCAACATCGATCTGCATGTTGATGTCGCGCGGATTGCGCCGGGCGTAATCTTCGAGAACTTCCAGCGACTTGCTCATTTCGTTGTTATATTCGTAGCATTCGGCAAGTTTTTTTACCATGGTAACGTTCTGGGGATTGTATTGCAGGCTCTGCCGGGCAACACGGATCGCTTCACTGTAATCGTTATTGTTCAGAAGCGCATTGATATAGTTGAGCGCCTTCGCGGCATCGGTCTGGTCGTTTTCCCAGGCTTTCTGATAGAATTCCCGGGGGTCTCGGCCCATTTTGGTCAGCACCTGAATGATGGAATTCAATGCCGTGTTATTGTTGGGGTCGATACTCAGAATATATTCCCAGACCTCCAGTTCTTCCTGGTATTCGCCGAGAATATCCAGATTGTTCGCCTGCTTTGTCAGGTATTCGATATCGTCGATGTAAAGGGCGTTGTAACGCTGATAAACATTTGCTGCACCTTCATAATCGCCGGAACGTTCCTTGTAATAGGCCGAAAGCTGAAGCAAATACTTATCCGTTGCGTTGTAGCTCAGTCCCATGTCGGTATAATAAGCGGCAGAATCCGGACGGTTGATCTTCATGTAACATTGTGCAATGTCCTTGAACAGCGGGTCCGCAAAATCTTCCGCGCAGCCCATGTCGATGATGTCCTTGAAATTCCGGATGGCATCCGTCCAGGACTGCTGGATCATGTACTGGCGTCCGTTGCTGAGTTTGAACTTGCAGCGATTAAGGAGCTCTTCCCGGTTAAGCTGCTGAAGCGTACTTGCCGTCTGGTTGCTGACCTGCTGAGACGGAACGCAATTGTAAATACTGAATAAAAGCACAAGCCCAAGCAGAGAGGTCAGTATGCGTGCTGCTATCTTTTTCATGAAAACTCCTATCTGAATTTACCTCTGGTGTGAAACCATGTTTCTGCAATGGATATGCTTATCGTAAAGTGGTAAACAAATTCACGAGCGTACAACAGGGGTCCGCCGGCATCCCCGAAAAGTGTCCCGCTGTTCTGTTCCGCCACAAAGGCGGCGTCGATCCGGTTCCGGAACTGATTGAAAGGAACGCCAAGTCCCAGGCTCAAACCATAGGTCCGGACGGGAATACCTTCGGAATCCGAAAGATAGTGTTCGTCAAAAAAGACTCCGAAACGGTATGTAAGAGACTTGTGGAACGGGACATATTCGCTTAAAATCCCCTGTTTTTCAAATCCGATCCCGTAATGATCAAAAGGTCCGATCTGCTGACCTTCGAACAGCGGGTTGATCGAAAATGCGGCATCGCTTTCACTAAACTGATAACGCACCCAATCGCCGGTTAAAATATAATGCGGTGCGAGCTTTAATGCAAGTCCTACGCGCAGCTGCTCCGGAAAAATATTGATGTCCGAAAATTCAGTGGTGTCGATATAGGAATAATAATAGGAGGAAGACAAGGCCATGTAGCGGGTGATCTCGCGCTGAGAAGCCGGTCCGGGCAGGGTATAGGCGGCTCCGATACTTAAAAAATCAAAAGGACTTAAATTTATACCGGCGCTGAACTGCAGTCCGGAAAAGCCTTCCGCGCGTTCGATGCGGACCGGTGTCAGCAAACTGCCGCCTTCAAACTCGATATCATTGGTGATGGTATAGCCGCCGATTAGATAATCGGCGCTGAGGCCGAGCGCCAATTGTTTTTTGGGAAAGAAAGCGTAGCCGGCGCCCACGGTGGCGGCATAAATGTTTCCCAGCGATCTGCTGACCTCACTGTAGTC
>JAQVTR010000068.1:0-1704 GCA_028699915.1 Fidelibacterota bacterium
GCACGTCCTGGAAGACCACGTCGCGCCCGCAATCATGCTATTGATAAAAGAAAAGGTCATGCTGCCGGAATCCTGGTTAATGCCGCAAAAAGACAAGAACGAAGACCGCCGGAAAAATCCATATTACCGATGGAAAGTCGCTGAATTATGGACAACCGTCGCCCTAGTCCCTGAAGACGAAGCGAAGGAAATTGAAGACGAACTGGTCAAACAAGCCGAAGAAGCAGAATCAAAGGATCAAAATGACACTTTGATAAATCAATCCGCCCTTCCTGGTATTATTGAAGACGCCCAGCCTATCCCTTCCGGGGCTGATATAAGGGCCGCAAGGGAAGCCGCCGGAATGACGCTTCGCCGCTTCGCTGAATATATCGCCGGGCCGGACTTTTCCACCTGGTCACGCTACGAAACCGGGAAGCCGATCCGGGTCAAGAATATATCGCCGGAAGTATGGCAAAGGGTCCGAAAATTTATCGCCCAAAATAAGGGGAAAAAGGGCTGAAAAGGGGCAATCTGTCACATGACAGGCAGGAATCTGTCACATGACGGGAAACTGCAACAAAACTGCAACAAGAATTTGATATAAATAACATGAACTTACGGGCGCGGCAAAAAAGGGGCTTTCGGATACTATCATTAAGATAGTAGCAGGGGCTTCCCTGACGGTCGCCCTGCTTAAAAAAACCACCGCCACGGGACAACCGGGGCCGGTGTAGGGAAAGAATGAATTATGGCTGACCATGAACATATTGACACGCTGAAGGCTGCTGCTGATCCGCAACGGGTCGCCTTCGCCCTGGGCCTTCATGGTCGGGGGAATCGCTTCTTCTGTCCATTATGTCAACCGCAAGGGGGGAAGACGCCTGACCTGTCCGTCCGGGACAAGGGCTTCACCTGTCATAAGTGCGGGGAAAAGGGGGACATCCTGAAGCTGATCGAAGTCGCCGCCGGGCTGGACTTTCCGTCCGCTGTCCGCTGGCTGGAAAACCTGACAGGAATCCCGTCGCCCGGTTATCATAAAAAAAGAACGGGGAAGACCACGGGCCGGGGGGGGATCGTTCAACCTGGGTCAACGTCGCAAGCCGTCCGTCCTAATCCGGTCAAGACCACGGGTCCCGCTGCTGATCCTGCTATATATGAAGCCTTCCTGACCGCCTGTCGCCCTGTCGAGGGTCGCGCCCTGGAATGGCTGACAAAGGGGAAAGGGGTCAAGGAAGAAGTGGTCATCGCCCTGGGCCTTCGCTTCTGTGGTCGGGAATATCTGGACGTTATGAACGCCCTGACGGAACGCTTCGGGGAAGACGCCCTTCAAGCTGCCGGACTATTGAAACGGAATCAAAAAGGACGCCTGGTCCCTTCCTTTTGGCATTATTACGCGAAGAAAGCGGGCTTCCTGGTCATCCCGTATCTGCTGGACGGTCGCCCTGTATATCTGAAGGCACGTCCGCCCGTATCGAAGGCTGAAGCTGAACGTCTTGAACTGGTCCGCTTCCTGAATACCGCCGCAAGGGTCCCTTGTCTTTACAACGCCGACGCCCTGAAAGGACATCCTGAAAAGGTCCTGATATGCGAAGGGGAATCTGACACCTGGACGGCGCTGTCCTATGGCTTCGCTGCTGTCGGGTCGCCGGGGGCTTCGGGCTTCAAGTCATCCTGGGTCGAATCCTTTTGGGGGATCATAGACGAAGCCGGACGGTCAAGGGT
>JAQVTR010000068.1:1804-5048 GCA_028699915.1 Fidelibacterota bacterium
TTTATGACGGAAGGAATGAAGGGCGGAATTATGGAAAGAATGAATTATGGGGGTATTTTTGGGGGTATCTCTGAAACGGTGAAAATGCAAGTTATTGAATATGCTTTAATATCACCGTCAATTCGAGTCCTTATATAGCACTCGAAGCGGAAAAAAGGGGGGAAAGGTTATGAAAATCATCGCCCTGGTTAATAATAAGGGGGGGGTCGGAAAGACAACGTCCGCCGTCAATTTAGCCGCCGGGCTGGTCGCTGCCGGTCGCCGGGTCCTGCTGGCTGATCTGGACGCCCAGGGGTCCGCTTCGCTGTCCCTGGGTCTGACAAGGGCCGATCTGTCGCCGGGGTCCGCTGAAGTGATCCTGGACGGTCATCCAATCCGGGAAGCAATCCGTCCGACATCGGTCAAGGGGCTGGACATCCTTCCGGGGTCTATGGCGCTGGCTTCTGCTGACCTGGTCCTGTCTGCTGTCGCTGGTCGGGAAGTGGTCCTGAAGGACGCCCTGACGCCGATCCGGGGGGATTATGACTTCACCGTCCTGGACTGTCCGCCTTCCCTGGGCCTTCTGACGGTGAACGCCCTGACCGCTGCGGACTTTTTTATTGTCCCGGTGACACCTGATTATTTATCCCTGGAAGGACTGGTCAACCTTCTGGACGCTGTCGAAAGGATCAAGAAGGGAATCGGAAAGGCTGCCGGTCTGCTGGGAATCCTGCTGACGCTGGCTGACTATCGCCTGAACGTCACGGAAGAAATCGGTCAAATGATCCGGGGTTATTATGGCCGCCTAGTCTTCAAGGCTGAAATTAGGGGCAACGTCCGCCTGAAGGAAGCGCCGTCCTTCGGGAAGACAATCTTCGATTATGACAACGGGTCCGCCGGTGCGGAAGCATATCGGCAATTAACGAAAGAAGTCTTGAAAAGAATCAATAAATAGTTTATTCCATAATGACGGAAGAAAGGAAGGGTTGACTTATGGCAACGGGAAAGAAGGCGCTGGACATCTTCACGCCGACAACGGGGAAAAAAGCGAAGTTAGGGGTCGAGGTCCCGGAACGGATCGAAGGACGCCCACGGGCTGCCGAACCTTATCAAAAGGTCACGGTCACGCTGTTTGACAGACAAATCCTTCACCTGGACAAAGCCGCCCTGGTCATCCGGGAAAGGACGGGTCAAGCTGTTAGTCGCGCTGAACTGATCCGGGCCATATTAGATAAGGCTGCCGGTGAACTGAAGCCGGAATCGCCGGACTTTGACAGGAACGTCCGGGGACTTTTTCCCATATTAACGAAAGGAACTGACGAATGAAAAATGCAAATGACAAGGAACGCTTTATTGAATTGAGGGCGGAAGGCCGGTCTTATGCCGACATCGCCGTCGCCCTGAAAGTATCGAAGCCGACGCTTATCGCCTGGGGGAAGGAACTGCAAAAGGACATCTTGAACGCCCGAACGCTTCGCATGGATGAACTTTTCGAGAGATACGCGGTCGCTAAGTCGAAGCGGGTCGAGGTCTTCGGAAAGCGCCTAGAAGCGATCATGACGGAACTGGACAAGCGGGACCTGTCGGACTGCCTGACGCCTACCTTGTTGACGCTGGCGCTGAAATACGGGGAAAGTTTAAAGGCTGAATATGAACCTTTGAAGCTGCTAGGGGAAGAACAGTCCTGGCTAGATACACCTAACACCGAACCGGAAGCCTGGTCAGCTTAACCATTACTTGTCCGTTATTTGACCGTTACTAACGCGTTACATTGAACCTAGTGCCAACTGGCACGAAGTTAACTTAGTCTCAAATGAGACGAGGTTAAAACCAATATAGCTCTGTATCACCTGAAACAAAATCCGCAATTTGCCGAATTTGCAAGAGGCCTACCGTGACAAAACCGCAGAAATTGCGGATTTGCACGAAGCCTACAAAACCTTAAAGAACCTAAAGTCTAAAAGCATATGTTAAGCATATGCACGTCCTGACTTCAGTCTGTCCGTCTATCCATAATAAACAAAGTGAAAATATATATTGACAAATATATAAAACAGGCTCATAATTCAACCACCATTTACGAAGGGGGACGCTATGAAAGCAATCGGATATATAAGGGTCAGCACGCAGGGGCAAGTGGAAGACGGGGTCAGTCTTGACGCGCAAGAAGCAAAGGTCCGGGCCTGGGCTGATCTGAACGGCGCTGACGACGTGGTCATC
Organism: Fidelibacterota bacterium; assembly: GCA_028699915.1. Taxonomy (GTDB): domain Bacteria; phylum Fidelibacterota; class Fidelibacteria; order Fidelibacterales; family Fidelibacteraceae; genus M50B103. The sequence continues at coordinate 4,004 of JAQVTR010000068.1, forward strand.
TTCCGGGATGAAGGAATATCCGGGAAGCGATCTGACAACCGTCCGGGGCTTCAATCTGCGCTTGACACGGTCGGCAAGGGGGACGCCCTGGTCATCTATTCGCTGTCCCGTCTGTCCCGGTCAACGAAGGACACGCTGTCCCTGTCCGAAATACTTCAGAAGAAGGACGCGGACCTGGTCAGCTTATCGGAAAAGATTGACACGACATCGGCAAGCGGGAAAATGGTCTTCCGTCTGCTGGCTGTCCTGAATGAATTTGAACGGGATCAAATATCTGACCGGACACGCTTCGCCCTGGCGCACAAGAAGGCCAACGGGGAAAAGACGGGCGGGACGGTCCCTTTTGGATATAAGGTCCGATCCGGGAAGCTGTCGCGCAACGCTGAAGAACAAAAAGCCGTCAGCCTGATCCTTGACCTATCCCGGAAGGGTCAATCGCTGCGGGGAATCTGTCGGGAACTGGAAGCCGCCGGGGTCGCCCGGAAGAAGGGGTCCCTGACCTGGCATCCGCAAGTCGTCGCTGACATCCTGCAAAGGGAATTGAAAGCCGCTTGAATACTACGTTAAAACCCGTCAACCTTCGGGCGAAGGCTGACAAGAAAGGGGAAGGGTTATGAAGACAAAACCGAAAGACAAAATGAAAATGCTGGTCGCAAGGGTCCCGGAAGAAGTGCATAAGGCGATTAAGGTCCGATCTGCTGAAGAAGGGAAGTCAATCGCTGTTGTTGTCGAAGGACTGATCCGGGAATATATCCAGAAAGGGGACCGGACATGAAGCTGAAAGCCTTTTCGCCACTGTTGAACGGATACGAAACAAAAGCCGCCCTGACCACGGATCACGCCGCGTCATCTTATGGACGCCCTGTCCTGGTTATAGACAACGGGGACGCCCTGGGTCCTGCTGACTGCAAACTTGCGGACTATCGCATCATTGAGGCATCCGCGGACGAACTGGCCGCCCTTGACGCTGCTGGATACTGGATGAAGATCGAAGCCGCCGCTTTTCTGAAGACCAAAGGGGGCCGATAATGAAGGACCGCCTGAA
>JAQVTR010000068.1:5148-7473 GCA_028699915.1 Fidelibacterota bacterium
AACGGGCTGCCGGACGGGGTCATTATCCTGGCCGGTGCGCCGTCCTGTGGAAAAACCACGCTTGCGAAGCAAATCGCTGACACCGTCGCGGAAGTCGAAAAGGTCCCGGTCTTATTCTATTCCTTTGAGCAATCCGCCGAAGAACTTCGGATTAAGTCGCTGTCGCGCCTGTCTTCTGTCAATTCAAGACATATCTGGAAGGGCCGGGCCGGGAATCTGGAATGGAAGAAGGTCGAAGCCGCCGCCGGTGAATACCTTCAAGGAACTGGCCCTTATCTGACTATTATCGAAGCCGGACGGAAGGACACGGTCGAAGCGATCCGCGCCGCTGCAATAATGGCGCAACGCAAAGCGGGGGGGGGAAGGGTCCTGCTGGTCCTGGACTATCTGCAAATCATCCCAGCCGGGAAGGAAGCGCCCGACGCTATTCGGGAAAAAATAGACGCGAACCTGTCCGAACTTCGCCGCCTGTCGCGTGATCTGAAGTCGCCTGTCCTGGTCGTATCATCGCAAAACCGGGAAGCATACAAGGAAAACAAACCGCCCACGCTGGCCGCCCTGAAGGAATCCGGGGGGATCGAGTATTCAGCCGACGCGGTCATTTGTCTGTGGCGGGACAAGGAAGAATCTGAACGCCTGACGGAAAAGTATAAACGCCTGACGGTCCGGGTTGAAGCGCACGTCCTGAAGAACCGCAACGGGGAACTGTCGAAGATAAAGCTGGACTTCACGCCTGAATGGTCGCTGTTCACGGAAAGGGACAAGGAAGACCTGGACTATGCCGCCGCACTAGGGGAATGACGGAAGGAAGGCATTATGGAAGACCATAAAGACAGAATAATAGAATTGCAAAAAGAAGGGGAATGGCGCTGGACGGGCGGAATCCCTTTGACGCTTCGCGTAACCGCTGAAACCTTCCAGAATATCGTGAAGCTGACGGACGGGAAGCACCACGAAGACGGGCCGGACCTTTTAACTATATCCGCGCCTTTCGGGGCTGCTGATCTTGACCTAATCGGGGAAAAAGACGGGGACATTGCCTTCAAGATAAAATCCTCTAAAGACAAGGTCTTTATAAACCGATCCTTTTCGACAACCTTCGCGCCTGGCCCTGATCATGGAAGTCTTCACTTTGTCATCGCCGGGGAAGTGAATGTCATTACTTTAAAAGATATGCCGCCGGAAGACTGGCCGGTCATCAAGGGGACATTAGAGCAACGAAATATGATGTTAGGGCTGGCTGTCCCTGAACCAAAAAAAGGGGCAATTCCTTGTCCTGGACGCGCTGACTTTTTTCACGTCCCTGGTCGCCTATTTGACACGCCGCGCAACGCAACCGGAAAAGGAAAGCAAGAAGACCTTCCTGCAATCAATCGCTGGTATCAACAAACCGCCTTTAACCGGACCGTCGGAATGGCCGCCGCCGCGCTGACGAAGACGGAATCAAGGGAAGCAATCCTGGACTGGCAAGAAGCAACGGTCGCGGAAGTCGCGGACCTGGTCTTTTGTCGTTCTGAAGAAGGGACACCTGCCCGCGGTCAAAACCGGGAAGACATCCTGAAAGCCTTTGAAGCGCTTCGGGCAATCCCTGTCCCTATTGTCAAAATAGACTGGAAACAAGTCGGGACTGACAGGAATCCGCGCTGGGTCAAGGAATATAAGCTGCGAACCGCTTCCTTACTGCAATCATATGGCGCTGTTTTTGTGGAAAAAGCAACGGGGAAAAGAATTGACGCCGGTGATCCGGGCTATAAGAAAGACCTTAAAAAAGGCAAAGCGGACCGCCGAAAGGCCATAAAGGAACTGGTCGCTATGAATCCCGCTGACAGCATCCTTCATTCATTTCCCGCTGATCGTTTCACGCTGACGGGCTTTGAATGGCGCTGGAATACAGACATCGCGGAAGACTTTATTTGTCCGCAAGTCGCCCTTGATGAAAAAAACCGCCCACGCCTGAAGCTGACGAAGGGCCGCCATATTGAAGGAAGCCGCTTTATAAACCTGCACCGCCGATATTTTATCGTTCAAAAGCACCTTCGGGAAGCTGGGTCAACTTACGCGCCGCGCCTTTTAGATTTTATCGTAAGTGAGAAAACGCATATTAAAATCCACGGGAAGGGCGCTGTTTGGATTGAAATAGAAACGGATAAAGTCATTAAATGGCTGGGATTATGGTCGGAATATGAAGAACGTCCGAAGCACGTCCTGGAAGACCACGTCGCGCCCGCAATCATGCTATTGATAAAAGAAAAGGTCATGCTGCCGGAATCCTGGTTAATGCCGCAAAAAGACAAGAACGAAGACCGCCGGAAAAATCCATATTAC
>JAQVTR010000069.1 GCA_028699915.1 Fidelibacterota bacterium
TGAAGGAGGTCCATCATGATGAGCTGGATTACCTCAACAAATACGGTTTTTATCCGGGTCTGGGAAGGTGCATGAACGGGGCGATGGCCAAAAAGAACACATTGAAAGAAACGATGTATTTCACGGCATTTCAGGGGCTGCTGTTCTGGATCTATCCGCCGTTGCTCCGGGACAGAAAGGAAATGATCCTGGATTTGCTTGAAGATCGTGCCGGCCCCGTTCCCAAGCCCGAAAATGACGGCCTGACCATTGGCCAGATACTCAAAGCCATTGAAGAAGGACGTCCTATTGCCGAAAACCGCAACAAGGCCATGCATGAATGGATGCGGAAGGCGACGGGGAAGGAAACTGGTATTAAGGATAAATAAATGATAAAAAGGGCATTGAAATTTCCCCAAAAATCAGGCAGAATGAATTGTCAGAGGTCAATTAGATAAATACATCCTCTTAACACCAGATCCCAAACAAGTCGCAGAAACATTTTGGTGCTTCTTCTCATAATCACCAAATAGCTTCGTAATCGATAACAAAAAGTATTATATTGGCGGACAATGATAAAAGATATAAAAATACCGGATTCGATTGGCTCAAGGACGGAATACAAAAGGAAATTCACCTTATGCGAAATGTACCGTGCTTTTATGCTGATACCGGCTGCCGCGGCCGGGATGATCGGAAACAGGCGAAAGAAACTGATCGGCAAAGATTTTGTTGAAAGACTGCATTTGGCGGTAACGGAAGTGAACGGTTGCGCAGCCTGTTCATATGCCCATACTTATATGGCCTTAAAACAGGGAATGAGCAATGAAGAGATCAATAGTTTTTTGAGCGGCGACGCAGCCTTCATCAATAAAGAAGAAGCCAAAGCAATCCTTTTTGCCCAGCATTACGCCGATACGAGGGCCTTCCCTAAAAAAGACGCCTATGACTCACTGGTCAATGAATACGGCATACCAAAGGTAAAAATTATTATTTCAGCGGTACAGGTCATGCATGCGGGAAATATTTATGGAATACCCTATAGCGCATTCATGGCAAGGCTCAGGGGCAAACCCTATAAGGACAGTTCATTGATCTATGAGCTGGGTATGCAGATTTCAGGGTTTATTTTTTTACCGTTTGCCATGATCCATGGTTTTTTAAGAGCCCTTACGGGTTTTTCAGGTATTCGGCTTGATAACAGCACCTCAAAAAAATAGGATGAACAGGGCTTCGGCGTAGCACTTCCCCATTCTTGCGACGGGGATTTTTTTGTTTTGTTTTTTTGAGAAATGTCCGTTGCATTTCATAATGCGAAGTGGAGAACGGGAGAAATGGGAAAAAGGAGAGGTGAAAAAACGGAAAGAGCGTGCCTTTTGCCGGATTTAAATTTTGAAAAAATACGCCAAGCACTTTTACTGTATATGCCGCGCAAAGCGCCTTTACGGGACTTGTTAAAATGGAAAGCACCCATCTGTATTGCCGGGAACTGGAGCCTGCATTGCGGATGTGGGATGAGTTATAGTATGTTATATATAATTTGTCTACAGAAAAACACTATTTAGTCTATATATTATTCTTGTAAAATAAACAATTATTTGTTATTATTTAATCAGCTTTTGTTTAAGGGAGTTATTCATGAAACATAAATATAATCAATAAATACAACTAAAAGGATGTAATTATGAACAAACTGATACTCTTGCTTATTTCCGGTGTTTGCGTTCTGATGGCCGCCGAGTACATGAATGTTGAGACCGGTTCCGGCTGGCGTTATACCGAATTGAGCAATCTCACCCAGATAACGTTCAACGAAGCCGGTACAGAGATCAATTTTGTCCTGAGCGGCAGCACGGTAACGGAAAGTATTTCGGACATTGTCAAGATAGAATTTGCAGAACTTCAAGAAGGCGATGTTGCACTTCCGGTTGAATTGATGAGATTCACCGCAACGCGGCAGGCCGGACAGGTGATCTTGTACTGGGAAACGGGTTCCGAAACGGAGAATCTCGGCTTTTACGTGGAACGAAAGCAGAATAATGAGAGCGCCTGGGAAACGCTGGGCTTTGTTCAGGGTAAAGGCAGCACCACCGCTCTTTCCGCTTATCGATTCACCGACAAGAACAGCCCCGATCCCGCCGCCTCCCGCTATCGCCTGAAACAAACGGATTACAGCGGTTCGTTTGAATACAGTCCCGAAATTACCGTTGCTGATGAAAACCTTATCAGCAGCAATACGTTCAGACTGCTGCCCAATTATCCCAATCCTTTTAACCCGGTAACGACAATATCCTATGAGTTAACGGAGAAAAACCTGACAACACTGAGCGTTTATGATCTTCAGGGCAGAGAGATAACCCGGCTGGTCAATGACACACAGAATGCCGGCCTGTATCAGGTAAGCTTTGACGGCAGCGCCATAAGCAGCGGCGTCTATATCTGCAGGCTGGTTTCCGGCGCCGATACCCAAATCATCAAAATGCTCTTACTCAGATAGGAGGCGAAAATGAGAACAAAACGATACAAAATAATTATATTCATGGCAGTTCTAATAATTGCTCAGAGCCTTTTTTCGGAAAGCTTTGATCTGGTCATTATGAAAACGGACGGAACTGTGATACGCAAAGCCACGACAGAAATAGACAACATCACCTTTTCTGGCGACCTCACAAATATGGTGGTCTTAGCCAAAGACGCAAGCTCCACCAGCACTCCGAAAGCCGATATCGAAAGCGTGGTCTTTCAGGAAACCGGCACTGTGACTGACATTGATGGTAATACCTACAAAACCATAAAGATCGGAGATCAATGGTGGATGGCCGAAAACCTGAAAACCACCAAATACAAAGACGGAACTCCTATCCCGAATATTACGGATGCCACGGCTTGGAAAGAATTAAGCGCCGGCGCATACTGCCATTATGATAATAATGTCAGCTATGCCGAAACCTATGGTGCCCTATACAACTGGTTTGCAGTGAATGGCGATACGGACGGTAACGGAACGAAAGACAAAGAAATCGCCCCCGAAGGCTGGCATGTACCTACGGATGCCGAATGGAAGGAACTTGAGATGTTCCTGGGCATGAGCCAGTCCACGGCAGATATAGCTGACTGGCGGGGAACTGAAATCCAAAGCGCAAAATTAAGGAGCACGAGCGGTTGGGACAACGACAGAAATGCGACCGACGGAAATGGGACAAATGAGGTCGGCTTTGCTGCGTTTCCCGGCGGAGAACGCAATAACAATAACAGTTACTTCGCTAAAACGGGTATCCGTGCGGCTTTTTGGACAGCGTCAGAGTCCGGTGATGCCGCCGCATGGCGACGACTTATCGATATTCAAGAAGACGGTGCTATCGGTGTCTATCGGGGTACCGGTTCCAGGAATTACGGTTATTCGCTTCGCTGTGTCAAGGATTCGGACTAGAGTGCCAGAATAATCGACAATGATTATATGATGGGATGATTGGGGGAATGTTGTTTGATGCCAGAGAAAAGCGGAGAGCTTGAATTAGGAAATTAAGAGTAACTATTATACATAAAATTCCCGGTTTCTCTCACGGTAAATCCAAAATAAATCGCGAGAATACCTCAATAAAATGAGCGGCACACCCGCGCAAAACGCTTTGACAATGCTTGTCATAATGAGTAAATTGCATTACTTAATAAATAAAGACGAGGCAAAATTGAAGGAAGCCATCAACATTGCCGGGGGTTTGGGTTATATGAGGGACGTTGATTGAAAGAGCATTTACACAAAATCATGCACACCCCCTCCGCAGGGAGATAATTGATATGCGAAAAAATACCTGGTTCGGGACCCTGTGCTTGTTTTTATTCCTGTCCCCCGGCCTTGATGCCGCCTCTCCGGATCTTTCCCCTTGTTTTTACGGTACCCGGCAAAATGAAAAGGTCTCCTTATCCTGTTTCCCCAATGTTTATGCGGGCACGCATCGGAACGGCGCCGGAGCCAACGCGGTTCTCAGCGCCTGGCTGCCCTTGGGAAAACTGCCGCTCGGCATCGGCGCGGAGCTGGATATCAACGGCAGCGCTTACCTGAGCAATTTCGGACTCCCGGGTCCTTCCGGCGTCCTTGAGACCGGTGGCACGCTGAGGATCGGCTGGGGAAAAGCTTCGGAATTCGGAGAATCGCCATGGCTGCGGCCAGGTCCCTATCGTCACGCATTCGCAAGCCGCTACAGCTATTATTTTGCTACGGACGGGACAACACAGCCCTATGCCGATTTCCGCTATGAACTGAATATCTCAAACAAATACTTTATTTTCAGGATGGGCAACGACGGCTACGCTGCCGTGCGGGACGGATTTCGCTCCGCCGCGGGCGATATTACGGTTTACATCAATAAAACCGACGATCTTTTCGGCTTCTCCACCGGCTTTAAACTGTGGCACGGCGATTACTCGGAGCAATGCTACCTGAGCCGCGGCCAGATCTATGATTTCAGTCATATTGCCGGCAAAGACCATACGCTGGGACTGATCTATGCATCGTTTTCCTGCAACCGTTTCGAAATATCCCTGGGCTGCGATTCGGACAGGATCCGGGTGTTTTTACAGAATACGGTGCATACTATCCAGAATAACGGACGGGTCCCGGCCGTGGACCGGGCCGACAAAATTTTTATCGAGTTGTCGCTGTGCGGCAACAGCGGGCAATATTGACGGCTGCGGCCTCCCTTTGATGCCAAACAGAGCGATAAGAAGCCCCGGATCCCCGGAATTATTGTCTTTCTTCGGCAATATATTTATAATAACTTTTCTTCCTGAATTGCAGGACGCTGTGCCGTATTCAGGCAATTGACGCGTGTCTTTACGCAAAGATGATTTGAATTTGAAAGGAATGAATGCTTATGATCAACACGATCCTCTTCGATCTGGACGGTACGGTGCTTCCGATGGATCTCGATGCCTTTATGCAGCGCTATTTTCATGAAATGGGAAAAATGTTCCACGATATGATCGATGGCCGATTGCTGGCGAAATACGTGATGGAGAGCACAAGCTATATGGTGAGCAATTTAGAGGACCGCCTCAATGAGGACAAGTTCATGGCGCGCTTTTCGCAGCTGATCGGCGCTGATATTACGGTATACCGCAAACGCTTTGACGCCTTTTACGACACGCTGTTCCTGAATGTCCGGGAGACCACGCAGCAAAACGATTCGATGATCAAGGCGATCCGGCTGATAAAAAACAAAGGTTACAATGCCGTTTTGGCGACCAATCCCCTTTTCCCCATGAAGGCGAACCATCACCGCATTCGCTGGGCGGGACTAAGTCCCGAGGATTTTTCATACATATCTTCGTTTGAAAGCAACCGCTACTGCAAGCCGAACCCGGAATATTACCGGGAAGTGCTCTCGGCAATTGACAGAACCGCGGATGAATGCATGATGGTCGGGAACGACGCGCTGGAAGATCTGGCGGCGGCAAAACTGGGCATTAAAACCTATCTGATCGAGAATCATCTGCTCAACCCGCATCATGCCGGGATCAACGCCGATCACCGTGGCAGCTATGAGGATTTTTATGCCTTTGTCCGGGCGCTGCCCGAAGCGCAGGACCGCGGCAGATAAAAGATCACTCCGCTCCATTATCCGAATTATTACAACTCCGAACGCCGAAATATACAATTTTCTCCCGGCGGCGGGATCCTGCCCGGCAGGATGGGATCGTTAGCGGTCATTGCCCCTGCCGGCAGGGTTGAGCCGGCAATTCATGCGGATTTAAAAATTCAATATTCAAAATTTAATTCTTCGGATCGTCATTATCAGCGGTATTGTTGATCGTAAATCGAAAATTATCAATTGAATTGTCAATGGGTAAAGCATGAATTTCATTTCCATAAAAGGGAATTAATGCGTACTTTAAAGCTTAAGCGCAAGGAGTCAAATGGAAAAAATTAAAAGCAGTCTGAAATACATCTGCAACGAAAAGCAGGATCCGGACCTTCGACTGTGCCGGGAGCTGTTCAATGCCGACATTGCCCGCAAGGCCCGCAAATTCCATCGCCAGATCCCGGATTATCACATGTCCCCCCTGCTCTCCCTGCCCAATTTGGCGCAAATGCTCGGGGTCGGCGGACTTTGGGTAAAGGACGAGGCGAAACGGCTGAAACTGAATTCTTTCAAGGTCCTTGGCGGCTCTTTTGCCATTTACAATATTCTGAAGGAAAAACTGCATAAAAGCGACCGCGAATTGTCCTTTGAGCAGCTTACCTCTCCCGAAGTCAAAAAGGAACTCGGCGTCATCACCTTTGCCACGGCGACGGACGGCAATCACGGAAGGGGCGTCGCCTGGGCGGCGCACCAGCTCGGGCATCGCTCGATCGTCTATGTGCATAAAAACACCTCCCTCCCCCGCATCGAAGCCATTCGCGGCTACGGCGCCGAGATCAGGATCGTTGACGGCAACTATGACGATGCCGTCCGGCAGGTCATCGAGGACGGAAAGATCAATGGCTGGACCGTTGTTTCCGATACTTCCTGGGACAATTATACGCAGATCCCGACCTGGATCATGCAGGGTTACACGACCTTGCTTTCGGAAACGCAGGAACAGCTCGCGGCCCAGGGGCTTTCCCGTCCCAGTCATGTATTTGTCCAGGCCGGCGTGGGCGCACTGGCCGCTGCGGTGATCGGATTCTATCACGCCCTGTTCCCGGACAATCCTCCCAAATGCGTGGTGGTCGAACCGGAAAGTGCGGACTGTCTTTACCGCTCGATCGCGGCCGGTGACGGCAAAGCCCACGCGGTAACGGGAAAGCTCGATACCATCATGGCCGGTCTGGCCTGCGGCGAACCCAGTCCGCTTGCCTGGAACATTCTCAAAGAATGTGCCGGCTGTTTTGCCACCTGTCCGGATTATATCGCTGCCAAGGGAATGCGCATCTATGCGACACCCCTGAAGGGAGATCCCTTTATTATTTCGGGCGAATCCGGTGCGGTGACGCTGGGTGCCCTGGTCTCCATCATTCAGCAAAAAGGCCTGGAAGAACTCAAAAACTTTCTGCACCTTAACGATGAATCCCAGGTCCTGCTGATCAATACGGAAGGCAATACCGATCCCCTTTATTTCCGCAAGATCATCTGGGAGGGCGCCAATCCCGTGCCCCCGGAATTCTGGTCGAATTTTTGATCGCAGGAAAATTTACGTCATTCGCAGATAATCCCAATCCCCTGCACATTACGAAAAAATCCCTCCGCATTTTTCAACAAGAAGGGATTGTTATTACAGGTCTCGACGCCTAAACGACTCGACGACTCGACGTTGTTTTTATTTCATTAAGGCGATTTTCTGCACATGCAGATCCTCATTGATATTGATGCGTACAAAACAGATGCCATATTCTCCTTTCTTTTCTTTGCCGCCCAAAGAAAAGAA
>JAQVTR010000070.1 GCA_028699915.1 Fidelibacterota bacterium
CGGCCGTATCGGAGATCGAACTGCGCATATTGGCAATGCCGCCTTCAAAGATCAGGTCGGTAATGAGCTTGACTTCATGCAGGCATTCAAAATAGGCCATTTCAGGCTTGTATCCGGCTTCCACAAGCGTATCGAAACCGGCCCGGATCAGCTCGGTGAGTCCGCCGCAAAGCACCGCTTGTTCGCCGAAAAGATCGGTCTCGGTCTCTTCCTGGAATGTGGTCTCAATAATTCCCGCACGTCCCGCACCAATGCCGCAGGCATGCGCAAGCGCCAGGTCAAAGGCCTCTCCGCTGCTGTTCTGATGAATGGCGATCAATGAAGGAACGCCAAATCCCTCGCTATACTGGCGGCGCACCAGATGACCGGGGCCTTTCGGAGCTACCATATAAACATCTACGCCGGGAGGCGCAATGATCTGCTTGTAGTGAATATTGAAGCCATGCGAAAAGACCAGCGCTTTTCCGGGTTTCATCTTGTCTTCGATCTCGCTCGCATACACCTTTTTCTGGATCTCGTCCGGCAGCAGGATCTGAATGACATCCGCTTTTTCTGCGGCTTCGGCCGCGCTCAGGGGTTTGAAATTGTGCTTCAGCGCAAGTTCGTAATTGCCGCTACCCGGCAGATCCGAAACAAGGACCTTGTAACCGCTGTCGCGCAAATTCTGCGCCTGGGCATGGCCCTGGGAACCGTAACCGATGATGGCAATGGTCTTGCCTTTTAGGCGTTCCGGCTTGGAATCTTGGTCGTAATACATTTTAACTGACATTCTTCAACTCCTTAAATATTAATGGATTAATTATTCGTCTTTCACTGCGAATTCACCGCTGCGGTCCAGCTCCATGATGCCGAAAGGATGTACGGCGTCCAGAAAACGCATAATCGTCCGCGGTGAGCCGGTCATGCTGGCGACCACGTAATGGGCGCAGAGGTCCAGGACTTTCGCTTCGAAGAGCGAGATCAATTGCAGAAGCTCACTGCGGTTCTTGTTCGTGCTGATCTTGACCATAATGAATTCACGAACGATATAGTTCCTGTTATGCGAAATATCGCTGACCTTGATCACGTCCACAAGCTTATTGAGCTGTTTGCCGATCTGCTCGATCTTTTCCTCTGTTTCGGTCAGTACCAGATGTACGGTATAGATATTCGGATCTTCCGAGGGTGAGGCAATGATATTGTCAATATTATAGCCACGCTGAGAGATCAGTCCGGTAATACGCGCCATCACACCGACGGTGTTGACCACCTTCATGCGGATCGTATGCTTTTCCTTCATTTCAGAATCCTTTCGTTGCCCATAAGGATCTCGTCGATCGCTTTTCCCGCAGGAACCATGGGGTAAACATTCTCTTCTTTGCGCACCAGACATTCCATAAGGACCGGACCGGGATGGACGAAGCCTTCTTTCAGGACCGACTCAACCTCCGAAGCCTTTTCCGCACGTAAGCCCAGAACCCCGTTGGCTTCCGCCACTTTGACAAAATCCGGGAAATATTTTTCAGGGCAGGCCGCATTCGGTCCCTTGCAGTTCGGGGGGCAGTTTGAGCGCTGCCGCAAACAGACCTTGGAATAGTGTTTATTCCAGAACATTTCCTGCCATTGGCGCACCATGCCGAGGTATTCATTGTTCAATACAAGGATCTTGACGTTGATGCAGTTCAAAGCGCAGGTTGCCAGTTCCTGGATATTCATCTGAAAACCGCCGTCTCCGCAAACGGCGATAACCTGTTTTTCAGGGTTTGCCATTTGTGCGCCCATTGCTGCCGGAAGGCCAAAGCCCATGGTTCCCAGTCCTCCGGAGGTGATGAATGAACGCGGTTTTCGATGGCGGTAATACAGGGCGGTAAACATCTGATGCTGGCCCACATCCGTGACGATCACGGCGTCTTCATCGACCAGGCGGCTAAGCGTTTCAATAACATACTGCGGCGCAGCGGGTTCGGATTCCCGGCGCTCATAAATCAGCGGGGTCTCCTCTTTCCATTTGATTACGGCTTTACACCAGCCGTTGGCTTCGCGAGGTTTCAGATGTTCGTTCAGTGAATTGAGGATATGCTTTGCATCGCCGACAACGGGAATGGCGGTCAGCACGTTTTTCCCGATCTCCGCCGGATCAATGTCAATGTGCGCGATAACGGCATTCGGGGCAAAACGGCGGATATCACCGGTCACACGGTCGTCAAAGCGTGCGCCCACGGCGATCAGCAGATCGCACTGCATCATGGCATGGTTGGCGGCGTAACGTCCGTGCATTCCCGGCATACCAAGAAATAGCGGGTGATCGGAGGGAATGCTGCCCAGTCCCATGAGGGTAGATACAAAGGGGATATTGGTTTTTTCCACGACCTGCAGTAAGGCCTGTTCCGCTCCGGAACTTACGATACCTCCACCGGTATAGAACAGCGGCTTTTCCGCAATTTGAATTTCCTGTGCAAGCTTTTTGATCTGCCGGGGATTCCCCGATATGGTCGGTTTGTAGCCCGGAAGCTCCACTTTTTCAGGATATTGATAATTCCGTATGCTTGCAGTGATCACATCGGTGGGAATATCGATGGAAACGGGGCCGGGCCTGCCGCTCTGCGCAATGTGAAAGGCTTCTTTGAATACGCGGCCGAGATCTTTGATATCGGAGACCAGATAGCTGTGTTTGCAGACCGGACGAGTGAGGCCGCTCATATCGACTTCCTGAAATCCGTCGGTGCCGATAAAATCGTTTTTCACCTGTCCGCTGATCACCACGATGGGGATAGAATCCAGCTTGGCGGTGGCAATGCCGGTAATGGTATTTGTTGCTCCTGGACCGGATGTGACCAGTGCTACGCCGACTTTTCCGCTTGAACGCGCGTAACCGTCCGCGGCGTGAACCGCAGCCTGTTCATGGCGGTTCAGGATCACCCGAAGTTCGCTTTCGCCGTACAGGGCGTCAAAGAGCGGGATCACCACACCGCCGGGATAGCCGAAGATGGTATTTACGCCCTCCTTTTTGAGTGCATCAATGATGATCTGTGAGCCGTTCATATTTTTTCCCTTGTTCATGTTATACCCTAAAGACACGGCAGTGCTGTGTCTTTACCAATATGTGTTATTGAACTATCGTTACAGCACCCTTCGATGCCGATTGCACCATTTTTGCGTAACGCCCCAGTGCTCCGTGATCGATACGCGGAGCCGGATTTTTCCAGTGTTCCCGGCGTTTTTGTAATTCTGCATTGCTCAAACGTACTGCGAGCGTGCCCGATGGAATATCGATGGCAATGCGGTCGCCATTCTGCAGAAAAGCAATGGGTCCGCCCTCTGCAGCTTCGGGAGCAATGTGCCCGATGCAGGCGCCGCGGGTTCCGCCGGAAAAACGCCCGTCTGTGATCAGCGCTACGCTTTCTCCGAGTCCGCGTCCCATAATGTACGAAGTGGGGGAGAGCATCTCCTGCATTCCCGGTCCGCCTTTGGGCCCTTCGTAGCGGATCACCACCACATCGCCGGCCTTGACCGCACCTTCCAGGATCCCCTCGCAGGCGGCTTCCTGGGAGTCGAAGATCACGGCGGGGCCTTCAAAAACCCGCATGGACGGAGTCACACCGGCGTATTTTACCACAGCACCGTCCGGGGCGAGATTTCCGTAAAGCACGGACAGGCCGCCACTGCTGCTGTAGGCATTTTTGAGCGGACGGATAACTTCCGTATCCTTGATGAGCGCTCCGGAAATGCGTTCGCCGAGTGTGACTCCGCTGACGGTTGGAGAAGAAAGATGCAATGATCCCGGTTTTCTGGCTATTTCATTCAGGATAGCGGAAACGCCGCCGGCGTTTTCCAGATCCTCCATGTGCCAGGGACCGGAAGGAGAAATTTTGCAAATATTCGGCGTCTTTTTAGAAATTTCATCGATATGCGCAAGATTGTAATCGATCCCGGCTTCGGAACACAACGCCAGCGTGTGCAAAACGGTGTTGCTCGAGCCGCCCATGGCCATATCGAGCACCATGGCGTTATCAACGGATTCCTTGTTGATGATATCTTTCACACAGATGTCTTTTTCCAGGAGATCCATAATGCGTGTCCCGGCTTCTTTGAAAAGGGCGTCGCGTTTGGGATCTTCGGCGGGAATGCTGCCGTTCCCGGGCAGAGCGATCCCGATGGCCTCACAGAGGCAGTTCATGGAATTGGCCGTAAACATGCCGGAGCAGCTGCCGGAACCGGGACATGCGCAGGATTCGATGCCGGCAAGTTGTTCTTCCGAAATTTTCCCTTCGCGGTAAGCCCCCACACCTTCGAATACGGAGATCAGGTCGCAGGCGGAGCCGTCGGCGAGTTTGCCGGCCTTCATGGGACCGCCGGAGACAAAAATGCTTGGCAGATTTACCCGAACGGCACCCATCAGCATGCCGGGGACGATCTTATCACAGTTCGGAATAAAGACCGCCGCATCAACGGGATGGGCGAGGAGCATGGTTTCGACGGAATCGGCAATGATCTCGCGGGACAAAAGGCTGTAGCGCATACCATTGTGTCCCATTGCCAATCCGTCACAGACCGCAATGGTGTTAAACACAAAAGGCAGGGCACCGGCCTTACGCAAAGCCTCCTTAACAATTTCGGCCTTTTTGTCAAGATTCACGTGTCCCGGAACAAAATCCGTGTGAGAACTGACGATTGCAACAAAGGGTTTCTGCATATCTGCATCATTGATCCCCGTTGCCTTCAAAAGACTGCGATGGGGTGCCCGTTCATATCCTTTTTTCATTTCATCACTGCGCATCGGTTCTTCCTTTTCCAGGTTTCATAAAAAACCTCCTTCCCGGCGTGCAGAAGGAGGTTTGTGTTTTTTTATTCTTTTTTGCTTCCTAATGCACGCCCGTACACCCCGAAAGGATAATAATAATGACGACCAGAATGTTCAAAAATACGTGCTTCATTGTTTCCCATTACGTCAAATAGTAAACGATTATACGACCGCAAATTTATAATTACAAGCAATAATTCAAAAAATATTGTGAATAATTGTCAAATACGATTAAGTGATGATGAATGTTAAAATAATGAGAGTTTTATGTAAGGATTGACTCAAATAAATTGACTCAAAATATTTGCCTCAAATAATTTGCCCCAAATAATTTGCCCCAAAACATTTAGAAATAATTCATCCATCCGGATATCCCGGCAGATATTCTTTTTGTTTAAAGGTTTATTGCGATCTTTTAAACGCACGCTTGTTTATTCCAACTTTCTCAGCGCTCAGTGCTCCTTCAAACGCCCACGATCCGTTCCTTGTACTTCGCCAGCGCTTCGTCAAGGCGCTCCCTGGCGCCTTCTTTTCCGGCGTTATGCGAGGGATGGATATAGAGTTTTACACCCCGGTCTGCCAATATTTCTGCAACGGTGGCAATGGTCATCCAGACGGTGGTGATAAAGGCCATGGTCGAGACCGGCGCGATCCTGTCGACATGCCCCTTCAGATCCACGGAAGCGTCTTCAATGGGCGCACAGGTATCCACCACAATATCCGCAATGTCAAAAATGGTCTTGCCGCAGGAATGGCGGGTCTTTTTCCCTTTCGCCGCGGCGGCGGACCCGTAGGTGATGACCTTCAGGCCTTTTTCCTTCGCGCGCAGCGCAATATCGATATTGACATTGTTGATCCCCGAATGCGAAAAGATCCACATGCAGTCGCGTTTATCGAAGTTGTAACCCTTCATGATCTGGTCGCCGTAGCCTTCCACACGTTCGAGGAAGACGAACTGGTGCACTCCCATATCACCGACAATATGTGTAAAAAAGGTCAGCGGCAGTTCGCACATGGGATGAAAACCCACAAATCCGCCGATGCGCGGATACATTTCTTCGATCGGAAGGGTCGCGTGCCCGCAGCCGAATGTATGGACCCAGCGTTCCTGTTCAATGCTGTCCGCCATTAGTTCGGCGGCCTTTCTGATGTTCGCCAGCTGGCTTTCTTTGATATTATTCATCACTCCGTTGACGTTGTCGAGCCATTGCATTGCTAATTTCATTGATTATTCCTTTATATTTGAGACTTTTTTACTTTTACTGTTTATTGCGGCCGATGACAGCAGCGCCATCATGAAAGCCGCGGCGATCAGCAGAGTGCTAAAATGCTGAATTCCCCAGGTCCGGGCGATGAAACCGGTTAGCAGGTTCAGCAGCGTATTGCCCAGCAGCGCGATCACCAGCGCAAAGCTGAAGGCAATGCCCGATATTTCGGGATAACGCTCGCCGATGTATCCCAGCATGACCGGGAATCCCGATGCCAGCCCCATGCCCAGAAAAACGTAAGCGATCCCGATCAGCGGCAGGGAAGTGGCCAGTTGCACGGCGAGAATGCTGAGGGCGATCAGAATGCAGGACAGATAGAAGACCGTGATGGGCTTCATTTTCTGCAGGACAAAGCTCAGGATCAGCCGGCCGGCGGTCATGCCGATCACAAGCAGGGTCAGGGTTAACAAGGCCCTGTCTTCGGGAAGATGGTGGTATCCGCGCAGATAAGTGGTGGTCCAGTTATTGGATATGCCCTCGACGGCGCTCTGGAAGAAAAGCACAAAGGCAAAGAGAATGAGTACCTTGTCCTTAAACATGCTCAGGACTTTTTTTACATCGATACCCTGCTGCTGTTTCGGTGCGGGGAAGGGAATAACAATATAGTAAATCAGGGGCAGCAGAAGAAAGAGCCCGATCCCCACAATAATGCCCTGATAGGAAAAGCTCTTTGAAAGCAATCCCGTCACCAGGGGCAGGGAAATCGCCCCGATTCCGTAGAAAACTCCCAGCAGGCTGAGTTTGGCGCTTTTGTTCTCCAGACTGACATCCGCGACGAGCGCATTGGTGGCGCCGTTGATCATGCCGCCGGTGAGTCCGATCACAAAGAAAGCGGCCTGGATAAAACCGAAGGATTTGGTGTAGGCGATCAGCAGTATGCTTGCGACCACCAGCGCCGTACAGGCGATCATCAGGATCTTGTATCCGTAACGGTCCACGATGTAACCGAAAAGCACGGAGCCGATCAGTACGCCGAAAGGCAGCAGCGAAGCCAGGCTGCCGGCAGAAAGGCTGTCCAGCGAAAAGCGGTTGATCAGATAGGTGTTGATCGTTCCCAGCGAGAGCATCACCACACCAAAGAGGAACATGCCCAGGCAGGATGCGACGAAAGACAGTTTGTTGGTGTTCATTCTTTATCCTTCCTTCATGGTTGATAACATTGCCAGCCGGCCGGCACCCAGCAATCCGGCCCGCGGACCGATTTGACTTGCTTCCACGCTAACCTGCTTAATGCCGATGGGCTGGGCCCACTTTTCGGCTTCTTTGACGATGCGCGGAATAAATTGT
>JAQVTR010000071.1 GCA_028699915.1 Fidelibacterota bacterium
TTGACGATGCGCGGAATAAATTGTACGGCCGGGCCAAAAACGCCGCCGCCGAAAATAACCTTTTCCGGATTGAAAAGGCTGACGTAATTCGCCACTGCCATTCCCCAGAATATGATGACTTTATCAATGGTTTTTATAGCAAGAGGATCCTTGTTATCGTAAGCCATGAACACATCATAGGCTTTGAATTTTCCGCTTTTTAAGGGACCCTTGTAATCCTTTTCTGTGGCCAGGAATTCTTCCGCGGTCCGGACGATCCCGTTCCCGGAGGCGTAATATTCAAAACAGCCGCAGGCATCGAATTTTCGATCGTAGGGTGGCTGCAATGCCATCCAGCCGGTGGCGCCGGCAATATCGGCGTGCCCGCGAATAATATGGCCGTCTGACATGATCCCTGCTCCAATGCCGGTCCCGACCGCCACGAAGATTGCATCACTGCAGCCTTTTGCGGCTCCCAGCCAGGTTTCCGCCAGAATGGAACAGGTGCGGTCGCTGTCGATATGGACCGGGATAGCGGGCCTCAGGAGCGTTTCCAGTTCCTCCCGCAAAGGATATTCCTCCCAGCCCGGAATATTGGGTGCCCAGACCCTGCCGCTTTTCTGATAGGCAATGCCCGGGATGCAAACCCCTGCGGCGCTGACCTTCAAATGCTGATGAACTGCGGTTTTCCGGAGTTCCCGGACCAGCCCGTACAGCAATTCCGCTACATCACTGCCGCCGGCACCTTCCAGAAATACGGTCTCTTCGGCGTAACTTTTCCCGTCTTTGTCCAGTATGGCGCCCGCAATTTTAGTTCCGCCCGTATCGACCGCGATAAAACATGGATTCATGGATTCACCTCTTTTTCAAGGAGTTCGCATTCGTATTCGATTTTTGCTTAATAGATATTGTCGTTGTCGCCCAACCGCAGGTGAAGGACTGTCAAAGTTTAGGATAAATTCACGGGATTGTCAAGTCATGAGTGAAAAATCAGTCCCGGATCTCTTCTGCGACGATGAGGGCCAGACGCCCGGCGCCGTAAAGATCGGCCTGTGCGCCCAGAAAGGAAACATCCATGGCGACTTGCTGCATGCTGATGGGCTGCGCCCATTTGGCAGCCTCTTCATAGATCTGGTGCTTGAACTGCACTGCCGGCCCGAAGACGGAGCCTGCCAAAATGATCTTTTCGGGATTGAAGATACTGATGAGGTTCCCGATGGACATGCCCCAGTAGCGTAGCGCTTCCTCCAGCACACGCTGAGCGATGGGATCTTCGTTTTTATAGGCATTAAAGACATCCTGTACGTTCAAATCGCGGTCTTTGAGTTCACCCGCGTATCCCGGATCCGCTGCCGCTTCGATCGCACGGCGGGCAATCCCTGTCGCCGAAGCGTGGTATTCCAGAAAACCGCAGCTGCGGAATTCCTTTTCAAACTGCTTATCCATGGCCATCCAGCCAATGGCGCCGGCAATGTCGCTCTGGCCGCGCAGAATTTGTCCGTCGACCATGATCCCTGCGTAAATTCCCGATCCCACTGAATAACAAATGACGTTTTTGCAGCCGCGAGCGGCGCCTTTCCAATGTTCGCCCAGCATGTGGCAGCTGCGGTCTGACATGATGCGCAGGGGATAGGGATAGCCTTTCAGATCCTCTCCCATAGGATAATTACGCCAGCCGGGAATGTTCGGCGCCCAGACAATGCCGCTTTGTTCGTAATAAATACCCGGGACGGAGATCCCAATCGCCTTGACGCGCACATGGTGTTCTTTTTTTGCTTTGTTCAGGAAATCATCGATTTGCGAACGGATAAAATGTCCGACCTGCGTGGCACGAAGATCTCCGAGGGGACGTTTTTTGCTTTCGAGTATCTCACCTTCCGCCGTAAACAAGGCTGTCGTGATCTTGCCGGTTTTCAGATCAACCGCTATAACGCTCATGTTTTCCCCCGTCCGGGTGCATTCGGACAGAATGTAAGAAAAATCCCGCAGGAAAACAAATACGTTGACAAATGTATATTAATAGAGTATAATTTAATGTTTCCGGCAACGGTTACAACCAAATAAAAATAGCGAATAATCAGAAAAAAAACAGAACGCACCGGCAAAAGCCCGGCAACCTGACAATGCAAGGAGATTTATGATGGTGGAACGATCAAAAATTCTTCTGTTGCTCTTGTTCATGCTTTGGATTCCCTTCGGCCTTGAAGCCGCGAGCGGAAAGATCAGCGGCAGGGTTTACGACCGTCAGAACGGCGAAGCCCTGGTAGCTGCCAATGTCATGATCACCCAGAAATGGGATAATGAGAGCGCGATCGACCTGGACCGCAAGATCGGCGCCTTTACCGACAATGACGGTTATTTCATTATCCTGAATGTGGAACCCGGTTATTACACGCTTAAAGTTACCATGATCGGGTATTCCGATTACAGTTTGGAACAGGTACGCGTCAATATGGACCGTACTATTCAGGTTGAATTCCCTATGGTCCAGAAAGCGGTCAGCCTGGAAGCCGTGACCGTGGTTGCGGAGAAAGAGATCATCAAGCCCGACCTGGCATCCAGTCAGGAGATCATTGTCCGTGAACGCCTTGAAGACGCTCCTGCGCTGCGCATGGACGAATTCATCAGCGGAATGAAGGGTATCGATCTTGTTTCCGATAATGACGGTTCCGGACTCAGTATCCGCGGCGGTTCTGTCAGCGAGACCGATATTCAGCTCGACGGGATCTCCGCCCGCGACGCCCGTTCGGGGAATTCCTATCTCTCCATCAACAGTTCTTCCGTTGAGGAACTTCAGGTGCTTACTGGCGGTTTTGAGGCCAAGTACGGCGGAATCCAGTCCGGTCTGGTCAATGTTATCACCAAAGAAGGTTCCCGTGAAAAAATGGATTTTTCTGCGCGTATAAATTATACGCCGGCCGGACAGCAGCGCTTTTTTGGAGAGAATCCCTGGGGAAAAGAAGGCATCATTTACCAGATTTTCGGCGACAGCAGCGAAAGCGGTTTTGCCTTTATCGGTGCCGCCGCCGATACAACGGGACTCATTCCCGCAGAGTTCTCGGGCTTCCGCGGCTGGGACAACAACAGTGAAGGCCGCCGCAATTACGAAAGCGTCGGACTAACGGTGCGGAACCTTCCTGCAGAACTGAAACATCAGCTCTGGCTGATCCAGCACCCCATCTACGAAGTAGCGGCACGGCCCGACATTTATCTTGAAGGAACGCTGACAGGACCGGTCCCGCTGACAAAGACTGCCACCTTTATGCTGGCCGGAAAACTGGAACGCTCCGAATTCGCCTATCCCATCGGACCGAGAGATTATTATCTGGACTGGAATACCCACCTGAAGATCACCTTGCGGCCGACCGAGAACTCAAAACTATCCTTCAGCGGCATGTACGCCCATATGTCTACCAATACCACCAGTCGTCCCAGTACCGTGGGCGGGGGATTGCAGGACTATTCCAGCCGCTTTGGTTATTTGAGCAATTCGGAACAGGCAGTACGCCAGCAGGCCTCGATTCTCCAGAACTATAACCAGATGTACAACAGGAGCTTTCTTCAGTATCTGGACCAGTACTGGTTTATGGGCGGTTTGAAATGGAACCAGACCTTAAGTTCCAAGTCCTATTTTACCCTGGAAGCGCAGGTCAATTATCAGGACAACAATATCCGCCCCATGGCAGCGGACCCCACACTGGAATCCAATTGGGTCTGGCTGGATACCCTGTACCAGGTCCTGAATTATCCGCTTATTGGAACTCCCAATGGATCAACGAATTACGGGAAAGATCTCACTGATCTTTTCTATATATTCGGCGGCCTGCAGGCGGTGGATTCCTCCTATACGCTCAGCACATCCCTGAAAGGGAATTATGCGGCACAGCTCGGACGGAATCACCTCCTTGAAGCGGGTTTCAACTTCAATTATACGCATTCCTTTGTCTATGCCGGGACCTGGTATCAGTCCAGTCAGATGTACACCACCGGCGTTCCGGACACCTGGCAGTATTATACCGCCCGTCCTATCGAGGCCGGCATTTACATCCAGGACAAGCTGGAATTCCGCGGACTGATCGCCACTATCGGCCTTCGCGGCGATTATTTCAATCCGCAAAAGGATAAATTCATCCTGGATCATCCCATCAATCAGGCTTATCCCGATTTCTACAATCTGGTCTATCAGTATCTTCCCGGTGCCTGGGGTTCCTATGAACGCTGGGTGCTTTTCCGCGATATGCTGGAAAGTCCGCCCAATTGGCCTACGGAACCGTATCACGGAGAATTCAAGATCTCTCCGCGTCTCGGGGTTTCTTTCCCAATCACGATCAATAGCAAGATGTACTTTAACTACGGACACTTTTATCAGCGTCCCAATTACAATTACTTGTACAATATGGCTATTGTCGGCGACAAGGCCATCATTCCCACACCGGAACTGCCACTGGCCAGAACGGTATCCTACGAGTTCGGTTACGAACAGCGATTCCTGAATAACTTCCTGGCAAATGTGGTCGTTTATTATAAAGACATGTCCAATATTCCCCTGCCACGGACCTGGATCAATTACTGGGAAGAATTTTCGGCGACCAAGTATGCTCCGGACGGCTATTCCGACACCCGCGGCGTAGAACTGCGTCTGGAAAAGAGCGCAGGGCGTTTCTTTACCTTCTGGTGCAACATGGATTACATGTTGAAAAGCTGGGGGCAGAGCGGTATGCGTTATCTGTACGAAAACCGTATCACGGCTGCGAACGAAGCCCGCAGCGCCAATTTGTCCGTGCTGACCCCGCTGCCAACTGCAAATGCAAGTATTTCCTTCCATACGCCGGTTCATTTCGGAACACCGATGGGCGGCGTTTATCCGTTGGGCGGATGGCGCATCAGTTCCCAGTTCCGTTGGGCGGACGGTGGCGAGATCATTCTTCGTACCGATCCGCTGACCGGGGAACAGCAAAAGGCCAAGATCGTCGATTATTCCAATACGGACCTGCGTGCCGTTAAGCGTTTTGCCCTGGCCGATCACTTTCTGGAACTGGGTGTCACCATTACGAACCTCTTCAACCAGAAACGCCTGTACACCGGCGGAATGAGCAGTACGCAGTACAACAACTACAAAAATTCTCTCAAATTCCCCTTTGAAGACGGCGATGAACACGGTAACGACAAGTGGGGCGAGTGGAATAAAGACTATATTGATACGGGCTGGCTGGAAACACCGGTTTTCCTGACCCCGCGCCGGATCGTTGTCAGCCTGACACTGGATATTTAAGGAGGCCATAATGAAGAAATACATATACCGCCTTTCTGTCTGTTTGCTTATCCCGATGGCCCTTCTTCTGGCACAGAGGAATTATAACGGCGCCCCCATGTTCCTGAATGTGAACGCCATCAATTATTCTCTTAAAAAGACCAGCGGAGAAGGACAGTTCAGCAATCAGTACAGCTGGATGTATGTCGGGGCAAACCCGCAGAATACCGAAGAATGGTATTATCCGGCCGACCGCTGGCATTCGCAGATGCTCTACCAGATCTTTAATCCCCTCTGCCCGGACGACAGCGGCTTCGTCAATGAAAAAGGCCAGCATCTCATTATTCCGACAAAATGCATCAACAACGGCAAAAACGATTATTCTCACGAACGCCGGCGGGTAAGGCCGCCTTATGTAACGGTAGACGGCACTCCGCAATACCAGGCCTATACCTGGGAACTGGATCCGGACATTCCTTCGGACATTGTCGCGGAATGGGAAGATATCTATGTGAGTTACGGCATGCGCGCCCATGTGAAGATGTACGGCTTTGCCAACGAGAACCATGATAACTACTTTATTTATCAGGCAACCCTCAAATTTACCGGCGAAACCATGCGTGAGATCGAGAATCCCGACTCTGCAAGTTACTTTCCTTCTCAGAAAATCAATATGTGGTGGCCCATCTCCTTCAGTTTCGGTCCTTCCAAAGCAGGGGAGTACTACAGCGCCAACTATTTTCGCTTTGAAGGCGAGGATGACCTGGACAGCTGGTTCGCCGGTCCGCGCTTACTGCCGGGCGGCAACCGCGATTCCCTGAAGATCGCCTATTACTGGGATTATAAGGCGCCCGGAATTGCCGCTTACGATAACGGCAGTCAGGACGATACGGGTGATCCGGACCGGGTAACCGGACATCTTCAGGCGCCCCAGATTCCCGGCTACGCACTCCTCCACGCCGCCAAAAACAGTTTCGATCCCGGCGATGACGATATTACCCAGCCTTACGCAATTCCGCACGCGGATATCGGGAACGATCTCTGGACCCGGGTGGATATCGGAATCCGTGACACCTATATCGGCGACGACAGCCGCGGACACTTTCCCCTGGACCCGGTCAGCGAAGGCTGGATGGCTGCGAATACCTCTCAGAAAGGCCCCATGCGCTTTATTACCGTCGGCCCTTATGAACTGACCCTGGACCGTGAAGCGGCTGTCTATGACTCGTTTTGCGTGGTTTACGGCATCGGCGTGGGTTCTCTGGACCACAGCGCCGCCGATTCGGTGGGCAGAGCCTGGCTGAACGGAACGCTTAGCGATGACGAAAAACGCGACGCTATCCTGACGGGAAAGGATTCCCTGTTAAAATCCATGGACCGTGCAAACTGGACCTGGCACCGGGGACTGGATATTCCTGACCCGCTGCCGGCTCCCGATATGACGGTCACCAGCGATGCCGACCGCATCATCGTCGAATGGTCCTATCCTTCAGACAATTATTACCGGGACCCGGATACGCAAGTGGACGACTGGTATGCCTGGCGCGTCTACCGGAAAACGGGTGCGGCTATGGTTAACGATCCCGGCGACAATTACAGCGGCTATCAGTGGGAACAGGTATTCGAGACACTGGACCGGACCCTACAGGTTTATATCGATACAAACGTAACCCGGGGCGTTTCCTACTATTATGCGGTAACGGCTCTGGATGACGGCACTCAGAATACGGATGGCCTTTTTCCGGGACAGAAGCTTGAAAGTTCACGCTATGCCAACCGCAGCCAACTGCCGGCACGTCCCTTCAAGGCCGGACTGAACACCAGCGCAAACGTCCGCGTGGTGCCGAATCCGGCGACGCTGAATGCCGGCGGCATGGGGTTCCCGGGCGACGAGAATCAGATCGTCTTTGCACAGCTGCCTTACAAATGCAAAATCATGATCTTTACCGAGACCGGCGATCTGGTGACATCCTTTGAACATATCGGAACGGACCAGGAGATCTGTCGGCAGCACACCGACAACAAACAGTTTGTCCCCAGCGGGAACTATATCCTT
>JAQVTR010000022.1 GCA_028699915.1 Fidelibacterota bacterium
GAGCACTGGGCACTGAGCACTGGGAAGCGGAGAAGAGGAGCATGGGGGAAGCGGGGAGGTGGAGCAATGGGGTAACGGAGTGAGGGAGTATGGGAGATGTGGAGAAATGAATCGACAAATGAACACCTCGACCCTCCTGCGTCCCGACTGATCGGGACTTCGAAGGGCACGGCACCTCGACATCTCAACATTCTTTGATCTTTGAACTCTGAACCAAGTGCTGAGCGCTGAGCGCTGGGCGCTGAGAATCGGAGAAAGGGAGTATGGGAGAGACAAAGAGAGGGAAGTTTGGAAGTTAGGAAGATAAGAACTTTAGTCAGCGGAATAACATTGAATTTTGAATATTAAATGTTGAATCAAAGCGTATATCAACAAATCAACAAAAATGGCAACTCGACAGCTCGACTTTCTTGAACCTTGATCTTTGAACCTTGAACCAGGCACTGAGCACTGAGCGCTGAGCACTGGGAAGCGGAGAAGCGGAGTATGGGAGATGTGGAGAAATGAATCGACAAATGAACACATCGACAATCACCTCGACATCTCGACCCTACTTGGTCCCGATCAATCGGGACTTCGAAGGGCACGGCACCTCGACAGGTGTTGAAAAATATCCCCGGCCATTTCCCGGATTGTGCAATTGATGAATTTGTCGTGATGCCCGATCATTTCCACGGGATCATTGAATTGAAAAAAACTGCGCGTGTAGGGAACAGGCATGCCTGTTCCCTACATTCGTGCCGCCCGTACCAACGTATCCCCGTCATCATCGGCGCCTTTAAATCCGCATCCGCGCGTTTGATCCACCAATCCGGATATCCGGAATTCAAATGGCAAAAATCGTATTATGACCGAATTCTTCGGTTTAAGGAATTGTCCTGCATTCGGAATTATATCCGCAATAATCCATCGGTTTATTTGAATGAATGAAAAATTATCTTTGCGTATTGCAATACGCCCCAACGGGATCTCAATTTAAATTCCGATCGCCATCGTATGGTTTGGGTTCCATTATCCGCGGATTTAAATCCGCCAGCACGAAAAAAATCAATTTATTACGCGGAACGCACGGATTGCCGGTTTGGCAGCGGAATTACTGGGATCGTATTCTCCGCCGGCATGAAATATCCCGGGTACGTGAGTATATCCGCAATAATCCGAAAGATGATATTTAAAAATAGCGATAGCTGGGGCGTATCGCAATACGCCCCAACGAGGATGAAAACAAAGGCGCGTATGCCATAATTATTCTGCGTTCGCGCAATGGAAAAAAGCTCCTTGCAATTTGTTTACAATTAAAATATTATTAAAAAAATACGAAACATTTTTTCCGGCCGGATCATTTGACAATCAGTGACTTATTTAAACAAGGGAGGCCGCGATGAAAGGCAGGGCGATTTTTGCATCGATGCTGATGCTGCTTGTTGGCGTCTGGAGCTGCAGCGGACCGGAAGAGAATATTCATATCGGTGCACTGGAAAAATCCGTCATGGAAAGGGAAAATACCTTTGCATGGAAGATCTTTCCGGCGCTGAACGCCCTGCAGGAAGATGAAAATGTCATGATCTCGCCCTTCAGCATTTCCACCGCGCTGAGCATGACCTATAACGGCGCCCGCGGCGAAACGCAGACCGCCATGGCGGAGGTCCTGGCCTATCCCGATATGTCCCTGGAAGACGTCAACCTGGCCTACAAAAATCTCATTGCGTACCTGGCCGGCGCCGACGATAAGGTGACCCTGAACATCGCCAATTCCGTCTGGTATGACGCGCTCTTTGACATTGTACCGGAATTTTTAACGGTCAACCGCGACGATTACGACGCGGAGGTCAGGGCGCTGGATTTTAACGATGCTGCGAGCACCGATACCATCAATCAATGGGTTTGCGAAAAGACCAATGAAAAGATCGAGACCATCATTGACCAGATTCCCGCCGACGCGATGATGTACCTGATCAATGCCCTGTACTTCAAGGCGGCATGGACCTGGGAATTCGACCCGGAACTGACCGTAAACAAGAGCTTTCACAATTACGGCGGAAGTACCGTAAGCGTCCCAATGATGAGCCAGAACGCGGATCTGGATTATTATCAGGGCGGTGACTGTCAGATCCTTGACCTGCCTTACGGGGACGGAAAATACAGCATGACCATCGTTCTGCCGGAATACGACAGGGATATCAACGCCTTTATTGCAGATATGACGCAAAGCGGCTGGGATTCCCTGATCACGGCCTTCCCCGAAGAAAAAACGGCGCTCGATGTGTATCTGCCGCGCTTTACGCTCGAATATAAGGCCGGGCTCAAGGACGTCCTTTGCGCGCTCGGCATGGATATCGCTTTCAACGGAAGAGCCGATTTCAGCGGCATCTACGCTCCGGGCGGCATCTGGATCAACGACGTTTACCACAAGACCTTTATCGAGGTCAACGAAGAAGGTACCGAAGCCGCAGCGGCAACGGCGGTGGAAATGATTTACGAATCCGCCGGTCCCGTGATGATGATCGACCGGCCATTCTTTTTTGTCATCCGCGAAAAGGAAAGCGGAACGATCTTTTTTATGGGAAAGATACTGAATATGGAGGAATGAGGGAGTGTGGGAGAAGTGGAGAGGTGGAGCAACTCGACGCCTCGACCTTACTTCGAAGGGCACGGCAACTCGACGACTCGACCCTACTTCGAAGGGCACGGCAACTCGACGACTCGACCCTACTTCGAAGGGCACGGCAACTCGACATTCTTTGAACCACTATAAATAAATGAACACCCGGATCATTTGACATTTTTAAATAAACAAGGGAGTTTACGATGAAAGGCAAGGCAATTTTTGCATCAATGCTGATGCTGCTTCTTGGGGTCTGGAGCTGCAGCGGTCCGGATGACGGAGGGGAGATCACAACGCTGGAAAAATCCGTGTCGGCACGCGGGAATACCTTTGCGCTGGAGATCTTTCCGGCGCTGAACGCCCTGCAGGAAGATGAAAATGTCCTGATCTCGCCCTTCAGCATTTCCACCGCACTGAGCATGACCTATAACGGCGCCCGCGGCGAAACGCAGACCGCCATGGCGGAAGCCCTGGGCTTTTCGGACATGTCCGTGGAGGACGTCAACCTGGCCTATAAAAATCTGACAAATTATCTGCGCGGCGCGGACAATAAGGTGACCCTGGACATTGCGAATTCCATCTGGGCGGATGCGGGATTCAGCGTGGATTCCGCCTTTCTTGCGGTAAACCGAAGCTATTACGATGCCGTTACCAATACCCTGGATTTCGGGAATCCCGCAAGCGTCGCGACGATCAATCAGTGGGTCAGCGACAATACCAATCAAAAGATCGAGAGCATTATCGACGCCATTCCTCCCGAAGCGGTCATGTACCTGGTCAATGCGCTGTACTTCAAGGCCGCATGGACCTGGGAATTCGATCCGGACCTGACGGTCGAAACCTCCTTTTACCGCTGCGACGGCGGTACGGAAAAGGCCGATATGATGCGCCAGACGGCGGAATTTTATTATTACCAGAATGACGATCTGCAAATGGTGGATCTTCCCTACGGCGATGAAAAATTCAGCATGACGCTGATCCTGCCGGCATATGAAACGGACATCAATGACTTTATTGCCGGTATCACCCAAAGCGAATGGGATTCCTGGATGGATTCTCTGTCCGGAGAAAAAACGCTGGTCG
Source organism: Fidelibacterota bacterium (assembly GCA_028699915.1). Taxonomy (GTDB): domain Bacteria; phylum Fidelibacterota; class Fidelibacteria; order Fidelibacterales; family Fidelibacteraceae; genus M50B103. Next base: position 3,689 of record JAQVTR010000022.1, read on the forward strand.
AGGTCCGTCTGCCGCGCTTCAGCTTCGAATACAAGGCAACGCTGAACGATGTCCTGACCGCCCTCGGCATGGGTCCGGTCTTCGCGATGAATGCCGATTTTACCGGCATCAATCCCCTGGGCGGACTTTATATCAGCAGGGTGCTTCATAAGACCTTTATCGAGGTCAACGAAGAAGGCACCGAGGCCGCGGCCGCTACGGCGGTGGAAGTTGGCGTGGTTTCCGTTCCGGATTATCCCGTGTTCGTCGCGAACCGCCCCTTCCTCTTTGCCATCCGCGAGCAGGAAAGCGGCAGTATTTTCTTTATGGGGAAGATGCTCGGTCTGGCGGAGTGACGAAAAGACGAAGTGACGAAGTGACGAAGAGATGCAGGAAGTTCTGAAGTTCGGAACCTTGGAAGATTGCTCAGCGGAACACCTGGAATCCTGCGCCTGGCACTGAGCGCTGAGAGGGCAGGCGATTGACAATTAAACGATAAACGATGCTTGCGCGCCGTAGCCCTTTGAAAAAGAGACGTAGGCGTGAACGATAAACTATAAAAATATCAAGGCTGTCATCCTGGCCGGAGTGAATCCGCCGGTGGGCGGATGAACGCAGTGGAAGGATCCCTTCAATTTCGCCGAGATGCATAACGGAGGAAGTTGGAAACTTGGGAACTTGGGAAAATTAACCTTGAACCCTACAACTTATATACAATCCTTTTACTTGTCTTGTTATCGCCTTGCGCCTGATCTTAATAAAACCTATATTTCATCATAATTTAAGGAATTTTGTTCTTTATCATTAACGCGGGATCTGCCGATGAAATATTTCAGCGTGATTTACAGATTGAATATCTTGTTCCTGTTTTTCGTTATTTTAAGCGCCGGAACGGAAGAAGCGCCGGAAGATAAACCCTGCGATACCGCCGTTCATATCGGCGGGCAGTGGTTCCTGGCCTACAGAGGGAACATCCCCAGCAGCGGAGATAATGCCTTCGGACTAAAACGCGGCTATCTGACCTTTAAGAAAAATTTCAACGAAAGCTTCTCTGTCCGCTACACGCAGGATATCACGATCGACCGGGAAGGCGAAGATGCCGGAAATGTCGAGATCCGTTTCAAGTATTGCTACCTGAAGGCCGGCCTTCCGGATTTCCTTTTTTTCAAACAGCCCTATGTCGAGCTGGGCCTGGTACATCAGCCCTGGATCGAGTATGAACAGAAGATCAATACATACCGCGTTCAGGGACCGATGTTCCTCGACAAATTCGGCGTGACCTCCTCCGCGGATTTCGGCATAAATCTTGTTTCCCTGATCGGACCGGAACTGGATGAGGAGGCCAAGAAAAAGGTCGATAGCGAGATGCCCGGAAGATACGGATCGATCAGCCTGGGGATTTATAACGGCGGCGGTTACAGCGCGCTTGAAATGAACAACAACAAGACCCTCGAGGGGCGCCTGACGCTGCGGCCCTTGCCGGGGTTTATGCCGGGACTGCAGTTCTCCTACGGATTTGCGACCGGCCGGGGCAATGACACGCTGAATTCAAAATTCAATTATAATGTCTTCATGATATCGCATGAAACCGCGAAAACAACCTTTACGGCGCAACATTATTCGGGTACGGGGTTTCATGGCGGCGGAGCTGAAGGCATAAATTATGGTTTTTCTTTCTTTGGAGAACTGTGTGTGCCGTTCACGCCGTTCACGCTGTTCGGAAGATTTGACAGTTTTAGGGACAATGTTTGCAATCTATATTCTTCTCTTACATTTAATGGAGACGAAATTCACACGAAAACGTATATTGCCGGATTGGCCTGGGTGTTCTATAAGAAAAACCGCTTGATTCTTGATCTCGAAAAACGGCGCGAAGCCGTCATTCCAAGTCCGCTGTCATCTATGAGTCCAACATATTCAGACGAAATCACTGCCGAACTGGCCCTGGAGATCGTATTTTAACAAGCTCTCCTCCGGCGTTTTATGCGCGGATATCTTTAATATGCGCTGCTGTTCTTCAACAAAATACCCGGGAATTCCGGAGCCGACCATCATTGAGTCCGGGGAGAAAGCCACCCGAAAGCGACTTTTTCATATTTTACTTGAAACGCGGAAAAAGTAAACGATCATAAAAAATTATTCTTTTTGCCAGTGTTAAAAATAAACATTAAAATAAGCGGACGTTGTTTTTGGAGGTTGATGTCTAATGTCTGTGAATGTCATTCAATTTAGCGACTCTTTCCCGCCGATTATGGACGGCGTTGGAAATGTAACAAAAAATTATGCCTACTGGATAAAAAACAAGTACGGCCGATCTTATGTGGTAACACCTGAATTTCCGGGCTATGTAGATGAGGAGATCTTTCCGGTTCTTCGCTATCCTTCCTTTCCCCTTGTTCTCCGCAAACCTTACCGCGTAGGGCTTAGCGTTCACAATCCGGCGCTCTGGAAAAAGCTCAGAACGTTGCATGTAGACCTTGTCCACGCCCAAAGCCCATTCAGTTCGGGAAATATTGCCCTGCAGTACGCGCGCCAGAGAAAGGTGCCCCTGGTGGCAACCTTTCATTCCAAATTCTATGACGACTTTAAGGAAGTCACCCGCTCGGACGCCATTTCCTGGATCATGACGCACCTGGTAGTCGACTTTTTTAATTATGCCGATGCGGTTTGGGCCGTCAATCAAAGCACCAAAGAAACCTTGCTTTCATACGGGTATCGCGGTCCGGTGGAAGTGATCCCGAACGGTGCGGATTTCAGTATCCCGGAAAATTTGGATGCATTATGTGCAGAGATCAATCTACAATTCAAGCTGAAGCAGGGTGAGCCCGTACTGCTATTTGTCGGACAAATGATCCGTCAAAAAAATATTGAAACCACCTTGCGCGCCCTAAAGATACTGCACGAAAGAAAAATCCCCTTTACTATGCTCCTGGCGGGGGAAGGCAAGTCCCGGGAATATTTTCAGGATCTTGTCCATGAATTCGGACTGCACTCCCGGGTGCAATTTCTGGGAAAAATTCTGGATCGGGAATTGCTGAAAGGCCTCTTCGGCCGTGCGGACCTTTTTGTTTTTCCTTCTTTGTATGACAATGCGCCGGTGGTAACCCGCGAGGCGGCAGCGATGGCAACCCCTTCGGTGATCGTGCGTGGAAGCAACGCCGCAGAGGGCATCCGTGACGGCGAAAACGGCTTCCTGTGTGAGAACAGTCCCGAAAGCCTCGCAGGCGTTATTCAAAAAGCGCTTGAGCATCCGGAAAAACTTCGGCAGATCGGCGAAGAAGCCCGGCACAGCGTTTTTCTTTCCTGGGAATCGGTCATGGATGACATGGTCATTCCCCGATACCTGGAGATCATTAAGGAACATCGCGGTTAGTCTTAAGGGAGCCGCATTCAGTCTTTCGCTTTTTTTATGTAAACATCGTCCCGTTTCACAAAGCCCAGGGCACGCAGATAGCTGTTGTGCGCTTCTTCGGCATTGCGGCTGACAAAAACCTGTCCTTCATCCAGACCAAGACGCTTAATGCCTTCATCGTAAACAAACTTCCCGGTTTTCATATCCCGGTATTCCGGAATGGCGTAATCCAGATCGACCATTATTTCTTTTTCGGACAGCTCTGAAAAGATAATCAGGTTCGTTGGCCGTACATTCCGCAAACAAAAACATGCGCGGTATTTTTTGCTTTTTTCCAATTTGAATTCCGGAAAAAAACGGGCAATATCTTCCCGGTAGAATTCCAGAAAACGCCGCACGAAATCAGAATTGTGTACATCGATTTCTACGATATCAAAATATTCCTGCTGGCGGTTCATCTGGAACAGAAAATAGAGATCCACGACCGCTACAAAGGCGTTCATGGCAAAGACCGGCCAGGCGCCGATCAACGCGCCGTACAGCGAAAAAACCGCGGCACCGGCAAAATTCCACCAGCGCAGCTTGCGGATGTTTTTCATCATTAAAGAAAATGCCGTAACAACCGATGCGGCATATCCGATAATTTCCAGAAACATGATTATTTCCCCTTTACTTTTTCGTCGGCTTCGGCCGCATAGGTGCTGAGTACGATCCCTTGCCTTTCGATTTCCCGGCGGAATGCGGCGGAACTCAGGCTGTTCCATTCCGCTTCGCGGTGGCGGCTCATTTCATTAAGTCCACCCGGATTCATATCCTGCAGCGCATCCATTTCCGCACCCCGCATCCCGATATGGGATACAAGCAGATAGCGGCGGCCGGATTCCAGGGTCTTTAACTGATTCAGCAGTTCCTTGCGCTTTTGCTCCGGCTTTGTGGAGTATATGCCGCGAAGCGTTTCGTCGGGCACATCCCGGTGAAAGATCAGCCCGTATTCCTTTGCCAGATCCTTTACGATTTGATGCAGGTCTTCACGACCGCTCAGGGTGGACATGTGCGTATCGACGTAGCGGATTTTCAAACCGCAATGCAAAGCCCGTTTGATTTGTGCCCGCAACTCCGTTTCAAACTGCGCCGGATCGGGATCTGCAGCGTAGCTTGCTTGCCGGGTGTGATAGAAATAGCCGTTTTCATCGCTTAGCGAAGAAACATCGGCATGGTCGCTGCAAGGCCCCCAGCGGTAATTTTTCCATTCGCTGTTCAGCGTTAAATGAACGCCAAAACAAACATTGTCGTAATCCCCGAGCATTTCAACGGCTTCCTGATACCAGGGGCAGACGAACATTACCGAGTAATTTAGCGGAATCCCGGTGTCGGCCAGATCTTTAGCTGCAACATTCACGGCATGACACATGCCGATATCGTCGCAACGGACCAGCAGTATCGCCGGGTCTTCTGCGTGTAAAAGTCCCAGCATAAAAAATGCCAGGCATAAACGGCGGGTAATTTTTTTCATCGTTATCTCCTTTACCCCTTTTTAGAGGTCATATTTCTTTTTCAGGCTTTCGTAAACCGAAGCATCGAGAAAGACCTTAAAGAGCAATTTTTCTCCCGCAAAACGGCTCTCCAGAATTTCTCCGTGACGATGCAGGTCCGCGATGAGCTTTCCATCGGCGGGATCTACATAGAACTGGTGTACAAACGCACTTTCGTCAATACGTTCCCGGATCCCGGCGATCAATTTTTCGATGCCAATCCCGCGCTGTGCGGAAATAAAACAGGCTTCGGGATGCAGATTCCGGATCGCCGTAAGCGTGGCTTTGTCTTCCAGCAGATCGATCTTGTTGAACACGGTAATAAAACGTTCACCGGGAATGTTGAATTCTTTCAGCACTTCATCGATGGTTTGAATCTGCAGCGGATAGTCCGGATCGGAAATGTCAATCAGTTTCAGCAGCAGATCCGCTTCCTGCGCTTCTTTGAGCGTACTGCGGAAAGAGGCCACCAGCTGATGCGGCAGTTTGCGGATAAAACCCACCGTATCGCTGAGATAGATGGTATGGGTCTTGTCCAGCTGAACCCGGCGCACGGTGGTGTCCAGGGTTTTGAACAGCTTATCTTCAACCTCCACACTGGGACCCGCCAGATCGTTCATCAGGGTAGATTTTCCGGCATTGGTATAACCGACCAAAGCAACATTGAAGCGCCGGGACCGGGATTTGCGCTTGGTCTCCATCTGCGTTCCGATCTTTTCCAGGTCCAGTTTCAGTTTTTTGATACGGTCCCGAAGCAGACGCCGGTCGATCTCAATTTGTTTTTCTCCAGCCCCCCCGCGCATACGGCCTGCGCCTTCCTGGCGTTCAAGGTGGGTCCACTGCCGGACCAGCCGGGGCAGCAGGTATTCCGCCTCCGCAAGCCGGACCTGTGTCTTGGCCTCCCGGGTCTTGGCGTGGATCTTAAAAATATCCAGGATCAGCGCACTGCGATCCAGAATGTTGATATCGGGCAATTGCTTTTGGATGTTCTTTTGTTGCGCGGAGGTCAGTTCGTCGTCAAAAAGCAGCAGGTCCGCCCTGCTTTCTTTTGCGAGTGCTTGCAAGGTGTTCAGTTTTCCGCTGCCGAAATAGGAAACCGAATCGTTTTTTTCACGGACCTGAATAAATGTATCCAGGACTTCAATCCCGGCCGTATCGGCCAGGCGCGCCAATTCTCCCAGAGAACGTTCGCTCTCTTCGTATTTTCCGGTAGGCGCCACCGCACAAAGAATGGCGCGCTCGGGACCTTTTTCTATGATCTTTTCCATGATGCCGTAGCTTCTCCTTTTCCGGTCAATAGCATTTCGAAAAGCAAAAAAGCGGCCGCAAGCACAAAGAACAGCGCGGACGCTTCCCTGCCGCGGATGCGGTCCCGCAAGACCGAAAAATCTTCCGTCTCTGCCAATGTGCCACTGCAACCGGAAAGCGGCTTTTGCCCCTGGATCGTTTCTGCTGCAGGAATATTAACGGCAAGTTCTTCGTACAGATCTTCACTTTCCAATATGTAAAAACCCGGCATCTGTGTTTCATGGAAAGGTCCCTGCACCTGCAGAACCTCGCCGCCGGGATTGCGAACCGTAAAGCGCGGCCGGTCCGGTTCAAGCAGATCTCCGGTTTCGTAATTCGGACTTTCCGTCTGCAGAACTGTCCGGATAAAATCCCGGAGTATGCGAGTAAAGTAAGGTGATAAACCCATGTCGTTGTTTTCAAATATAAAAGGCGAAAGCAAGAGGTAGCGGCGGCCTTCAAGACGCAGCAGCAACGGATCGCCGCCGCTCAGACGCCACAGTGTTTCGACCGGCTTCACATCCGTGCGGTAATACTCGCGTATGCGGAATGTTTCCTTCGGGGCGGATGGAAAAGCAAGACTAACATAACCCGGCTTTACTTGTTGCTTTTCCCATTTTGCTTTTAGCCAGGAATCCGTTTTTTCGCCGGCAATGAAGAGCGCCGGATTGGCATTGGAATAAAGCAGGATACGTTCGAGCTGGCCGGGGGGCAGATCGCCGGGATCATCGATGATAAGCATATCAAAGGCATTCAGATCCTGGGCAGACAGATATTCGGGCACAATCTTTATCAGTTGAATACCCTCCATGGCCGATAGCGCCTCGCGCTGATATCCTGCGTTTTCCGGCTTACTTACGTCCAAAATGCGGACGTCGGAATACGGTTTAACCACAAGATAACGGATGTTGTCCTCCGGATATGCGTCTTCGCCGCACTGAACAACGCAGCGAATCCGCTCCGCGTCCCCGGGATCAAAACGAAAGATGCCGAACCCCTGCTCGTCCATATTCACCTGACCTGCGGCCCTGCCGTCAATGCGGATCCGTACCGCGGCAGGGGACCGGTAGCGTTCCGATGCCGAAGTGCGGATGGCCAAGCTCATCAACCCGTCCTCCCGGTATTCCGGCAATACGCGCAGTCCTGATACCGCAAGGTTTGCCAGCGCTTTAGGCAGAGAAAGCAAATATATGTCCAGATCGATATCTTCGAGCATGGCGCAGATCTCCGCCGTTTGTGCATTGTCCTGGAAGTCGCTCAACAGGATCAGCGGCATCTCCGCAAGCCTGTACGTCATCTTGTGATCCACAATTTTCCGTCTTAGGGAGTCGGCAGAACTGTGTTCGTCGAATGCATAAACCTGCCAGCCTTCGAAGGTCTGTAAAAGCTCATTGGATTTTTCCCGGAACTGCGGATCCGTCTGTGTACTGAAACTGCGGTCAATCAGCAGGATGCCGGATTCCGCAAGCCCCCAGGCGCCGCGGAACAGCGGGCGTGCAAGCGCCAGGATCAGCATGGCGATGGTCAGTGCTCTTGTCAGCAGGATCAGCCATTGCCGCCATTTTAATTTTTTCATGGAATCCTGTTCGATTTCCCGGAGAAATTTCAGGGAGCTGAACGCATAAGGCCGGTGTTTACGTTCACCCAAAAGGTGAATGATAAAGGGGATTGCGCTCAGGGGCAGAAAATACAGAAATGTCGGAAATAAGAATGTCACGCCGGCATGCCAAATCAATATTTTTTACGCAGAACCGCGCCGCGGTAATAATGCGCCAGAATATCTGCATAGGAAATGTTGCGGCGGCCCATGGCGATGGCGCCGACCTGGCACATACCTACGCCGTGACCGGATCCCGCACCGCTGAGAATGAAACTTGCCGGCGCCGAAACCGGTCCGATTTTATCCACAATAAAACAGGAACTGCGCAGCGGAGGCGAGACCAGGCGGCGGATATTCAATTCGCCCTTTACGCGGAAATGCCCCTTTTCCCCAATAAAGAGCAGGTCGTAAATGCGTCCGGAAACCCCGCGTTCCAGGGGAACGATGTCATAAATATTTCCAATATCACGGTATTGCTCCGCCAGCGCCTTACTGATCTGTTCCGGGGTAATCGTGGTTTTCCAGCGAAAATTATTGCGCATCCAGTCTGGAGTGCTGCTGTCCGGCTTACACCAGGAATCCGGCGGGTCCAGTATCCACTCACGGATCGCTTCCGCCTCCCGAAGGTCCGTTCCATAACCCGCCGGGCGGTCGGGGTGGCCGTTCCAGTAAGGCCGCGGGCCCGAACGTTCCGGCCATACATACTCAATGCTTTCGGTATGTCCGCCGCAGGTGGAAGCATAGTAGGCGCTGATCAGCGTATCCTGGTAGGTCAGCACCAGGCCGCGGGTATCATCTACTGCCTTGCGAACAGCCTCATTCGCCGTACCGGAACCCGTATAGACCTGGCACATCACATCCGAAGTCAGCTGATAATCCTCTCCGGCGTATTTGCCGGTCTCCAGGCCTACCATGGCCTCAGTACGCGCACAAACCGCCTGGGCTTTCAGCGCCTCGACGGGGGAATTGATCCCGATTTCCGCGGGTACCACCCCGTACAGGTAACTTTCCATGTCCAGCACATTTACCACATTGATATTGCCGGAAGCGTTGATGCGGAATTCCAGCGCACCCCGGTAAGTCCGGTCTTCCTTGTGCTCCCGTCCCCAACCCAGGCCCTGCGGAACATCCTTGATGCGGATATCCCGGTTTTTGTCATTGTTTTGAATAAGCAGCCGGCTCCCGCAGTGAACGCGTTTTCTGTCCGCGTCATAAAGAACAAGAACATCCTCTTCTTTTGCTATACGCAACGATTGCTGTCCCCGCAGCTGTTCCCGCTTATTATCCTGATCGTAGATGCTTAGCCTCGCTTCGCCTTCCAGCAACACGAACGGCTCGCTGTGCATGATCAGCACATGGACCTCCGGGTCCTGGGCAAGAAGCGGTAGAGGACCGGTGAACAGAAACAAAATACCAAGCAAAAGACGGATTATTTTCATGGTGCGGCTCCATTATATAAAGGGCAATTTAATAAAAAAGGGAGGCGAATAAAATGAGAATCTATGCTATTCCCGCAAGGGTTGCGGGTTTTGCGAACCGGTTCCGTTTGCCTTAATCTCCTCACTAAATACTTTGTAATCAAAAAACACATTCAATATATTCTCTACTGTACACAATACGGCGTATGTCCGTTTAATATAAGGGGTAATACCGTAAATGAAAAATACCTATTTTGATCTTATCGATCAGAGTTACTACTTTCCCCAGGAGGGATTTGACCTGCGTGACGGATACCTGACCTTCCACGGGGTTTCTCTGAAATATCTGATCGAAAAATACGAAACTCCTTTCCGTTTTATTTATCTGCCCAAGATCGGAGATCAGATCAAAAAAGCCCGCAACCTGTTCAACCGTTCCATCAAACGCCACAAATACCGTGGCCATTACTATTACTGCTACTGCACCAAATGCAACCATTTTTATCCCGTGATCAACGAGGCCCTCAAACACGACGTGCATCTGGAAACCTCCTCGGCTTATGATATTGACCTGATCCTGCATTTATACCGGGATAAAAAGATCGATAAGGAACGCCTGATCATTCACAATGGCTACAAAACCGACGAATATCTGGAAAAGATCGCCCATCTGCAGGAGGAGGGCTTTCATAACTCCATCCTGGTTCTGGACAGCATTAACGAACTTGACCGGGTCCGCAAGATCAGTCCCGGCCAGAAAATGAAGATCGGCCTGCGCATGGCCATCAACGAACAGGCGCAGTCGGCTTATTACACCTCGCGACTGGGTATTCCGGAAGGCGAGATCCTGGAACTCTTCCGTTCCAAGATCAAGAACAACGCAGATGTGGAATTGAAAATGCTGCACTTTTTTGTGGATTCCGGTATCCGGGATACGCTGTACTACTGGGGCGAATTCAAGCGTGCACTGCAGCTTTACGTCAATTTGAAAAAAGAATGCGACACTTTGGATGCCTTTAATCTGGGCGGCGGTTTTCCCATCCGCAATCATCTGGGTTTCGAATACGATTACGAATACATGATCAATGCCATTATTGAAAGCATTAAAGAAACCTGCACGAATGAAGAAGTGGCCGAACCCGACATTTTCACGGAATTCGGTAAATATACGGTCGGCGAGGCCGGTGCCATTATTTTCAAAGTGCTGGAACAGAAAAAGCAAAACGATACCGAAACCTGGTATATCATCAACAACAGCCTTATGAATACGATCCCGGATGCCTGGAGCATTCACGAAAAGTTCATTCTGCTTCCGCTTAATAAATGGAAGAACGATTATCAGCGTGTCAACATCGGCGGGATCAGTTGCGACAGTTCCGATTATTATAATTCCGAAGATCTCAATCAGGAGATCCTCTTGCCCCGGTATGCAGAAAAGGACAAAGAGCCGCTTTATATTGGATTCTTCCATACGGGCGCCTATCAGGACTCCATCAGCGGCTACGGCGGGATCAAACATTGCCTGATTCCTTCGCCAAAACACGTGATCATCGACCGTGATGACAAAGGCAATTTCACCCATTACGTGTACCGGGATCAGCAGTCCGCACAGGATATGTTCAAAATCCTGGGCTATGAGCAAAAAGTATGAGAAACTTTGCCGCTATAGAAGAATCCTACACCCATTACGACACGGCGTCGGTTCTTCTTCAGTCCATTCCCTACGACGGCACCAGCACCTGGGGTAAAGGCGCCGACAAGGGATTTGCCGCTTTTCTGGAGGCAGCGGAGAATCTGGAGCTCTACGATATTGAGACCGATTCCGAGGTCTACCGCAAGGGCATCCACATTCTGCCGCCCATTGTTGAAAACCGCACACCGGAAGCAGTTTTTCGCAGTGTGTATGAAAAAACACGTTCCCTGATGCAGTCCGGGAAATTTCTGACCTTTTTCGGGGGGGAACACTCCGTCAGCATCGGGATCATCCGGGCTTTTTATGAGGCATATCCGGATATTACCGTTCTGCACTTCGATGCGCACGCCGATCTGCGCCCGAAATACCGCGGCTCACCCTACAACCACGCCTGTGCGGTTTACGACGCCGCACAGCATACGAATCTGGTCCAGATCGGTATCCGCAGTATGGACATCAGCGAAAAGCAATATATGAAGCCGGGGAATACCTTTTTTGCACGGGAAGTCGCCTGGAATCGCGACTGGTATAAGGAAGCGCTTTCAAAAATGACGGATAAAGTCTACATCACGCTCGATCTTGATGTTTTTGATCCTTCCATTATGCCGGCCACCGGAACGCCGGAACCCGGCGGACTGGATTGGTACAATATGCTGGCTTTTCTGAGTCTGGTCTTTCGTGAAAAAAAGGTCCTGGCCTTTGATATTGTCGAGCTGGCACCCAAGGAGGAAGACCATTCCCCCGCATTCCTTGCCGCCAAATTGTACTATAAAATGCTGTCCTATAAATTTTATTCTAACCGGTGAGAACAACATGAACGAAAAAGGTCCCGTTACGGCATTTATGCTGGAACATTATAAGCACTTCAATGCGGCAACCCTGGTGGATGCCGCCAAGGCCTATGAGGCTCAGCTGGAACAAGGCAACAAAATGATGATCACCCTCGCCGGGGCTATGAGCACCGCGGAACTGGGCAAGTCCCTGGCCGAAATGATCCGTCAGGATAAAGTCCATATCATTACCTGTACCGGCGCGAACCTGGAAGAAGACATCATGAATCTGGTGGCACATTCGCATTACCGGCGCGTACCGGAATACCGTGATCTGAGCCCGGAACAGGAATGGGCCCTGATGGAAAAAGGGCTCAATCGTGTCACGGATACCTGCATCCCCGAAGAAGAAGCGTTCCGCAAACTGCAGAAACACATTTTCAAGATCTGGAAAGATGCCGAGCAAAAAGACGAACGCTATTTTCCACACCAGTACATGTACAGGATGCTGCTTTCCGGTATGCTGGAACCTTATTATGAGATCGACCCGAAAAACAGCTGGATGCTGGCCGCTGCGGAAAAGAACCTGCCCGTCGTCGTTCCCGGCTGGGAAGATTCGACCATGGGCAATATCTTTGCCTCGTATTGCATTAAAGGCGAACTTAAGGCTTCGACCATGAAATCGGGTATTGAATATATGATGTGGCTGGCGGACTGGTATACAAAGCAATCTAAAGAACAGGGGATCGGCTTTTTCCAGATCGGCGGCGGCATAGCCGGCGATTTTCCCATCTGCGTGGTGCCGATGCTTTATCAGGACCTGGAACGTAACGATACGCCCTTTTGGAGCTATTTCTGCCAGATCTCGGACTCTACCACCAGCTACGGCTCCTATTCCGGCGCGGTGCCCAACGAAAAGATTACTTGGGGCAAACTCGGGATCGACACCCCGAAATTCATTATTGAATCCGACGCCACCATTGTGGCTCCGCTGGTGTTCGCATATTTGCTGGGCTGGTAATAAAGTGATGCGTTATGAGAATGCGTTTTTTTGAGGGAATCTCTCTGTATGGGTTTTTATCCCTTAACTATATCAACGACCTATAACTCAAATGTTCTGCTCTTAACGATTTACGATCCACGCTTTTTTCACAAACATTCCTCCCGCTTTTATTATTTCATTTTTTTGCTAAGGCTTAATTCGGCGCTTTGTTAATTTTTCTTCAGGAACAGGGTTTTAAAAATGATCTCCACATCCAGAACAAACGAAAAATTGCTCATGTAATAATGAATGTAACGTTCGTGTTCTTCGGGCGTGGGCAGGGCGGCTTTCTCACTGCGCATGATGCTGGTCATGCCGGGCTTGTAATAGCGCCGGCTGCCTTCCGGAATATTCTTCAGGTCACCTACGATGGTCATGCGGTTGCTCAACAGTGAAAACAGCATGGGATACCAGTATAAAAAAGGTTCGCTTCCGTCCTTTTTCCTTCTCCAGATGCGGCCGCCGGGGACATCCTCCGAAAATTTCACCGCCTGCACATTGGCCGTGAGGGCGATCAGAGCTGCGGGAATTGCCAGAACAAGGATCGCTATAAGCGCAAAAAATAAATCCAGGCTGCGCTTGAGAATGCGCCATTCGGGTTTCAAAACGGCGTATTCCATTTCAATGACGGGAATATCGTCCAGGTTTTCGATCACTGCCTTACCGAATATGCGGTTTTCCTTTTCAGGAATGATCTTGATACTCAGCGGGAAGTGTGCCAGTTCCGCCATCATGCGAATGATCTCGCCCAGGCTCAAAACATCCGAGCTGAAGATCACATTATCGATATCCTGGATTTTTACCAGCTGGGAAAGGTCGCGGATACTTCCTATGGTCTTTGGATGCTGCAGCTCCCTGTCGACAAATCCGACGAAGAGGTAACCCAGTTCCGGATGCAATCCCAGGGTAGCCGCAATGCGCTGACCTTCGGGGCCTGCACCAACCACCAGCGTGCGCCGGGCGTTTTCGGAACCCTGGCGAAAATGCCGCGAACGCATCCGGAATGCGATGATGCGCCAAAGCATCAGAACAATAAGGATGAATACAAATGCGATCAGAAATATAAAACGTGACTGTGCGGCACGCAGAAAGAAGAAAGTAACGAAGCCGTTCAGAACAAAGCCCGGAAGCAGGTTCGCGGCCGCCCGGACAAAATCGTAATGTTTGGCGCGGCGGTAAGATCCGCCCAGCGCCAGAAAAAGCATATACACGGCCGCATATCCCCCGAGTACCGGTGCAAAATGCTGCAGCTCGGTAAAGAAGTCCGCCGGAAAACGTAAAAACAAGGATAAAAGTAAAGCGGCGATAATCATCAAAAGGTCCAGCAGCGGAAGTCGCAGGGCGAAAAAAAGGCGCCCAAGAAAATTGAACAAGAGATGAAAAGCAATGCCGATCCGGAAGAATAGCGTGGTTATTGTCGAATAAAAAGGAGAAAAATGCTTGCGGAAAAAGATATCCATGGCTTTGTAGAAAGCCATCAGGCTGTCGTAAGGCGCCGATTTGGAACTTTCGCCTTTGTAGTGAATAATGGCCGTGTCCGCCACATAATACACCTTCTTTCCGGCCAGCTGTACGCGACGGCAAAGATCAAGATCCTCTCCGTACATGAAAAAATCCTCATCAAAACCCTTGATCTGCCGTATCAGATCGCCATGACAAAACATAAAGGAACCGCTGACGGCATCGACGGGATAGTTTTTCCCCGGGTCAAGATAGGTCAGGTTGTACTTTCCGAAAATCTTGCTTTTCGGGAACAGCGCACTTAATCCCAGCAATTTCGGGAGCGCTACGCGGGGAGATGGAAAACTGCGCCGGCAAGCAAGCTGCAGGGTGCCGTCCGCATTCAGAATACGGGGACCGCAGATACCCACATCGCCGTTTTTTTCCATAAAATCGTATAAAACCGATAAGGTGTTTTCCTCGATAAGCGTATCGGGATTTAAAAAAAGCACGTATTTGCCGCTGGCGAGTTTCAGTGCCTGATTGTTGGCTTTGCCGAAACCGAGATTTGTTTCGTTGCTTATCAGCTGCAGGTCCGGAAATTCACGGCGCAGCATATCGGGCGTTCCGTCAATGGAATGGTTATCCACGACAAAGATTTCGGTCTGCAGTCCGGCTGCCGCTTTTTTCAGTGCAAGCAGGCAGTGCTGCAAGAAATTCTTGACATTATAGCTGACAATGATGATTGAAATGTCAGGCCTTGTCATTGCGTTGCGGCAAGGGTTTGATCTTTCCAAAAAGGTTCATAAACACCAGGCGCCAGACCATCCAGATCGCTTCGTAGACGATCTTTTTTGACATCTTGGATTGTCCCACGCAGCGGTCGATAAAGACAATGGAGTGTTCATGAAATTGAAAACCGGCTTTCCAGGCGCGGTAATTCATCTCGATCTGAAAAGAATAGCCGTGGGATTTGACGGCATCCAGATCGAGGGCCGCCAGGACACGGCTGTTCCAGCATTTAAAACCCGCAGTACCGTCTTTGATAGGCATACGGGTTACAATATTGGTATAGACGTTGGCTCCCTTGCTTAAGATAAGGCGTCTCAGCGGCCAGTTTACTACATTGATGCCGCTCACATAACGTGAGCCGATCACCCAGTCGTATTCGTTCGCAAGTTCAAACAGCGGGATCAGATCCTTGGGATTGTGGGAGAAATCGGCATCCATCTGTGCAATCTGATCATAGCCCTGATCCAGTCCGAATTTAAAGCCCAGGATATACGCGGTGCCGAGCCCGAGTTTTCCCTCCCGTTCGATAAGTTTGATATTCGGATATTCTTTTTGAAAATTTTTCAGGATCTCGCCCGTGCCATCCGGGGAGTTGTCATCGATAAAAAGAATATCCAGCCCTTCAATTTTCAGGGACTGCAGTTTTTGAACGAGTTTGCTGATGTTCGCTTTTTCGTTATAGGTCGGAATGATAACCAGTCTTTTCATGGGGTGTCCTGTTCGTTTGTCGTTTCCGGCCCAAAGGGATAGATCATTGTACGTATGGTCTGTCCCATGCGTTGGGCGCTGATACCTTGGTTAATATTGTCCAGGTCGAACCGTTTGGTGACCAGGTTGTCAATGTTGATCTTTTTGTCATCCAGAAGATGCAGAACTTCCGGGATCTTTCTGCGCGGCGCGCCTTCAGCGCCGATCAGGGAAATCTCGTTGTGAATAATTCGCCCGATCAGAAAGGGCAGCGGGTTTTCGCTGAAACCGCTGAGAACAAGGCGCCCGCCTTTTTTCAGTGAATTGATGGCCTGCATTAAGGTGCGCGGAGCTCCGATGGTCTCAATGCAAATATCGGCCTTGCCGCCCAGCATATCCTGCACAGCCTCTTCGCAGACCTTGACTTTATTGGAGTTCAGTACCGCATCGGCGCCAAGTCGTTTTGCCTCGTTGAGCTTCCAGTCGAAAATATCGACCATGTACACCTGGGCTTCACGCAGTTTTGCCATTTGAAGAATGCTGAGTCCGAAACCGCCGCTGCCAAAGATCACCACTTTTTCACCGGCGCGAATATTTACGCGGTCATAGGCAAGGTGATAGGCGCCGATCAGCAGGTTGGAGATCAGGCTGCCGGTCTCAAACCCGTATTCATGCGGGAGCCGATAGGGATGGAAATCCGGTACGGCGATATATTCGGCAAACCCGCCGTTCATGTCAATGCCGATACGCCGGATATTTTCGCAATAGGTCTCGTTCCAGGATTTACAGGCCAGGCAGTGATTACAGGTAATGGTAGCCGGAACAATGACCGGTTCCCCGGGCTTGAATTTTTTTACTTCATCGCCGACCTCTTCAATGATGCCGGCGATCTCGTGTCCGAGAATAATGGGCGGCTTCATGTTCGGCGCCAGCCCCTGATCGATGAATTGCATGTCGGTATGACAAATGGCACAGGTGCGGATCGCGATCAGAACGTCATGTGGTCCCACGGACGGGGTCGGGACATTGCCGATACTCAGGGGTTCATAGGAATGATGAAAAATGGCGGCGCGCATGTTTTCCTTTCACAGACATTATCAAATAAATATAATAGAAATTCATTTTAGAACAAAGAGAATGACCGATTAAAAACATCCGCGTTCCCAAAAGCAAAAGCTTTGATTTATCGGCGCTTTTTGTTATTATTTCATAACGTTCAATGTCGCGTTATGGTTTCTGTACCGCTCTTGTCAATTCGAGGCGGCAACACTTAAGAGGATCTGAGAACACCGATGAACCCGGTTAAAATTTTGATAGCGGAAGATGACAATATCAGTTTTGCCTATTTGAGCGAATTGCTACGCAACTCCAATGTCTGCATTATCCCGGCAGAAAACGGCCGGATGGCACTGGATGCGATACGCCGGGACAAAGAAATTGCGCTGGCGTTGATGGACATTAAAATGCCGCTCATGAACGGCTTTGACGCCGCCCGAGAAATTCGGAACTTGCGGCCGGATATTCCTCTGATAGCTCAAACGGCCTACGCCCTGAATGAAGAGCGCATCCGCATTCTCGAAGCCGGCTTTAATGATTACATATCCAAGCCCATTCGGCGCGAAGAGCTGATCCGGCTCCTCGGGAAATACCTCCCCGGTATATTCCCGCAATAAATCCCGTCTGCATCGGGGAACAAAAGACGATCTTAAGAATTGGAGTCCCAAATACGGAGATGCGATTATGCCGAACATACATCTGAAGCTCCGGCGACCTTACCGTAATGTGATCGTTTCGCTTATCTTTTTTGGAGGATTCCTTATGGCACAGAATACCGAGTTCAAAGCGCTCAGCCCCGAAGAAAAACGCGTCATTATCGATAAAGGCACCGAAGCCCCTTTCAGCGGGGATCTGCTTAAGGAAAAACGCGAGGGTACCTTTGTCTGCCGGCAGTGTGGAACCCCCCTGTTCTATTCCGCGGACAAATTCGAATCCGGCTGCGGCTGGCCCAGCTTTGACGACGCCATACCGGGTCGCGTCTTGGAGCTTCCGGACGCCGACGGCCGCCGGACGGAAATTCTTTGCGCAAACTGCAGGGGACATCTGGGCCACGTTTTTCGCGGTGAGCGCTTTACGCCAAAAAACACCCGCCATTGCGTAAATTCCATTTCCATGGACTTTCTTCCGGGTTCGGTCGAACGCAATGCAACGGCGGTCTTTGCCGGCGGCTGTTTCTGGGGAGTAGAATACTATCTGCAGCAGATCGAAGGCGTCGCATCGGTTGTTTCGGGCTATACCGGCGGACGGACAAAAAATCCCGGTTATGCGGAGGTCAGCCGCGGCAATAGCGGCCACTACGAAGCCGTGGAGGTCCGCTATGACCCGGACAAGGTCAATTATGAAACTCTGGCAAAAACATTCTTTGAGATTCACGATCCCACCCAGGCCAATGGCCAGGGTCCCGATATCGGGAAACAATACCGTTCTGCCGTTTTCTATCACAATGAAGAAGAAAAATCCGTCGCGGAAAAACTGATCGCCGATCTGAAGGCAAAAGGATACCGGGTCGTAACCCGCATACTGCCGCTGGACATCTTTTATCCGGCGGAAGACTATCACCAGGATTATTACTTCCGGAAAGGCACGCTGCCTTATTGCCACGGATACGTGAAACGCTTTTAGTAAACTTGACTCAAGTTATTTCTAATAGGTGTTATACTTATCTTCCCAGCGGAGGATCCGCCATTTTCCTTCACCGTCTTTGCGAAAGCGGAATGCCGCATCTCCTACAAGGGTATAATAATCTCCCAGCGTTAACTGGTAGGAGCGGGAAATATCCGCATAATTGGCACTGTCAAAGCGATCGCTTTCCCGGCGGATCACGGAATCGCCCTGTATTTCGTAGTAAGCGCTGTCCAGCGTACTTTGCCAGATAAGATCGATATAGGAAAACGCTCCCAGCAGACGGCCGGTGGTACGCAGTTCGGTATCCCGCATCCAGGAATCGTAATGGCCGGTTCCGTTTTCCGTGCTTGGCTGGTAATAAACAAAGACAAATTCGCTGTCCAAAAGCATCGCGTACATCAGACTGTCCCGGTAAATATAGGCATAGCGAAAATTGTGCAGAACGTCCGCCGGCGAAGCGAGATCCAGGCGGTAAATGGAATTTCCGCCGTCAAGACTACCCAGTGCCGGCGCAAAAATATTCCTGCAGCCAAATGCGAAGAGCAAGAAAATCGGCAGGATAAGGATATAAGCAAATTTCCGGCTAAGGGTCCGCATGGATGCAATATAGCATAAAATTCGGGATTTGTAAAGCGGCAAGCATCCGGATTTTTCCGCTGGCAGTATTCGGCGGAAAGGGGTATATTAAACGTCACGGGAGTAAATGATAAACCTTTTTTGGGATAACGATGTCAACGCGATGTAAAATTAAAATCATTGACCATACCACTTTAAGAAAAGAAATTGACGCTTTATACGAACAAAGCGATCCCCCTGATCTGGCAAACTGGGCTGTCCTTTGTGCAAGACGCGTCCTGCCGCATGCTAAACTTAGCTGTGCCGATCTTCAACTTGTCGAAGATGGCTTCCGCGTCAATGCGTTGTGGCAGACGGGAACGGCAGGCATTTATTCCATAAGACAAGCAGGGTTCCGTATTCACCGGATCGCGCGGAACGCCCCTTCGGAAATTGCATGCAGCGCCCTTCGTGCAGCGGGACACGCTGTGGGAACGGGACACATGAAAGAACATGCGATGCACTGTTCCGATTATGCCATCAAGACCCTGGAACTTGCCTTTCCGGGGCAGACGGAAATCATTGAGAGAGAACGCAGTTGGCAACGGGATGCGCTTAATAAAATCCGGGGGCGGCATGAAAAGCCTTAAAGAAAGCGCCGTGATTGCAATGGACGGTTCCGGCGAAGAACTGTTCCCTTTTCTGCCTTATATACTTCAGGATCTCTGGGAGATCGGGACGGATCCGGAGATCGTTATTCGCTTAATTCGGCAGCGCTTTGAAAAGCCGGCGGAACTTAGACTGCTTGACTTGGGCTGCGGAAAGGGCGCCGTCTCGGTCAAGACCGCTCAAGCGCTAAAGTGCCGTTGTCACGGGATCGATGCCATTCCTGAATTTATTGAATTCGCACGGCAAAAAGCCCGCGCGCTCAAGATCGGCCGGCACTGCACTTTTGAAGTCGGTGACATTCGTGAAAAAGCAAAAAATTTCACGGACCGGGACGTTCTGGTTCTGGGTGCCATCGGTCCCGTTTTCGGTAATTATCTTGCAACCCTGAGAACCCTGTCTCCCTGCCTTTCGGAAAAAGGGGTTTTGATCATCGATGACGGTTATATCGAAGACAGCAGCAATTTCCGGCACCCGCTCATACAAAAGCAGGGCCTGATCATGAAGCACATTGAGGCGGCGGGAATGGAAGTTCTTGAAGAGATTGTCGTGGAAAAAGAAACGCTGCGCAAAGATGACCAGAATATTTTCAGCCAGCTTGAAAAACGCTGCCGGGAATTAATGGATCAATATCCCGGAAAACGGCATCTGTTCCTCGACTACATTTGCCGGCAGGAAAAGGAGAATGATGTCCTTGAAAATAAGATCATAGCTGCCGTCTTGATGATCGGAAGGAAACATTAAAAATTAAACATTCGAACAGGGCGGGTAAGTCAATGTCCGAATGGGCCCGGAAGAAAAAAAGGGGAATTCCCGTTTTAGCGGCAACGTTTTTTTAATCGGTATTCACCTTTTCGGAAACAATCGGAATTTCCGGCACTTTACCGGAACGGCGCCGTTGAAGAAAAACGGAAAAAAGGAGGCCTTATGGAAATCGGATTTGTCGGACTGGGGAAAATGGGATATCATATGGTTGAGCATTTGCTCGACAAGGGGCATCGGGTCCTGGTGTATAACCGTTCACCTGAAAAAACCCGGAAGATCAGCCGTGAACGCGGGGCGATCCCTGCAGAGTCCTACGAAGATCTGATCAGCAAACTGAAAACTCCGCGCATTATCTGGCTGATGGTACCCCATTCGTCAGTAGAAGAGATCGTCGGGTTGCTTTCCGGACTGATGAAGCCCGGAGATTTGCTGGTCGACGGGGGTAACAGCAATTATCGCGAAACCCGCCGCCGCGCGATCGAACTCGGCGCTAAAGGCATTCATTTTATGGACGCCGGGGTTTCCGGAGGGCTGGCGGCGGCAAAAACCGGGTATTGCATTATGGCCGGCGGTCCCGAAGAACAATTCCGGCGCGCAGAACCCGCGATCCGCGATATGTGCATTCCCGGCGGCTACGGACATTTCGGCCCGGCCGGCGCAGGGCACTATGTCAAAATGATCCATAATGCTATCGAATACGGGATGATGCAGGCTATCGGCGAAGGGCTTGACCTGATCAGGAACGGTCCTTTCCCGGACACGGATCTTCTGAAACTCACGGATCTCTGGAACCACGGCAGTATTATACGCTCCTTTCTGATGGAAATGGTCCATCTGGGTCTGAAGCAGCATCCGGACCTGGCGGATATTGACGGTTACGTTCCTAACAGCGGCGAAGGCCGCTGGGCGGTTGAAGACGCCAAGGAATACGGGGTTGATATCCCGGTCATTGAAGAAAGTTTGCGCGTTCGGCTGGCTTCAGACAAGGTAAAGACCTTCGCAAGCAAGGCGGTAGCCGTAATGCGTGATGAATTCGGCGGACACGGAGTGGCAAAAAAATGAAACTGCTGGTACTGAAAAATGCCGAAGCGATCGCAGAGACCGGAGCCAGACTCGCTGCGGATATCCTCCGGGATCGCATAGCGCGTTCGGGTTCTGCGGTTTTGGGCCTTGCCGGCGGCCGCAGTCTTGCCGGCATCTACCGTGCTCTGGCCGAATATCAGATACCCGCCTGGAAAAATACTCATTTCTTCTGGGTCGACGAACGGCGCGTGGCATTGACGGATCCGCAAAGCAACTACCGTCTGGCAGAAGAACTGCTTCTGCGCCCTTTACTGAAAAGGGGTCTGATCGCTACAGAGAACATCCATCCCGTTCAAAGCTCCGATACACCCGAACTGGTGACGCAGAATTACACGCTGAAGTTAAACCGCTTTGGCGGATATTTTGATCTTGTACTGCTGGGAGCGGGTGAAGACGGACATATAGCCGCTGTTTTCCCGGAATATGCCTATAGCGAGATCCGGGAATTCACCTACTTGGACAATGCTCCCAAAGCCCCTCCTCAGCGTTTTACCGCCAGTCCGGCACTGCTTGCGGCAAGCCGCTGCGGCATCGTGGTTTACAGCGGCGAATCCAAACGAAAGGCTTTGCTGCATTTTCTTGAAAAATCCGCAGATAAAACGCTCCCTGAACGCACTTTGCGGGAAATGAAATCACTGATTATCCTGACAGACCAAAAGGTTTAACTGATGAAACATTATACGATCATAATTTTCGGCGGTACGGGAGACCTTTCCCGGCGCAAGCTGATCCCTGCGCTTATGGCACTGGCGGACAAGGATCCGCGCCGGCATTTTCACATCCTGGGTATTGGCCGGAAACCCTTCGACAATAAAGGTTTCGAAGAATTCCTGCTGGCCGGAAAAGAAGCGCATCCCCGTGTGGGCCTGCATTATATGATCGCGGATATTGAGAAAAACGGGGCGCTGGAGACCCTGCAGGAACATATCGCGGCCATTGAACCCGAAGAGCCTGCGGGCAGGATCTTTTATCTGGCGACAGCCTACGGTTTTTTCGGAAAGATCGCAGAAAGTATCAGTCGCTGCTGCAATATCAATGACCGCTTTTTTACGCGCATTGTTGCGGAAAAGCCTTTCGGCAGTGACCGTGAATCCTTTATGAAGCTGGATGCGGAGCTGCTTGACCGCTTCGGCGAAGACCAGATCTACCGCGCGGATCATTATCTTGCCAAAGACACCGTCGACAATATTCTGCGCACACGCTTTTCCAATCCGCTGTTTGAGCGCGTCTGGAATTCCAGAGCGGTTGAACGTATCACGGTTGCCGTACACGAAACCATGGGTGTCGGCGAGCGCATTAACTATTACGATCAGACCGGTGCCATTAAGGACATGGTTCAGAACCATTTGCTGCAAACCCTGTCGCTGATCCTGATGAGAGCACCGGACAGGCAGAATGTGCTGTCGTTCCGGAAAGCCAAGACCGATGCGATCCGTAAGCTGAAATTCCGCGGAGAAATCCGGACAGGGCAGTACGGCGGCTATCAGGAGGAGGTCGCGAACATTAATCCCGGTTCTGATACCGAGACTTTCGCGGAGCTGAAACTGCATTCACGGGACCGGCGCTGGCGCGGGACAGAGATCGTCCTGCGCACGGGAAAAAAGTTGAAAAAGCAGGAAGCCTACATCGAGATCGCTTTTAAAAAGGAACCCTGCAATGCTTACTGCGAATTTGATCTGCCCCCGAACAAACTGATCCTCCATATCCAGCCGCTTGAAAATGTGGAGCTGACCATCAATTCAACGCTGCCCGGCGAAAAGGTCAAACTGACGCCGGTGAAGATGATCTACTGCCCCACCTGCGAATTCCGCGCCAACACGCCGGAAAGCTACGAGGTGATCCTGGAAGAGTGTATCAGGGGAAACAAACGGCTGTTCATGTCCGGACGTGAACTCGATGCGGCCTGGCAGCTGACTGACAGGGTCCGTAAATCGATCAGGCAGCGGAAACCGGAAATCTATGAGCCCGGAATTGACTTCTAAATCTTCCTTTGCGGAAAATATTTCCCATAGGATTTTCAGGGCGTGTTTCATATTTTATTTCTGAAACGGCAGCGGGAGTTATGGGGCATCAGCATCAACATCAGCATGAGATCCCGGATCTGAAGAAGATCAACACCGCGTTTATTCTGGGAATTTCCCTGAATGTGCTCTTCGTCATTATTGAGGTCATTGCCGGGCTGATGAACAATTCTCTGGCTCTGCTGACAGATGCCGGGCACAATGTCAGTGACATCGGCAGCCTGCTGCTCTCTTTAATGGCCATCAGGCTGGCGACACGGAAAGCCAGCGAAAGATTTACCTACGGATATAAAAAGTCAACGATCCTCGCCAGTCTGCTGAATGCGGTGATCCTGCTGGCGGTGGTGCTCGTGATCATCATCGAGGCCGTTAAACGCTTTAACCGGCCGGCGGAGGTCCCGGGTCTGAACATTGCCATCGTCGCACTTGCCGGTATTGTCATTAATGCCCTGACCGCTTTTCTGTTTTTCCGGGATAAGGACAAGGATCTCAATATCAAGGGCGCATACCTGCACCTTTTTGCCGATGCGCTGGTGTCTGCCGCAGTGGTCGTCGGCGGACTGCTGATCCATTTTACCGGTTTCTATGTGATCGATCCGCTGCTGAGCTTACTGGTTGCTGCCGTGATCCTGTACAGCACATTCGGATTGCTGAGGGAGAGCATAAAACTTGCGCTGGACGGCGTGCCGGAAAATGTGGACGCTGAAGGAATCCGCAAAGCGATCCTGAACACGGAGGGTGTGCGGAGCCTGCATCATCTGCATATCTGGGGACTCAGTACCACCCAGAACGCAATGACGGTACATGTGGTTGTTGCAGACGGAATGAAACCGGCAGAAAGCGCGGGACTGAAAAAACGGATCAGGGAAATGGCCGCCGGACTGAACATCGGACATCTGACAATGGAGATCGAGCAGGAATCACATGCCTGCGAAGAGCCCGGCTGCTGATCCGGCCCGTTCAGCTTACGGCAAATGTTTGAA